>NC_006300.1:1982142-2312500 GCF_000007745.1 [Mannheimia] succiniciproducens MBEL55E | reverse complement strand
CCCCCATTGTGCAATATTCCCCACTGCTGCCTCCCGTAGGAGTCTGGACCGTGTCTCAGTTCCAGTGTGGCTGGTCATCCTCTCAGACCAGCTAGAGATCGTCGGCTTGGTAGGCCTTTACCCCACCAACTACCTAATCCCACTTGGGCTCATCTTATGGCGGGTGGCCCGTAAGTCCCACCCTTTAATCCGAAGATATTACGCGGTATTAGCGACAGTTTCCCGTCGTTATCCCCCTCCATAAGCCAGATCCCCAAGCATTACTCACCCGTCCGCCACTCGTCGGCAAAGAAAGCAAGCTTTCCTCCCGCTACCGTTCGACTTGCATGTGTTAAGCCTGCCGCCAGCGTTCAATCTGAGCCATGATCAAACTCTTCAATTTAAAAAGTTCAATCGCTCAAAATACTGACTATAAATCATTAATTAAATTAACTTTGTTCAGCACTCTAAGTCTTATTTAAATTTTTTGTTTAAACGAATCTTTCAAGTGCCCACACAGATTGTCTGATAAGTTGTTAAAGAGCAAAAAAGAACGACGCACCGGATTGTTGTTAGTTTTCACAACGGTGCGTCGTTGTGTGAGGCGTATTATAGGGATTTCGACTCCCTTTGCAAGCTTTTTTTGTCAAAAAATTTAAATTTTTAACTATTAGCTGAAAACTTCAGCAATTCTTTTATTTTTCAGTCAAAAAAACATCAAAAAACAAACCGCACTTTAAAAGTGCGGTCTGAATTTCCTGATTTTTTTATTCCTTTGGTAAACGCAAAACTGCAAGCGCAAGCCCGCCCCAGATAACGATTAAGGAAATAATCATCATAATAATTGCTGTCGTACTCATTTTATTCCCCCGAAACCTGAACTTCGTTTTTCCATTTTAAGCGTGAAAGCAGCACGGCGACGATAACCAGCATAACAGCCATTCCCCAACCAAAGCTATTAACAAACCAACTAGGGTAGCCTTCATATCCTTCGGCGAATACTTTCGCGCCTTCGCTGAATAGCATAAATGCCAGAATACCCGTTGTGATAACGATACATAAGCGCCAAATAAAACCGACTTTAAAGGAAGAGGTTTCATTTAGGTGATCGCCCAGTAAACCTAATTTTTCATTGGCAACAATCGCAATTAACGAAACAAAGGCGACCGCGACAATACCGAAATAGTTGACGAATTTATCCATCACATCAAGCACCGGTAAACCTGTTGTTGTGCCGAATAATAGGGTTGAAACGATCATCATCGGTACACCCACAATAAATGTCACTTTAGCCCGACGAATTCGAAGTTTGTCCTGTACTGCCGAAATAATAACTTCGATTACCGAAATAAATGAAGTTAACGCAGCAAAAGTTAAAGAACCGAAGAATAACACGCCAAGAATCTGACCGAACGGCGCTTCGTTAATAATAGTCGGGAAAGCAAAGAACGCTAAACCGATACCGCCTTTCGCCACTTCGCTCACTTCGTGTCCGGATGCCGCAGCCATAAAACCAAGTGCCGCAAACACACCGATACCAGCCAATAATTCAAAGCTACTGTTAGCAAAACCGACAACTAAACCCGAACCGGTTAAATCAAACTCTTTCTTTAAATAAGATGCGTAGGTAATCATAATCCCAAAACAAATAGATAAGGAAAAGAAGATTTGCCCATAAGCCGCAATCCAAACGCTCGGGTTGGAGAGTTTTGACCAGTCCGGCGTAAATAGCGCATCTAAACCTTTTGCCGCGCCCGGTAAAAATAAGGACGAGATCACTAAAATTAAGAACATAATGACTAACACAGGCATTAAAATCGAGGATGTTCTGGCAATTCCTTTTTGCACGCCTAAAGCCAGCACGCCAAGCGCTACCAGCCATACGGCGATTAACGGACCGACTACCATTCCCACGAATTCTAAACTAACACCTTGTGTAATATCGCCCATTTTCAGAAATTCGCCGATAAAGAAATCGATAGGCTTGTCACCCCACGCCATAGTAAATGAGAAATAGGTGTAAGTTGCCGCCCAACCTAAAACTACCGCGTAATACAGGCCAATGATAACATTCACCATCACCTGCCACCAACCGAAAGCTTCAAAATGTTTACTGAAACGGCGGTAAGATAAAGGCGCACCGCCGCGATGGCGATGACCAATAGCATAATCAAGGAATAATAATGGAATACCCGCTGTTAATAAGGCGATTAAGTAAGGAATAATAAAGGCGCCGCCGCCGTTTTCATAAGTGGTATATGGAAAACGCCAAATGTTTCCAAGACCGACAGCCGAACCGATTGCGGCAAAAATAAAGGCGCGACGCCCCGAAAATGTTTCACGTGTAGAATTTGACTTTGTCATTCTCACAGCCCTTTTAATTTAAAATTTGAATAATATGAAAATGGAAATATAAACCAATCTATCATCTAGTCAATAGCATAATCGGGCTAATTTTTTATAAAATGAATTATTTTTATTTATTTTTTATAATTTTTATAGTTTTTTATTTTAAATAAAACAAAAAATGTAGAGATTAAATCTAATTTAATAAAAACTTTAATTTATAGCTCTAAATCGAACAATAATTACGGAATAAAATACTGGAAAGAAATTTTATTGGAATTTCACCGTCCTCCGCCTAAAATAACAGCAAAAAAGGAACATTTTTATGCGGAAACAACTTTATATTACCCATGGTTACACGGCAAATTCGCAGTCCCACTGGTTTCAATGGTTAAAAAATCAGCTTATTCCTCATCAAATCCATACGAATATTTTTGATATGCCAGATTCATCTAAGCCGAATCCGCAAATTTGGTTGGCTCACCATCAAACGTATATCAACCAATGTGATGAAAATACGGTGTTTATCGGGCACAGCTTAGGCTGTATCGCTACCTTGCGCTATTTGCAGCGGCAAAAAAAGAAAATTAAAGGTTTGATCCTGGTGGCCGGTTTTGATGAGCCTTTAGACAATCTGCCCGAGCTCACATCTTTTACCCTGCAACGGATTTATTACCCGGAATTAATCGCCAATATTCCGCAACGTATTGTGATTGGCTCCTCCAATGATGAAGTGGTCGCCCCCAAATACACGCAAAAATTAGCGGCAAATTTACAAGCCTCTTATTTAACTGTAGAAAATGCCGGGCATTTTCTGGCCCGCCAGGGTTTTACAGAATTTCCTTTGCTATTAAAAGAATGCTTAAATATATTTAACGGCTAATTTTTACAAAGTGCGGTCGAAAATCGGGAATTTTTATTAAAAATATCAGGCAATCTTCCTCATTATAAAAATTTTCATTTTTTAACCGCACTTTTTTGCTTAATTTTCTACCTCAAAAGCGTGATCAAGATCATGTTTTTATATTATTCCAATTGCTAATAATTTTAATCAGAATAAACTTAATTCTATCAGCAAACGTTTGCTTTTTTTTGAAATGCAAGCTGAAACGTTTTATCTAAAAATTCCTCATGATTAATCGAATGGAGATGCAAAAATGACCCATCTTATCGTTGCGACGCATGGTAAATTTTCACAAGAAATCGTCAACTCAGCGGCGATGGTTTTCGGTGAAGATGAAAACACCCATGTCGTTACTTTCCTTCCCGGTGAAGGCGGTGACGATTTAGTCGCGAAATATAAAGCTATTATCGCTACTTTGCCTGAAAACGAACCCGTACTATTCCTTGTGGATTTATTCGGCGGCAGCCCTTATAACGCCGCCGCCCGCGTTGCCGCAGAATATGAAAATTCGGATATCGTAACCGGTATCAGCTTACCGATGTTATTAGAAGTATTGGATGCTAAAGACGGCGCAAGCCTGCCGGAATTAGTCGAAACGGCGAAAGAAGTGGGCTTGGCTGCGGTAAAATCTTTTCGTCAGCCAAAAGAAGAGGCGAAACCGGCGGTAAAAGCCGAAGTCGCACCGGCGGCGGCACCCGCACCTCGAGATCCGAACTTAAAAGGCAATATGAATATTTCATTATTGCGTATCGACAGCCGTTTGATCCACGGACAGGTAATGACCTCATGGGCGAAAGCGGTGAAATGCGAGGCTATTTTTGCCATTAGCGACGAAGTTGCCAATGACGCTATCCGCCGCGAATTACTGCTGCAAATCGTGCCTGAACATTTGAAAGGCTATGTCATCACCGTAGATAAAGCGATCAAAGTATGGCACAACCCAAAATATGCGGGCAAAAACATCATTTGGTTGGTTACCAACCCTTCCGATATCGTGCGCTTGATTGAAGGCGGTGTAAAAATTCGAAATGTGAATGTGGGCGGGATGACCTTTAATGAAGGGGATCAATTAATCTCACAAGCCGTCGCAATTAACCAAACCGACCTGGCTGCATTCTACAAATTATTGGAGTTAGGCGTGGATATGTCGCTTCAACAAGTTGCGGCGAATAAAAAGGAACCACTTGATAAAAAACGTCTTGATGAAATTAAGTTCTAATTAAAAGGAAAACACTATGACTACAATGGAAATTATCCTTGTAACCCTTGTCGCCGCAATTTGCGGTATGGGTTCCGTTCTTGACGAACGTCAAACGCACCGTCCGTTAGTGGCTTGTACATTAATCGGTTTGGTTTTAGGCGACCTGCAAACCGGTATTATTGTAGGCGGTACGCTTGAAATGCTGGCGCTGGGCTGGATGAACGTAGGTGCGGCAATGGCGCCTGATGCGGCACTTGCCTCCGTTATCGCTGCGATTCTTGTAATTAAAGGCGGTCAGGATAAAGGTACGGCGATTGCTATCGCGATTCCTGTTGCGGCAGCCGGTCAGGTATTGACCATTTTCGTCCGTACATTAACCATCTTCCTACAACACAAAGCCGATGATTATGCCGCACAGGCAAACTTCCGCGGCATTGAATTTTGCCATTTTGCCGGTCTTTCATTACAAGCCTTACGTGTTGCCGTTCCGACTTTAGCCGTAGCTTTAGTTGCCGGTACAGACACGGTAACCGCCGCGTTAAATGCAATTCCTGAAGTGGTTACCCGCGGTTTACAAATCGCCGGCGGTTTCATCGTTGTTGTAGGTTATGCGATGGTTATCAATATGATGCGTGCGGGTGCGTTAATGCCGTTCTTCTTTATCGGTTTCGTTATCGCTTCATTCTCTAACTACAACTTAGTAGGTCTTGGTATGTTAGGTGCGTGTCTCGCCTTAATTTATATCCAATTAAATCCGCGTTTCAACCAAGCGCAATTGCCGGCTTCAAGCACCTCACAAAAACAGCTTGCCGATGATGAACTTGAAGGTCTATAAGAAGGAATAACATTATGTCAGAAAATAAAAAACAATTAACCGCACGCGATATTCGCGCAACTTACTGGCGTTCAACCTTCTTATTAGGTTCATTTAACTTCGAACGTATGCAAGCTATGGGTTTCTGCGTATCCATGATTCCGACAATCAAACGTTTATACAGCCAAAAAGAAGACCAGGCGGCGGCATTAAAACGCCATCTGGAATTCTTCAATACTCAACCTTGGGTGGGTTCCGCCATTATGGGCGTGACCGCCGCTATGGAACAGGAACGCGCCAACGGTGCCACAGACATTGACGATGCGGCAATCAGCGGGGTTAAAGTCGGTCTTATGGGGCCGTTAGCCGGTGTGGGCGATCCGATTTTCTGGGGTACGTTACGTCCGGTTCTTGCCGCTCTTGGTGCGGGTCTTGCTATTAGCGGCAGCCTTCTCGGTCCATTATTATTCTTTATCGGTATCAATATCTGCCGTGCATTAACCCGTTGGTACGGTTTTAAATACGGCTACGCAAAAGGAACTGAAATTGTTTCCGATATGGGCGGCGGTCGCTTACAAAAACTGACTCAGGGAGCGTCAATCCTCGGTCTCTTTGTTATGGGGTCTTTAGTTTCCAAATGGACGAGTATTAATATTCCGTTGGAATTGTCCCGTTACCACAATGCCATGGGCGAAGAAGTAGTCACTACCGTACAAAGCGTATTAAACGATTTGTTGCCGGGCCTTGCCGCTTTGCTTCTCACTTTCTTCTGTATGTATCTATTACGTAAAAAAGTGAACGCTATGTACATTATCTTCGCGTTATTCGGCGTAGGTATTTTAGGTTATTGGTTAGGCATTTTAGCTTAATCACAAACAACCGCATTATTAAGGGCAATCTATTCTCCAAAGATTGCCCTGTCTTTTGCCTATACTTTTTGTTAAAGTGCGGTCAAATTTTGTTAAATTTTAAGGAATATTTATGAACTTCAAAGATTTCATCAAAGCGCCGCCGGCGGAAGGCTACCTCAAAAATTCGTCTAAATTAGTGACCGCACTTTTTATTATCGCCGGCCTTTGTTATTACTTTTCCAAACAATACGGTGGTTATGCCGCGGTGATTTGTTTAGTAATTGCGTTCATGGTAATGTTCGGGCAAAAGCTTATGCTTTCTCAAATTACCAAAGATTTCAATGAGATGTATTTCGCCAAAAAGCAATTTGAAGAAACGCAAAATTTAGATTACATTCGATTCATCCAAGCTCGCGCCACACAGATTTTAGTGGATAACAAAGTATTGTCGGAAAAAGCTAAAAGGGAATTAGGTTTTTTATTGCAATATGCGGAAGGAAAGTTAAAAAAATAAAAATTCAATAAAATTTGACCGCACTTTTTCTCTAAACAGACCTTAGCGTTCCCTGAATTCTTTGGGGGTTTGACCGTATTCTTTTTTGAATACCGCATAAAAATATTGCAATGAGGGATAACCGCAAATATCCGAAATCTCCTGGATCGGCACATCTGTAAATTTCAGCATATTTTTTGCTCGATCCAGTTTCTCCTCATGAATAACCTGATGAATGGTTTTATTCATCTCGGCTTTAAAATGTTGCTCAAGGTTAGAACGGGAAATACGTAAGTGATCCAGCACCTGTTCCGTTTTTATACCCTGGGTCGCATAATGACGAATATAGTGCATAGCTTGAATAACCAATGGGTCATGAAGAGAACGGTAATCCGTGGAACGGCGTTGTTCCACCCGCAACGGCGGTACTAAAATCGGGGTTTGGCTGACCGGGCGCCCTTTTAGTAACTGATCTAATAATTTTGCCGCCTGATAACCGATTTGGTTGGTACCCTGTACCACCGAAGAAAGCGAAACCCGGGATAAATACTGGATAAGCTCCTCATTATCAATGCCGATAATACAAAGCTCGTCGGGAACCGCAATGTTAAGGTACTCGCAAGCCTGCAATAAGTGTCTGGCTCGCGCATCGGTGACCGCAATAATTCCCGTATGGGGCGGCAAACGGCTAATCCAGTCACAAAGTTTGGATTGCACTTCAAGCCAATTATCGGAATGCGCCTGTTCGCCTAAATAAATATAGGTTTGGTGTCCGTAATCCGCCATTAACTGCATAAAAGCATTTTTGCGCTCTTCCGACCAATGCTTCGGCGTTTCATTCGGCAAACCGTAAAACGCAAATTGATTAATGCCTTTTTGTTTTAAATGCAAAAATGCGGTTTCCACCAGAGCATAATTATCGGTAGCCACATAGGGATAATGAGGATAAAACGCAGGGTTTTGATAAGAACCGCCCACGGCAATCACCGGAATTTCCGTATGTTCCAGCATGGCGACCGTTTCCGGATCGTCAAAATCCGCAATAATGCCGTCAATATCCAGGTTATGTAAACTTTCCTTCCGATAAACAAAATCGTCCTCAATAAAAATATTCCACAAACATTGCGATGCCTGAATATACTGCCCGACGCCTTCAATCACTTCCCTGTCATAGACTTTGTTGGCGTTAAAAAGCAGTGCGATACGATGATGTTTTAACCCGCTTTTCATTGTAGAATTCCTTTGTCATGAAAGAATAGTAGCAAATACTACCAGATCATTCTATTTCATTCTATCTATATGATTTTCATAAAAATACACACCATAAACATGGTGTGTTATTTATGAAAATCTGGCAGCTACTTTTTATTCCATAATAATTCCAGTTCTTCCAGCGTTTTGCCTTTTGTTTCCGGAACGAATTTCCACATGAATAATGCGGCCAGAATAGCCATTAAGCCGTAGACCCAGTACGCAAATCCGTGATTAAAGCGTTCAACTAAATAAGAACTTTTATCCATCATCGGGAATGTCCAGGAAACAATGTAGTTTGCAATCCATTGTGCCGCTACGGCGATAGCTAAAGCCTGACTACGAATTGCATTAGGGAATATTTCGGCTAAAAGTACCCAACATACCGGGCCCCATGAGATAGCAAATGCCGCGACATAGAAAAGCATGCCGGTTAAGGCAATAGTTCCGGATAAATTTGCGTAAAATGCCATGCCGAGTACAAACATACCCATTGCCATACCTAAGGCGCCAATGATTTGTAACGGTTTCCGTCCGTATTTATCCACAGTAAAAATTGCAATTGTAGTACAAGACAGATTAATGGTACCCATAATAATGGTTTGTAATAATGCATTGTTTGTACTTGCACCCAGGGATTTAAATATTTCAGGGGCATAGTAAAGAGCAACGTTGATACCGACAAATTGTTGGAATACAGAGAGCGCAATACCGATAACAATAACGCCCAATCCAAAGGAAAATAACGGTGCTCCTTTTACAACGCGATGTTCTAATGAAGAAACGATATTCTGTAATTCGGTTTTACCTGAGCGTTCGCCTAATAATTTTAATAAAGTAATTTCAGCTTGAGAAAATTTATTTTGTAATACTAACCAACGCGGACTTTCCGGTACGAAAAACAACAGGATTAAAAATAATGCCGCCGGAACCATTTCCGAAAGGAACATATATCGCCATCCGAGCATATTTAACCATGTATTATCTCCATTTAACGCAATGAAATAGTTAACAAAATAAACGATTAATTGCCCTGCGATAATGGCAAACTGGTTGAACGAAACCATTTTACCGCGAATACGGGCCGGCGTGATTTCTGCAATATACATAGGAGAAACCATGGATGCGATGCCTACTCCAATACCACCGATAATGCGATAAATAACAAACTGAATCAGAAAATTACTTAAATAATAAGGAATGTTATTCGTTTCATTGATTGTTTTTAGACCAAATTCAGGATACGCGGAACCGAAAGCCGAGATAAGAAAGAGGAGCGCTGCAATTAATAAGGCTTTTTTCCTTCCATATTTACTACTGAGATAACCGCCACAGGCGCCACCGATAATACAGCCGATTAATGCACTGGCCACGCAGAAACCTAGTAACGAGTTTGCGCTAATTTCGGGCAGTCCTTTAGGTTGAATAAATACCGTATCCAACGAAGATACCGTACCCGAAATAACTGCGGTATCATAACCAAATAAAAGTCCGCCTAATGTTGCCACTAATGTCACACCGAGAACATAACGGCTTGTTTTTTCACCAGACATAATTATTCTCCTTTATTAAACATGCTTATCATGTGCTGTTTATTTTTCATACTCTAGACCGTAGCTCAATTTCGAAAAATGATTTTTGGATTATGTTTTTTTGCTTTTGTGATCTACGGCACAATTACCAATTATCTGAATCGGAAAATGAAATAACGTAATTGAAGTGCGATTGGATTTTTATGAAGATGAGTACGAACTTAAATTTTGACTCTCATTCATCTAGGATGAAACCATTATGACAAACTACTTCGATAAAATTGAAAAAGTAAAATATGAAGGTGCGGATTCGACTAATCCCTTCGCATACAAACACTATAATGCGAATGAAGTGATTTTAGGTAAAACCATGGCGGAACATTTACGTTTAGCCGTGTGTTATTGGCATACGTTCTGCTGGAACGGCAACGATATGTTCGGGGTAGGTTCCCTTGATCGCAGTTGGCAAAAAATGTCGGATCCGCTTGCGGCGGCAAAACAAAAAGCGGATATCGCCTTTGAATTTCTAACCAAATTAGGTGTGCCTTATTACTGTTTCCACGATGTGGATATCGCGCCGGAAGGGAATTCGTATCAAGAATATGTACGCAATTTCAATACTATTGTGGATATCCTGGAACAAAAACAAGCGGAAAGCGGGGTGAAATTATTATGGGGTACGGCAAACTGCTTCAGTAATCCGCGTTATATGTCCGGTGCGGCAACCAATCCGAATCCTGAAATTTTCACTCGTGCCGCAGCACAAGTGTTTAATGCTATGAACGCAACCAAACGCTTAGGCGGGGAAAACTATGTATTATGGGGCGGTCGCGAAGGTTATGAAACCTTATTAAATACGGATTTACGCCGTGAACGCGAGCAAATCGGTCGTTTTATGCAAATGGTGGTGGAACACAAACACAAAATCGGTTTCAGCGGCACCTTATTAATCGAGCCGAAACCTCAGGAACCAACCAAACATCAATACGATTATGACGTGGCGACGGTTTACGGCTTCTTAAAACAATTCGGTTTAGAAAAAGAAATCAAAGTCAACATTGAAGCGAATCATGCAACTTTAGCGGGACACACCTTCCAACATGAGATCGCAACCGCCGCCGCACTGGATATTTTAGGTTCTATCGACGCCAATCGCGGTGATCCGCAATTAGGATGGGATACCGATCAATTCCCGAACAGCGTGGAAGAAAACACCTTAGCTATTTATGAAATCTTAAAAGCCGGCGGTTTAACTACGGGAGGTTTCAACTTCGATGCCAAAATCCGCCGTCAAAGTATTAATCCTTATGACTTATTCCACGGTCATATCGGCGCGATTGATGTATTGGCGTTGTCTTTAAAACGCGCCGCTAAAATGGTTGAAGATCACACTTTACAAAATATCGTCGATCAACGTTATGCGGGTTGGAACGGCGAATTAGGCCAACAAATATTAGCCGGTAAATCTTCACTGGAAGCGCTGGCTCAAGCGGCGCAAAACCTTGACCCTAACCCGGTTTCAGGTCAGCAGGAATATATTGAAAACTTGGTGAACGGTTATATTTATCGTTAATGTCGTAGATACAAGGAGCGGGGAGTTATCCCTGCCCTTTTTCTATTTATATAAGGGCGCAAATAAATCCCCGCCCAGCGGAGAACAATTATGTACATTGGTATCGACTTAGGCACTTCAGGAGTGAAAGCGGTTTTGCTTGATGAATCGCAAAAAATTATAGCCACAACTCAACATCCTCTCCCAATTTCCCGTCCGCATCCCCTCTGGTCGGAGCAAAATCCCAAAGACTGGTGGTATGCCACCAATCTCGCCATGTTAGCGCTTGCTCAGCAGCAGAATTTATCTGCGGTAAAAGCCATCGGTTTAACCGGACAAATGCACGGTGCCACCCTGTTAGATAAACAAAACAACGTGCTTCGTCCGGCAATACTATGGAATGACGGACGCAGTTCC
Source organism: [Mannheimia] succiniciproducens MBEL55E (assembly GCF_000007745.1). Classification (GTDB taxonomy): domain Bacteria; phylum Pseudomonadota; class Gammaproteobacteria; order Enterobacterales; family Pasteurellaceae; genus Basfia; species Basfia succiniciproducens. Next base: position 2,301,160 of record NC_006300.1, on the reverse strand, counting down.
GCCGAATGCGAAGAATTGGAAAAACTCGTTCCCCGTTCCCGCAAAATTACCGGTAACTTAATGATGCCGGGATTCACGGCACCTAAACTCAAGTGGGTAGATAAGCATGAATCCGCTATTGCGGAAAAAATCAGTAAAGTATTGCTGCCGAAAGATTATTTACGTTTAATGATGACCGGCGAATACGCCTCCGATATGTCCGATGCCTCAGGCACCATGTGGCTGGATGTGGCAAAACGAGATTGGGATAAATCTCTGCTCAACGCCTGCGGGCTGGATGAAAATAATATGCCGAAACTATTTGAAGGTAATCAAATCACGGGTTATCTTCATGCTGATCTTGCTAAAAACTGGAAAATGAATGCGGTACCGGTGGTTGCCGGCGGCGGCGATAATGCAGCCGGCGCTATCGGTATCGGCTTATATCAGACGGGACAGGCCATGCTGTCACTGGGTACTTCCGGCGTATATTTTGTGGTCACCGATAAATTCACCGCAAACCCGCAAAAAGCGGTACACAGTTTCTGCCACGCGCTGCCGGATCGCTGGCATTTAATGTCGGTTATTTTAAGTGCCGCCTCCGCCGTAGATTGGGTGAAAAAAGCCACGGGCATTGCGGATATTCAAACTCTGTTTCAAAAAGCGGAAAAAAGTGCGGTCAATTCCGAGGCGATTTTTTTGCCTTATCTTTCGGGCGAACGCACTCCCCATAACGATGCTTACGCTAAAGGCGTATTCTGGGGACTAAGCCATAACGACGATCAAACCACAATGGCAAAAGCCGTGATCGAAGGCGTGAGCTTCGCTCTGGCGGACGGTATCGACGTATTGCATGAAACCGGCGTCACGGCGGATAACATCGCCTTAATAGGCGGCGGTGCAAAAAGCGCTTACTGGCGCCAATTACTTGCGGATATTTCGGGCAGAACCATGGAATATCGCACAGGTGGTGACGTAGGGCCGGCTCTTGGTGCGGCTAAACTGGCACAAATCGCGCTAAATCCCCATGAAGATATAGCGGATTTCTGCCAACCCTTACCGTTGGAAGCAGTTTATCACCCGAATGCCGAACGCACCGCATATTACGCTGAAAAACGGGCGAAATATGCAGAGTTGTATCAGCGGGTAAAAGGACTTTAAAAAGTAAAATAAAAGTGCGGTGAAATTTTTAAAATTTTCACCGCACTTTTTATGTTATTAAGAATTAATCCTTATCAATCGCAGGAAAATCGCGTTCCGTGTAACCCGTGTAAATTTGACGAGGGCGGGCAATTTTAAAGTTTCCTTGTTTATACATTTCTTTCCAGTGAGCAATCCAACCCACAGTTCTCGCCAAGGCGAACATCACGGTAAACATGGAAGTCGGAATACCGATGGCTTTTAAGACGATACCGGAATAAAAATCCACATTAGGATACAATTTATGATCGATAAAATACGGATCGCTTAAAGCAATGCGTTCCAACTCGCTGGCAACATCGAACAACGGATTTTTAATATTCAGTTCTTTCAATACTTCATGGCAGGTTTCACGCATGACTTTCGCTCGCGGATCGTAGTTTTTATATACGCGGTGACCAAAGCCCATTAAGCGGAACGGGTCGTTTTTATCTTTTGCCCGGGCAATAAATTCCGGAATTCTATCCACCGTACCTATTTCTTCCAGCATATTAATACAGGCTTCGTTAGCGCCGCCATGAGACGGCCCCCAAAGCGAAGCGATACCGGCGGCGATACAGGCAAACGGGTTAGCGCCTGAAGATGCGGCAATCCGCACCGTTGAAGTTGAGGCGTTTTGCTCGTGATCCGCGTGCAAAATAAAGATTTTATCCAATGCGCGTTCCAATACCGGATTCACCACATAAGGCTCGCAAGGGGTGGCAAACATCATATACAGAAAGTTTCCCGCATAAGACAGGTTATTTTGCGGGAACATAAACGGCTGACCGATTGAATATTTATAACACATCGCCGCCAGGGTCGGAATTTTTGCCAATAAACGAATTGCCGTCAATTCCCGGTGTTCTTCTTTTTTAACATCAATAGAATCGTGATAGAATGCCGCCAATGCGCCGCTTACCCCGCACATTACCGCCATCGGATGTGAATCTCGACGGAATCCTTGGAAGAATTTGGTCAATTGTTCGTGCACCAGAGTGTGACGTTTAACCAATTTGGAAAAATCCTGATATTGCTGCTTGGTAGGTCGTTCACCAAACAGTAATAAATAACTGACTTCAAGATAATCGGCGTTAGAGGCTAGCTGATCGATAGGATAACCACGATAAAGCAGCATCCCCTCATCGCCGTCCACATAAGTGATAGCGGATTCACATACGGCAGTCGAAACAAGTCCCGGGTCGTACATAAAAAGTTTGTTTTGGCTTAAACCGTGAATATCAATGGATTCATATCCTAATGAACCTTTAACAATATCAAATTCATAATTTTTTCCATCCACCGTCAGTGTTGCTTTTTTGTCGGCCATATTTATACTCCTATATAATTCCTGAAAAATTCTTTTTAAAATTTATTCTCTAATTTTGCGAATATACTGAACATCCCAAAGTATGAAGCGTTTAAATTTAAAACAATTTAATTAATACCTGAATTTATAAAAAAAACAAGCCTGTTTATTAAAAAATTTCTAACCCAATTAGAAATTTTTTAAATAATCCTATTTACATTGAATAAATTACTGATATTGTTTCTAATATCTGATTAAATTTGAAAATGTTTTTACGGCTCGCCCTAAGCAGGAGGCAATATGCAATCAAAAGTTAAAATTCCACAAGGTGATAAAATTCAACTCGCCGATAACGGCGCACTTATCGTCCCTCATAATCCTATTATTCCTTTTATTGAAGGCGACGGTATTGGCGTTGATGTGACGCCGGCGATGAAAGCGGTGATTGATGCGGCGGTGGAAAAAGCATACGGAGGTACGCGTAAAATATCATGGATGGAAATCTATGCCGGCGGTAAAGCAAATCAGGTTTATGGCGAAAATACCTGGCTGCCTGCAGAAACGCTGGAGTTGATCCGTCAATATCATGTGGCGATTAAAGGTCCGTTAATGACACCGGTAGGCGGCGGCATTCGTTCTTTAAACGTGGCGATGCGCCAAGGTTTGGATTTGTATAACTGCTTACGTCCGATTCGTTATTATGAAGGTACGCCAAGTCCGGTTAAACACCCGGAATTTGTCAATATGGTTATTTTCCGTGAAAACTCCGAAGATATTTATGCGGGCGTTGAATGGGTAGCCGGCTCCCCGGGGGCGGATAAACTGATTAACTTCCTGCAACGGGAAATGGGGGTGACTAAAATCCGCTTTACCGAAGATTGCGGAATCGGCATTAAACCGGTTTCCAAGCAGGGATCGCAACGTTTGGTGCGGGCTGCTTTACAATATGTAATAGATAATGACCGCAGTTCGCTTACCTTAGTACATAAAGGCAATATCATGAAATTTACCGAAGGCGCTTTCAAAGAATGGGGCTATCAGGTTGCAAAAGAATTCGGTGCGGAACTTATTGATCAAGGTCCGTGGATGAAATTGAAAAATCCTAATACGGGCACCGAAATTATCATTAAAGATTGCATTGCCGACGCCTTTTTACAAGAAGTGTTATTGCATCCTAAAGATTACGATGTGATTGCCACCTTAAACCTTAACGGCGATTACATTTCCGACGCATTAGCCGCGCAGGTTGGCGGTATCGGTATTTCACCGGGCGCCAATATCGGTGACGATGCGGCAATTTTTGAGGCTACTCACGGCACGGCACCGAAAATTGCCGGCCAAAATAAAGGCAACCCGGGTTCATTAATTCTTAGCGGAGAAATGATGCTGCGCCATTTAGGCTGGTTGGAAGCCGCCGATTTAGTAGTAAACGCCGTTGCCAAAACTATTGCGGACAAAACCGTAACATTTGATTTTGCCGAAATGCTCGAAGGAGCGACCTTGCGCTCAACTTCCGAGTTTGCCGAAGACATTATTGCCAATATGTAGCCGACTTAACGAATTTAAGGGAGATAACCATGGCTAACTTTCTACAAGAATATCAACAACAGGTTGACGAGCGGGCAAAAGAAGGTGTGGTCGCCAAGCCGCTTAATGCCGATCAAACGGCTCAACTTATTGAATTACTAAAAAACCCGCCTCAGGATAAAGCGGAATTTTTATTAGATCTGTTTAAAAACCGCATTCCGGCCGGCGTTGACGAAGCGGCTTATGTAAAAGCCTCCTTCCTTTCGGCAGTGACTAAAGGCGATGTAGCTTGCCCGCTTATTTCAGCAAAAAGTGCGGTAGAAATTTTAGGAAAAATGCAAGGCGGTTATAATATTGAACCGCTTCTTAGCGCGCTTGATAACCCGGAACTAGCGCCGGCGGCGGCGAAAGAATTATCCGGCATTTTATTAATGTTTGATAATTTCCATGACGTACGGGAACGTGCCGAACAAGGCAATCCTTATGCAAAACAAGTGCTGCAATCCTGGGCGAATGCCGAATGGTTTACCAATCGCCCTAAATTAGCGGAAAAAATCACCGTTACCGTGTTTAAAGTTTCCGGCGAAACCAATACCGATGACTTATCACCGGCGCAGGATGCGTGGTCACGCCCGGATATTCCGTTACATGCCAACGCTATGCTAAAAATGCCGCGAGAAGGTATTATCCCCGATCAACCAACTCTTGTCGGTCCGATTAAACAACTTGAATCATTAAAACAAAAAGGCTTTCCTCTTGCTTATGTAGGCGATGTGGTGGGTACCGGCTCTTCCCGTAAATCCGCCACCAATTCGGTATTATGGTTCATGGGTGAAGATATTCCCTATATTCCCAATAAACGAGCCGGCGGGATTGTATTGGGCGGTAAAATCGCGCCTATTTTCTTTAACACCTTAGAAGATGCGGGCGCATTGCCTATTGAAGTGGATGTCAGCGCCTTAAATATGGGTGATGTAATTGATATTTACCCTTATGCGGGAAAAATCTGCGTTCATAATACGGATCAGGTACTGGCGGAATTTAGTTTAAAAACCGACGTATTGTTGGATGAAGTCCAGGCTGGCGGGCGTATTCCGTTAATTATCGGCAGAGGTTTAACCCATAAAGCGCGTCTTGCTTTAGGTTTAAACGAATCCGAAATATTCAAAAAACCGCAAGCCGTCCAGGCAAGCGAGAAAGGTTATACCCTTGCTCAAAAAATGGTCGGACGAGCCTGCGGAGTCGAAGGCATTCGTCCGGGGCAATATTGCGAACCGCGAATGACCTCGGTGGGTTCACAGGATACGACCGGCCCAATGACCCGCGACGAATTAAAAGATCTTGCCTGTTTAGGTTTCTCGGCGGATTTGGTTATGCAATCTTTCTGCCATACGGCGGCTTATCCGAAACCGATAGATGTAGTTACCCATCACACATTACCTGACTTTATTATGAATAGAGGTGGCGTTTCTTTGCGCCCGGGCGACGGTGTTATCCACTCCTGGTTAAACCGCATGTTATTGCCGGATACGGTAGGAACCGGAGGCGACTCCCATACCCGTTTTCCTATCGGTATTTCATTTCCGGCAGGCTCCGGACTGGTAGCTTTTGCCGCCGCTACCGGCGTTATGCCGCTGGATATGCCGGAGTCCGTATTGGTCCGCTTTACGGGCAATATGCAGCCGGGTATTACCTTGCGCGATTTAGTTCATGCCATTCCTTATTATGCGATTCAGCAAGGCCTATTAACCGTTGAGAAAAAAGGTAAGAAAAATATTTTCTCCGGCCGTATTTTGGAAATCGAAGGTTTGGAAAATCTGAAAATCGAACAGGCATTTGAGCTTTCCGACGCTTCAGCCGAACGTTCGGCCGCCGCGTGCAGCATAAAATTAAATAAAGAACCGATTATCGAATATCTCAATTCAAATATCGCGTTATTGAAATGGATGATTGCCGAAGGTTACGGCGACGCCCGCACTCTTGAGCGTCGCATAAAAGCAATGCAAACATGGCTTGACGACCCGCAATTGCTGGAAGCGGATAAAGACGCGGAATATGCCGCCGTGATCGAAATCAATTTAGATGAAATCAAAGAACCTATTGTTTGCGCGCCGAATGATCCGGATGACGCCCGCCTGTTATCAGACGTGCAAGGCGATAAAATTGACGAAGTATTTATCGGCTCCTGTATGACCAATATAGGACACTTCCGCGCCGCCGGTAAATTGCTGAACAAATTCAAAGGGATGATTCCAACCCGCTTATGGGTGGCGCCGCCAACCAAAATGGATGCCGCGCAATTAACCGAAGAAGGCTATTACAGCATTTACGGCAAAAGCGGTGCAAGAATAGAAGTGCCGGGCTGCTCGCTTTGTATGGGTAATCAGGCTCGGGTAGCGGACAATGCCACCGTAGTTTCAACATCCACCCGTAATTTCCCAAACCGTTTGGGACAAGGCGCCAATGTGTATCTTGCATCGGCTGAATTGGCCGCTGTCGCCGCATTATTAGGCAAACTGCCGACACCGGAAGAATATTTATCCTATACTGTCGACTTACAACAGGATAAAGACGACACCTATCGTTATATGAATTTTGATAAAATTGAAAATTATATGAAAAAAGCGGATAAGGTGATTTTCCGGCAGGCTGTGTAAATAAAGAGGCGCCCGTTACACATACGGCATATAAGTAGGGACGGCAAACATGACGTCCCTACTTTTTTAGCTTTATCATATTAAAAAATATGAAATTTTTGACCGCACTTTTAATATTATTCTGGTTTTAACTTATTCTTTGGTAAGGTTTTAAACATTCACCGAATAAATATCAAAGCGATGATTTTTGGTTTCTCGGCTGAATTGCGGGGCTTTCTCGGCGAGAAATTCTGCGTAATCCGGGCGTTTTACCACCACTCTTTTTTTGGCCAGTTTTAATGCGGGTTCAAGTAATAGATTTGAATCCGAATCCGCACCGACTAAATATTGGAAAACCCGCATTTCCTTCTTAACCAAGGCGGATTTTTGTTTATGCGGGTACATTGGATCAAGGTAAACCACATCGGCAAAATCTTCAAAGGGGTTGAGTTCGGTAATATGATGAACGGGCAAAAGTTGCATATTTTTTTGCATCATTTCTCCAATTTCCGGATCTGCATAAGCGCGGCGTAATCCGTCTTGCAACAGCAGATAAACTACCGGGTGGCGTTCCACCAATCTTACTCGGCAACCGATAGACGCCAGCACAAAAGCATCCCGCCCTAAACCTGCGGTTGCATCGATTACGCTAGGTAATTCGTTTCCTTTCACGCCAACGGCTTTGGCTATCGCCTCGCCTCGTCCGCCGCCGAATTTACGGCGGTGCGCCATAGTACCGGCGACAAAATCAACATAAACGGCACCGAGTTTGGGCTCGTCAAGTTTGCGCAATTCAAGTCGCACTTCACCGTCCGTTTCCGTTTGCACCAAAGCAAGAACGCTTGCTGGATCATGAGTTAATCCTTTTTCTTTGCAAAGTGCGGTAAAATTTTGCGAATTTTCGGTTTCGCAGATAAGTTGAATATTCATGCTATTTACGAATCAACCATACGCCGCTTTCCATGTGATCAGTATAAGGAAATTGATCGAACAACGCCGCTTTTTCAATGCGGTGTGTTTTTGTTAATTCCGTTAAATTATTGCACAAGGTGTTAGGATTGCAGGAAATATACAAAATACGATCGTAGTTTTGCACAAGTTTTACCGTATCGGGATCAAGCCCGGCGCGCGGCGGATCAACAAAAATAGTGTTGCATTCATAGGATTTAAGATCAATTCCTTTCAAGCGATTAAACTCACGGACGCCGTTCATCGCCTGCGTGAATTCTTCCGCCGACATTCGGATTATCTGCAAGTTATCAATGCCGTTTTCCGCAATATTAAATTGTGCCGCGGCAACCGAGGGTTTAGCTATTTCGGTAGCTAATACTTTGCGGAAATTCTGCGCAAGAGCGATAGAAAAATTACCGTTTCCGCAATAAAGTTCAAGCAAATCGCCCGAACTGTTTTTAGTGCAGCCAATGGCCCATTCCAGCATTTTACAATTAACCGCCGCATTCGGTTGGGTAAAGCTGTTTTCAATCTGGCGATAAACATAATTACGCCCGTTCACCGGCAATACTTCATCCGCATAATCCCGCTCCAGGCAGATTTTTTGTTTGGTGGCGCGGCCGACAATCTGCACATCAAAATCCAGTTTTTCCAACCGCACTTTTAAAGCCTGTGCGGCAGCCTGCCATTCTTCCGTTAACGTTTTGTGATATAGAAGACTTACAATAATTTTATTGCTCAATGTGCTGAGATAATCAATTTGAAATAACTTTTTAGTAAGAATTTCCTGTTCTTTCAGTAATGGAATTAAATTTTCCATCATACGGTTAATAAGCAGGCTTGCGATAGGAAAACAGTCCACCCGATAACGCTGTTTGGTCTGCTGATTAAACATGATGTGATACAAATCGCCTTTATCATGCCAAACGCGAAATTCCGCCCGCATACGATAATTTTGCACAGGCGATACAAAAACCGATAATTCCGGCGCGTTAAAAGGCGCTAAAAGTGCGGTCAGTTTTTGTTGTTTTTTTGTTAATAATTCTGAATATTTTTCAATGGGTAATTGTTGCATAAAGAGAAATTGTTGTTGCCATAATCAAATTTGCAAAATTTTAACACAGTAATGCGGAATATGAGCAACGGAATGCAAAGCTGAAACGATTTTTTGCCGAAACATCAAAATAAAGAAATGATAATTGTTATTAAATATATAATTTATAAATAAATATTTGTGAATAATTTGTTGTTCTTTTGATAATTCTCAAATTTTTTTTTCTTATTAAGCGTATTATTTTCGTAATTAACCATACAAAAAATATGTGATTTGGAGCAAATTATGCAACGAACTGACGGATTACTTTCTGCTTTAACTCATTCGGTTACCGATGTTTCACGTCGTGATTTTATGAAATTATGTACCGCGCTTGCCGCAACTATGGGGTTGACTTCAAAAGCAAGCGCGGAGGAAATAACCAACGCATTAACCAACCCTCAACGCCCGCCGGTAATTTGGATTGGCGCGCAGGAATGCACCGGTTGTACGGAATCTTTATTACGCGCCACTCACCCGAGCATTGAAAACCTTGTACTGGATATGATTTCTCTTGAATATCATGAAGTGCTTTCCGCCGCATTTGGCGATCAGGCGGAAGAAAACAAACACCGCGCATTGGAAAAATACAAAGGAAAGTATGTTTTAGTGGTGGACGGTTCTATTCCCGTTAAAGACGGCGGCGTTTACTGTATGGTAGCGGGCAACCCCATCATAGAGCATATTAAAGAAGCGGCCAAAGGGGCGGCCGCTATTATTGCCATCGGTTCCTGCTCCGCCTGGGGTGGGGTGCCTTCCAGCGGCGGCAATCCGACCGGTGCGAAAAGTTTATCCGAAGTTCTGCCCGGTATTCCCGTTATTAATATTCCGGGTTGCCCGCCGAATCCGCATAATTTCCTGGCAACCGTAGCTTATATTCTTACCTATAAAAAATTACCGGCAACGGATAAATTAAACCGACCTTTATTTGCCTATGACCGTTTAATTCATGAAAACTGTTATCGCCGTCCGCATTTTGATGCCGGCCGTTTTGCGAAAGAATACGGTGATTACGGGCATCGTCACGGTTGGTGTTTGTATCATTTGGGCTGCAAAGGCCCAGAAACCTACGGTAACTGTTCAACACTGGATTTCTGTGATGTGGGCGGTAACAACTGGCCAGTGGGTATCGGGCATCCTTGTTACGGTTGTAATGAAAAAGGCGTAGGTTTTACCAAAGGTATTTTCCAATTAGCCAATGTTGAAAATCCGACCCCAAGGGTTGAAAAACCGGATGTAGCCAATCAGGAAGGGGAAACCGCTTCCATGACCGCCATTGCATTACTGGGTGCCGCCACAGCCGTTCTTGCCGGGGTTGCGGTCGAAACATTGAAAGAACTTTCCGTCCAACGTAAAAATCAGTTGGAAAAAGAAAAAACAAAGCAAGAAAACAGCAACAATACAGGTAAATAAGCATGGATAGACGTAAATTTATAAAAGCAGGCATGCTTGGCGGCGTCGCATCTGCGCTACCTTTAAATGCCGCTCATGCGGAAGTCAAAAATCAAGAACCTATTCCCGGTGCCTTAGGCATGTTGTATGACTCTACGTTATGTGTGGGCTGCCAGGCTTGTGTGGCGGAATGCCAGAAAATCAACGGAACGCCGGTTAATCCGAAAGGCGAACAAACCTGGTCCAATAACGATAAATTATCGCCTTTTACCCGTAATGTCATTCAGGTTTGGTCTGAAGGTGAAGGTACCAATAAAGATCAGCCGCAAAACGGTTATGCTTACATAAAAAAACAATGTATGCATTGCGTTGATCCGAACTGTGTAAGCGTTTGTCCGGTTCAAGCCCTGACGAAAAACCCGAAAACAGGTATTGTGGGCTACGATCCGGATATTTGCACCGGTTGCCGTTATTGTATGGTGGCTTGTCCTTTTGACGTGCCTAAATATGATTATGATAATCCTCTGGGTCAAATCAGCAAATGCGAACTTTGTAACCAAAAAGGCGTTGAGCGCATTGTTCAAGGCAAATTGCCCGGCTGTTGCCATGTTTGCCCGACCGGCGCCATTATTTTTGGTTCCCGCGAAGAATTAATGGCGGAGGCTAAACGCCGTTTAAGTATGACTCAGGGAACGGATTATGAATTTCCCCGCCAACATGTAAACAGCAAAGATAAATATCAGGCGAAAATTCCCGCTTACGAACAGCATATTTACGGTGAAATTGAAGGCGGCGGTACTCAGGTATTGGTTTTAAGCGGTGTACCTTTTGAAAACCTCGGTTTGCCTCAATTAGACGAAATAGCAACCGGCGCCCGTGCCGCCCACTTACAACATACTTTATACAGAGGCATGATTCTTCCTTTAGTCGGACTTGCGGGGTTAACCTTTATAACTTACCGCAATATGCACGGTAAAAAACCAGAACATCACCAAGAGGAGGATAATAATGAGTAATCCGCGTCCTGTCGGCGGTCGATTAATTTCCGCATCGATTTTATTCTTCGCACCTCTTGCCGTGATTTGTTTGGCTTTAATCGTTAAACGTTTATTTTTCGGCATCGGTTCCGTAACCGCATTAAACGGCGGTTATCCCTGGGGGTTATGGATTGCCTTCGATTTATTAGTGGGAACCGGCTTTGCCTGCGGCGGTTGGGCTTTAGCCTGGACGGTTTATATTTTTAACAAAGGGAAATATCACCCGTTGGTTCGCCCCGCCTTATTAGCAAGCCTGTTTGGTTATAGTCTGGGCGGCTTATCCATTACTATTGATATGGGACGATACTGGCATTTGCCTTACTTCTTTTTGCCCGGTCAGTTTAATACGAATTCCGTGTTGTTTGAAACCGCGGTTTGTATGACTATTTACATCTGCGTGGTAACGCTGGAATTTGCGCCCGTATGGTTAGGTTTTTTCGGTTTGAAAAAACTGTTTAAAAAACTAAATAAAATTATGTTCTTCGTTATTGCATTGGGCGCCTTGTTACCTATGATGCACCAATCTTCAATGGGATCATTAATGATTGTTGCCGGACATAAAGTCCACCCAGCCTGGCAAAGCTATGAAATGCTGCCGGTATTTTCCTTATTAACGGCGTTTATCATGGGATTTTCTATTGTTATTTTTGAAGGTTCGGTGGTAAAGGCAAGCCTTGCCGGTCAAGCGCCGGACGAGCGCCATTTATTCAGTCAGTTAACGAAAACCGCAGCGGTACTAATCGCATTATTCTTGATGTTCCGTTTCGGCGAATTAATTTATCACAATAAACTGCATTATGTTTTAGGTTTATTTAAATTTGAAGCCTGGATGTTCTGGGCGGAAGTATGGTTAATGACATTACCTCTATTGGCATTGTTCCTTGGAGAACGGCGTAATGACGGTCGTTGGTTGTTCGTTTCCGCTTTAAGCATGCTGTTAGGCGCGGCGCTATGGCGTTTAGACTACTCAATGATTATGTATAACCCGGGTAACGGCTATAAATATTTTCCTTCCGGTCAGGAATTATTAATTTCTATCGGTTTCGTGTCTATTGAAGTATGCGCCTATATTTTAATTATTCGCTTATTCCCGGTACTACCGGTATTAAAAGAAGCAAATAAAGAAACATCAGAATATATTATCGCTGAAAAAGCGGCGTTAAGTGAAAACTTAGCACAAAAAAACAGTTAGTGGAGAAAAAGCATGACAGATAAAAAACGTATCACAATCGACCCGATCACCCGTATCGAAGGGCATTTACGTATCGATTGTGAAATTGAAAACGGTGTGGTGACTAACGCCTGGTCAACAGGAACAATGTGGCGCGGCATGGAAAATATAGTTAAAGGCGCCGACCCTCGTGATGCTTGGATGATTATGCAGCGTATTTGCGGCGTATGTACCACTGTACACGCTATTCTCAGCGTACGTGCGGTGGAAGACGCCGTCGGCGCAAAAGTGCCGTTAAATGCGCAATATATCCGCAATATGATTTTAGCCGCTCACAGTATTCACGACCATATTGTGCACTTTTATCAGCTTTCTGCAATGGACTGGGTAGATATTACCGCCGTATTAAAAGCAGATCCGGAAAAAGCGGCAAATATGCTGAAAGGCGTTTCCAGCTGGGGTTTAAACAGTGCTAATGAATTTCGTAATGTACAGACTAAAGTGAAAAAATTAGCCGACAGCGGGCAACTCGGTATTTTTGCAAACGGCTACTTCGGGCATCCTGCAATGAAATTAAGTCCGGAAGTCAATTTAATTGCCGTCGCCCATTATTTGCAAGCCCTTGAATGCCAACGCGATGCCAACCGGGTCGTAGCGTTACTGGGCGGAAAAACACCGCACATTCAAAATCTAGCCATTGGCGGTGTAGCTAACCCGATTAATTTAGATTCTCAAGCCGTACTCAATCTTGAACGATTAATGTATGTAAAATCCTGTATTGACCGTTTAAATGATTTTATCAATCAGGTTTATAAAGTTGATACCGCTATTTTTGCCGCTTATTATCCGGAATGGTTAAATTTAGGTAAAACCTCGGGTAATTATTTGGCGGTTCCCGAATATCCTGTTAATGCCGAAAATTCGGAATTTGCTTTAACCGGCGGTTATTTACAAAACTTTGATTTGAACACTTTCCGCCCGATCACTCAACAAAAAGATAATTTTGTCGTTCAGGGCATTAAAGAAAGCGGTAAACACGCCTGGTATGAAGATGACGAAGCGCTGGCTCCATGGGCAGGTTTAACCCGTCCGAAATATACCCAATGGGATGAAAACGGCAAATATTCTTGGGTAAAAGCGCCGTCATTCTATGATGATGTGGTGGAAGTAGGTCCGTTAGCTTATTTGTTAACTAACCTTGCGGCAAAAAATGAAGTAACAACCAAACACTTTAATGAATTGAAATCAATTTATGATCAATTGGCAGGTCGCAATTTGGAAATTAATGATTTGCATTCAACCTTAGGGCGTATTATCGGCCGTACGGTTCACTGCTGCGCATTAAACGAAATATTAACCCAGCAATGGCAATTATTAGTGAATAATATAGGTAAAGGCGACACCATCGCCTATTTAAAAGCCAATATTCCGGAAAACGGCGAATTCCGCGGTGTTGGTTTTGGGGAAGTACCGCGCGGTATGTTATCTCACTGGGTGGTGATTAAAGACGGTAAAATCGAAAATTATCAGGCAGTTGTACCTTCAACCTGGAACTCAGGCCCGCGTAACCAACATGATGCCTTAGGACCATACGAACAATCTTTAATAGGTACACCGGTGGCGGATCCGGCTAAACCGTTGGAAGTGGTACGAACCATTCATTCCTTCGACCCTTGTATGTCCTGCGCCGTTCACGTCGTGAATACGGAAACGGGCGAAACCACGAAAGTGAAGGTCTTATAATGAAGCCGTTAATTCTGGGTGTGGGTAATATTTTACTCAGCGACGAAGGCATAGGCGTAAGAGCCGTACAACATTTAGAAAAAAATGCGAATTTTACACCGCACTTTGATCTTGTTGACGGCGGTACTTGCGGTATGGAATTACTTGACGTGATGGCAAATCGCGATTATTTAATTATTATTGATGCGGTGATTGCCGGCAAGCGGCCCGGTGAAATAGTCGTTCTGAAAGACGAACAGGTACCGGCGCTTTTTTCGCGCAAAATATCGCCGCACCAATTAGGTATTTGTGATGTATTATCGGCCTTAAAACTAACCGACGAATATCCCAAACATCTTTGTCTTATCGGGATTCAGCCCGAATCCCTTGAGTCTCACATAGGTTTAACAAAAACCGTTGAAAATGCAATGCCGGCTGTTTTTCAGTGTTTGGCGCAACAATTAACCGACCTGGGTCTACCTTCTCCCGTAATTAATTAGGAATATCATGTATAATCATAACGAAAATCAGGAAAATTCCACCGCACTTTTAGAACTGATTGACGGATTTGAACAAAATCCGGCTGAACTATTTCAAACAGAAATGGAAAAAGTTGCGGAAAATATGAAAGACTTACCTTTTTATCGTGAGGATATTCCCTGTTTCTGTCCGAAATTCGTGCAATTCGAAAATCAATGGATTGGCATGGCGCTTACTCCCTGGATGTTAAGCGTTTTAGTGCTTCCCGGTCCGAATCAGCAATGGAAAGCGCGCACGGTAGGTGACAAAATTGCTCTTGCATTTCCTTATAAAACCCTGAATTTTACGGTAAGCAGTCTGGATAATGTTCCGCAATATTTAAGCTGTTCGTTACATTCGCCTTTAGAAGCGAATTTGAGTAAAGAGCATGCCGTTCAGTTAACCAAAGACTGTCTGACTATGCTGCTATCCCTGCCAATAAAACAAAAGGCGCCGTCGGATCTAAACCGTCGTAATATGTTCGGCGCAATGTTAAAATAACCGCAATATAATAAAAATAAGTAGGTGTGATATGTGTTTAGGCGTTCCCGGACAAATTATTGATGTCGGCGAAGATGGCTTTCAGCCTGCAGTTGTTGATGTTTGCGGCGTACAGCGCGAAGTAAATATTTCGCTGATTTGTGAAAATAATACAACGGACTTGCTGGGTAAATGGGTTTTGGTTCACGTAGGCTTTGCCATGAGCGTTATTGACGAAGAAGAGGCAAAACAAACTTTAAGTGCGTTAATGACTATGAGCCAATTAGATCATGAAGTCGGTGATTTTGCCGGTTTAAATAAAAATTAACAAAAAACAGACCGCACTTTTAACTAAATTACGGATAAAAGTGCGGTCAAAAAATCATAAATTTCAGTAATAAATAAGGCGTTGAATTCAACGCCTTATTCGCTTTTATTAAAGATTAAACGGTTTGACGTAAGGCAGCATACCCTTATCTAACATATCGACGATACCGCTATGTTGTTCGTTACCTAAACCGCGCAATTCAAAAGTAATACCGAAACTATTATCATAAATAGTGTCTTTATTGGCGCTATAAGTATAATTCGATTTACTGACCAAATGACGTCTTGCGCCTACTCCGACAGACCAACAACAGGTGTTATATTTAATACCCGCATATTCTTCCACCAGTTTGTTTAGCGCAATATCATGATAATAACGCCCTACTAAAACCCAATTATCGGAAACTTCCCAGGCAATAGTCGTACCTATTTGTTTAATATCCTGGTTATAACGATTCGCTCCCGAAGTGAGATTTTGGTCAATATAAGCCTGACTTGCATAACGATAGTTTAATTGAATCAGATTATTTTTTTCAGGATTATATTCCAATGTCGTATTTGCCAATGAGGTTTCGTTTAAACGTGTATCATATTGATAGCTACCGCGCCAGTTCCATTGATCGCTTAATTTCCAGTTGCTTTCCAAAGCCCATGAAGAAGCACGGCCTGAAGTACTATGATCCGAATTATTGTCAATGCGGGAATCGTTCAGATAAAGAATTTGTCCTAAAGATAAATTAAAACGTTCGTTTGCCTGCTCATCATAAAAACGGGTCGTACCGCCCAAAGTGAATTGATTTGCCGAAGCAATTCTGTCTAAACCGCTATACCGGCGATCACGAAATAAGGAAAAATAATCCTGTTGTAACAAAGCGGAATCATAACCGTAACCTAAATATTCGGTGTTACGTTTTGAACCTATATTACTTTGATCACGATACGGACGATATAAATATTGCAAATGAGGCTCGAGAGTTTGGGTAAATCCGTCAACAAAGGTTTTATCGCTTGCCAACACGGTTTGTAAATCCACCTTAATTTGCGGAATCATACGATTTACCGAACGATCTATATCCTCCGCTCGAGCGCTACTGCCTTTACGTTGTTCATAATGCGTGGCGTAAAGTTTGGTCTCCACATTCAAACTTCCGTATTGATTAGACATAGGTAAATTTAAACTCGGTTCCGCATGATAACGCCATGCAGTCGGCATCAATGTACTATCATTTTCAAATCGTACCGCCTGGGCGAAAAGTTTGAAATCAAGCAATCCTTGTGCCAAATCGTTTTGGTAATAATTGAAATCTATTTGCGGTAAAGCTTTATAAGGACCGACGGAAACTTCATCAAAAACCTGATATTGTTTAGCGGAAATAGCAAAATTATAGTTTGGTTGGAAATAAGCTAAACGAGCTGTTTGCGTTGCATATCCGTCGGTACTGCTACCGTAATCGGAATCAAAATCGCTGAAATAACGTTTATCGCTTACTTTTGTATAATTAACGTTTAGGCGCCAGTTATCAAATAACTTGGCATTGTGAGCCCAATAAAATAAATGCCGGGATTTGTTGTCGCCGATATAATCCTTATAACGATCATCACCAAGATATTCCCCGGCTATTTTACCTTCGCCTATTTCATTCAAATAACGGAATTCGCCGTTCATTTGCCAGCCGCGGTGAGTCATATATTTAGGTGTGAAAGTCGCATCATAATTTGGTGCAATATTCCAATAGATCGGTTGCGAATACCAATATCCGTCACGGCTGGAACTTCCAGCACTAGGAATTAACAAACCGGAACGACGGCGATCGCCGATAGGTAGTTGCAAATAAGGCGTATAAAAAACCGGTACGCCGGCAACTTTAAAACGCGCATGCCACATTTCGGCATACTCTTCCTTAATATACTGCTTCATTTCTTTCGCTTCGATTTGCCATGAATTATCATTCGGCAGACAAGAAGTAAAGGTTGCATTATTCAATAAACGATAGTCTTCCCTTACTTCCGCAGATTGTGCGCTACCGCGTCCCTGACGGCCTACAAATTGATAATCGGCATTTTTAACGTCCGTATCCTTGGTATTTAAATGCACTTTTGCATCGTCACCGGTCAAATTGATTATATTATCTTTATAATCAAAGCCGCCTTTTGCGTAGGCGTAACGTTGAACATTTTCATCTTGTCCGGACTGGATAATCTCGGCAGTCTCGGTAATCAAATGACGATTCCCCTGTTTTATATCCACATTGCCTTGATAAACACCTTTTGTAGGATGATTAAGTTCGGCTTTATCCGCTTCAATATAAACGGGCATTTCATTCGCATTACCCTTGACCACTTCACCGGAAAACTGCGGCACGCCGGCTAAACATTGTTGCTGTAAATCAGCAAAACCTGCCGTACTATAAAGTGCGGTAAAAATAGAGAAAGAAATTAAGCTGTAATAATTTTTCTTCATTAGTAAACCATATTTTAGCTAAAATTGTTGAGATTATACTCTAAAAAAGATCTTTTATATAGAGAATTAAATTTAACCAGCTTAGCTTATTTATGCTTACAAAAACAATCATTTATATGATCATCCACTAATCCCATGGATTGCATAAAGGCATAACAAGTGGTTTCTCCCACAAAAACAAAGCCCCGTTTTTTCAATGCTTTTGACAACGCTTTCGAACATTCGGTTTTTGCCGGAACGGCAGTTAAATCAGGGCAATCATTAATTTGAGGTTGATTATTCACGAAACTCCATACAAAATTACTGAAATTTTCACCGCACTTTTCCATCAATAAATAAGCCTTGGCATTTTTTACTATAGCCATTAACTTCGCACGGTGTCGGATTAATCCTTTATCCAGCATTAATTTATCAATATCCTGATCGGTCATCCGAACAATCTTTTCCGGACAAAATTGATGAAAAGCCCGACGATAATTTTCCCGTTTTTTTAATACCGTAATCCAGGAAAGCCCCGCTTGTTGTCCTTCCAGACAAATTTTTTCGAATAACTTACGGCTGTCAAATTCCGCTTTTCCCCATTCGTTATCATGATAATCTCTATAAAGTTGAGATCCTTCCGCCCATGGACAACGTTTTTTCATTTATATCTCCGTAATGCTTACATTTGTGATCTAAATCACTGAACTAAATATCAATACGACCTATCATAATTAATTCAAGATATGATCTATTAACATTAAAGAAAAAATCCATACTTCATGCTAGAGAATATGTGATATTGTATTGAAAAAGAATTAATTCACAACGAAATAGAGGAAAATTATGACTACACAACTTGATGCATTACGCAATATGACTGTGGTGGTTGCCGATACGGGTGATATCGAAGCAATCAAAAAATATCAACCGCAAGACGCAACAACAAACCCGTCTCTTATTCTTAGTGCTTCAGCATTACCCCAATATGCCTCGTTAATTGATGACGCGATTAATTATGCGAAAGCAAAAAGTACCGACAAAGCGCAACAACTCATTGATGCGGAAGATAAATTAGCGGTTAATATCGGTCTGGAAATTTTAAAAATCGTGCCGGGACGTATTTCTACCGAAGTAGATGCACGTCTTTCCTATGACACGGCGGCAACCGTTGAAAAAGCCCGTAAGTTAATCAAACTTTATAATGAAGCCGGTATTAATAATGATCGCATTTTGATCAAAGTCGCTTCTACATGGCAAGGTATCCGTGCGGCGGAAATTTTAGAAAAAGAAGGTATTAATTGTAACTTGACCCTTTTATTCTCTCAAGCTCAAGCACGCGCCTGTGCCGAAGCCGGCGTTTATCTGATTTCACCTTTTGTGGGCCGTATTCTTGACTGGTACAAAGCAAATACGGATAAAAAAGAATATGTTCCAAACGAAGACCCGGGCGTTATTTCCGTAACAAGTATTTATAACTATTACAAACAATACGGGTATCAAACCGTTGTAATGGGTGCGAGTTTCCGCAATATCGGCGAAATTACCGAGTTAGCGGGTTGCGATCGCTTAACCATTGCACCTGCTTTATTAAAAGAATTACAAGAAAGCAATGCAGACTTACCGCGTAAACTCGATTATAAAGGTGAGGTCAAACCAAAACCGGCACCATTAACAGAAAGTCAATTCTACTGGGAACATAACAACGATCCGATGGCGGTTGATAAATTAGCCGAAGGTATCCGTAAATTTGCTGCGGATATTGAAAAACTGGAAGCAATGCTTAGTACAAAACTTTAATCTAAAGTTTATAAAAATTTAATCAGGCACGATGTAAAAATCGTGCTTTTTTTATTTTAGATTGTGGATAACTTACTAAGAAAATTGTAAAAAACTTGTATTTAATCTATTAATAAGTTTAACTCTTAATTAATCTGTGGATAACTAGATGTGTTATACACAGGTTATTTTACATCTAAGATCGAGATCTTCACATTTTGTAAAATGATCTAACTTATTTATTTTATTATAAAAAAGGATCTTATAAACAGGATCTGTTCCCCCTAATAATATTAATAATAAGATCTTTATATATAAATAAGATCTTTATTTATTAGCAATGATCTTTTATCTCCGGTTTTAAAAGGATCTTTACAAATTTTCTTTAAAGCACTTGTAAATTTCAGTAGAATAGCTCGTTATTTTCAAAAAAGATCAAATTTTGCTAATCCTCATTTATTAGCATTCTAAAAGTTAAGGTTATTATGTTTTATTCTGAGAATTATGACGTTATTGTTATTGGTGGCGGACATGCGGGAACAGAAGCCGCACTTGCTCCCGCCCGTATGGGATTGAAAACCCTTTTGCTGACTCACAATATAGATACTTTAGGTCAAATGTCTTGTAATCCAGCTATAGGTGGGATTGGTAAAGGGCATTTAGTAAAAGAAATTGATGCTATGGGCGGTTTAATGGCAACCGCAGCTGATCAGGCGGGAATTCAATTTAGAACCTTAAACAGCAGTAAAGGCCCAGCAGTGAGAGCAACCCGCGCGCAAGCGGATCGCGTTTTATACCGCCAAGCGGTAAAAGTAGCTCTGGAAAATCAACCTAATTTGGATATTTTCCAGCAGGAAGCCACAGATATTTTAATTGAGCAGGATCGAGTCACCGGCGTAGCTACGAGAATGGGATTAAAATTTAAAACAAAATCGGTTATTCTAACGGCAGGTACCTTCCTGGGCGGAAAGATCCACATAGGTTTGGATAATTATACCGGAGGCCGGGCGGGTGATCCCGCCTCTATCGCTCTGGCGGATCGTTTACGTGATCTTAATTTGCGTGTAGCCCGTTTAAAAACAGGAACTCCACCGCGTTTGGATGCAAGAACTATTAATTTTGATATTCTGGCAAAACAACATGGTGATGCGCAATTACCGGTATTTTCTTTTATGGGATCTGTGGATCAGCATCCCCGTCAAATTCCTTGCTTTATTACTCATACCAATGAACAAACTCATGAAGTGATCCGTAATAATTTGGATCGTAGCCCGATGTACACCGGTGTGATAGAAGGTATAGGTCCTCGTTATTGTCCTTCTATCGAAGATAAAGTTATGCGATTTGCGGATCGTAATTCCCATCAGATTTATTTGGAACCGGAAGGTTTAACTTCACAGGAAATTTATCCGAACGGGATATCTACCAGCTTGCCTTTTGATGTGCAAATGAAGATTGTTAATTCAATGGTTGGTTTGGAAAAAACCCGAATTGTCAAACCGGGTTATGCCATTGAATATGATTTCTTTGATCCGCGTGATTTAAAGCCGACATTGGAAACGAAAGCCATTAAAGGTTTATTCTTTGCCGGGCAAATTAACGGAACGACAGGTTATGAAGAAGCGGCTTCCCAAGGTTTGTTAGCGGGCATTAATGCCGGTTTATTCGTACAGGAAAAAGAAAGTTGGTTCCCGCGCCGTGACCAGGCTTACATGGGCGTATTGGTGGATGACCTTTGTACCTTAGGTACTAAAGAACCCTATCGTGTGTTTACATCCCGCGCGGAATATCGTTTATTATTACGTGAAGACAATGCGGATAGCCGTTTAACTCCGATAGCTCATGAATTAGGATTAATAGACGAAAATCGCTGGGCGCGTTTTAATCAAAAAATGGAAAATATTGAGCGGGAACGCCAGCGTCTACGCAATATTTGGATTCACCCTCGTTCAGAACATTTGGATGTGATAAACGAAGTGTTAAGCAGTCCGTTGGTTCGTGAGGCTAGCGGCGAAGATTTGTTGCGTCGTCCGGAAATAAATTACCAAATTTTGACCGCACTTGATTTATTCAAACCGGCAATGGATGATAAAGAAGCTGTTGAACAAGTGGAAATAGCCGTAAAATATCAAGGTTATATCGAACATCAGCAAGAAGAAATTGAAAAACAAAAACGCCATGAAAATACGGCAATTCCGGACAATTTCGATTATACATTGGTTGCAGGTTTATCTAATGAAGTGCGTGCAAAGTTAGAACAACATCGCCCTGTTTCTATCGGACAAGCTAGTCGTATTTCCGGCGTAACACCTGCCGCTATTTCTATTTTATTGGTTAATCTTAAAAAACAAGGAATGCTTAAGCGTGGTGAATAAGCTTGAACAAGAGCTTACTCAAAAGCTCGAAATTTTGCTAAAACAGACCGCACTTTCTATATCCGATCAGCAAAAAAATAAGCTTGTTCAACTGGTGTTGTTACTTAACAAATGGAATAAAGCTTATAACCTTACTTCCGTACGGGATCCGATGGAAATGCTGATTAAGCATATTTTAGATAGTGTGGTAGTAAGTCCTTATTTACAAGGTGATCTGTTTATTGATGTGGGAACAGGCCCCGGTTTGCCCGGTTTACCTTTAGCTATTATTAACCCGGATAAAAATTTTGTATTGCTCGACAGTCTCGGAAAACGCATCAGTTTTATCCGTAATGCGGTGCGTGAGTTAGAATTATCTAATGTTGTTCCGGTATTAAGTAGGGTGGAAGAATATATTCCCGATCATAAATTTGACGGTATATTGAGCCGAGCTTTTGCCATTTTAAAGGATATGACGGATTGGTGTCATCATTTACCGAATGAAAAAGGCTTGTTTTATGCGCTGAAAGGCGTTTATCAACAAGAAGAAGTGATGGATATGAGCAATAATTTTCAGGTTATTGATGTTATAAAATTGCATGTACCTGAACTAATTGGTGAACGTCATTTAGTTAAAGTTAAAAAAATGTAAAATTTATGATTTATTTGCGTTTTTTTCACCTTGTTTGAGTTGGAATAAAACGGAAATATGCGTATAATCAATACGCTTTTATATGTAAAAAGGGTTATGTCGAGAATAATTGGGCAAGCAAAACGGAAATATAAAAAAACATTTGTTAGCGAATTCGGACTATTCATGTTTTTTTGTTTAATTCTGTTACCGTGGCAATGGCAAAGTGCGGTTAGTTTCGGTCTTGGTTTTTTATCTGCCTTTTTACCTTTTGTTGTATTTGTTTTGATAGTTTTTTTCAGAAAACAAATCTACTCAAATCAAATGACTACGTTTTATCGTGGTGAAGCGATCAAATTCGCATTGACGATAATATTCGTTATTTTATGTTTTAAATTATTTATATTAATGAATTTTATCGTTTTTTTTATAGGCTATTTTGTAGCCCTTATACTTAACAATGTTTTACCCCTTATTTGGGAAAATAAAATTAAACCGTAATCGTCAGAGGATTTATTATGTCTGGACAAACGACTTCTGAGTATATTGGTCACCATTTGCAATTTTTGAAAACAGGGGATTCCTTTTGGAATGTGCATATTGATACTCTGTTTTTTTCTGTCTTAGCGGCAATTATTTTTCTGGCGGTATTTCGTTCCGTAGCAAAAAAAGCTACTTCGGGTGTTCCGGGTAAATTGCAATGTATGGTCGAAATTTTAGTGGAATGGATTAACGGTATTGTAAAAGAAAACTTCCATGGTCCGCGTAATGTTGTAGCTCCTTTAGCGTTAACCATTTTTTGTTGGGTATTCATTATGAATGCCATTGACTTAATTCCCGTTGATTTTCTTCCACAACTAGCCGGTTTATTCGGTATTCATTATCTCAGAGCCGTGCCTACCGCCGATATAAGCGCAACATTAGGCATGTCTCTATGCGTATTTGCTTTAATCCTTTTCTATACGGTGAAATCAAAAGGCTTTGGCGGATTGGTGAAAGAATATACTCTTCATCCTTTTAATCACTGGTCTTTAATTCCTGTAAATTTCGTGCTTGAATCCGTTACTTTACTGGCTAAACCTATTTCATTGGCATTCCGTTTATTCGGTAATATGTATGCGGGGGAATTAATATTTATTCTTATCGCCGTTATGTATTCCGCCAATGCTGCTATTGCGGCATTAGGTATTCCTTTACATCTTGCCTGGGCTATTTTCCATATTTTAATTGTCACCTTGCAGGCCTTCATCTTTATGATGTTGACCGTGGTGTATTTAAGTATTGCTTATAACAAGGCGGAACATTAATTTTTAACTAACCCCGGCCTTCGGGCTAATTCCTTAACTTAATGGAGAACATTATGGAATCTGTAATTACAGCAACAATCATCGGTGCGTCAATTCTTCTTGCATTCGCTGCACTGGGTACCGCAATCGGTTTTGCTATCTTAGGCGGTAAATTTTTAGAATCTTCAGCTCGTCAACCTGAGCTTGCATCAAGCTTACAAACTAAAATGTTTATCGTTGCGGGTCTTTTGGATGCTATCGCAATGATCGCTGTAGGTATTTCATTATTATTCATTTTTGCAAACCCATTCATCGGTTTATTACAATAATTGTCGATAGGTTTTTAGCTGAATTTGCTCTTTTGAGTAACCGACAATATTAACAGAGGAGGGTGTTGTGAATTTAAATGCAACATTAATTGGTCAACTTATTGCTTTCGCATTATTTACATGGTTTTGCGTAAAATTTGTTTGGCCGCCGATTATTAAGGCTATTGAAGAACGTCAAAGTTCTATTGCTAACGCTTTGGCATCGGCTGAAAAAGCAAAACAAGATCAGGCAGATTCTCAAGCCGCAGTTGAGCAGGAAATTCTGGCGGCAAAAGAAGAAGCGCAAAAAATTATTGATTTAGCAAATAAACGTCGTAATGACATTCTTGAAGAAGTAAAAACGGAAGCGGAAAATCTGAAAGCGACCATTATTGCTCAAGGTCATGCGGAAGTGGAAGCGGAACGTAAACGCGTTCAGGAAGAGTTACGCGTGAAAGTTGCGTCACTGGCTATTGCCGGGGCGGAAAAAATTGTTGGTCGTACTGTGGATGAAGCGGCAAACAACGACATTATTGATAAATTAGTTGCAGAACTATAAGAAGGTTGAGCTTATGTCAGAATTAACTACGATAGCTCGCCCTTATGCCAAGGCAGCGTTTGATTTTGCCGTGGAACAATCGGCTACTGATAAAAGTGCGGTAGAAAAATGGACGGAAATGTTGGGTTTTGCGGCACAAGTAGCCGACAATGAGCAAATCCGGGATTTTTTTGCCAATACTTTTTCAGTTCAAAAAGCCGCTGACGCGATGGTTTCAATTTGTGGCGAACAACTTGATCAATACGGGCAAAATCTGATTAGGTTAATGGCTGAAAATAAGCGTTTAACGGTGCTTCCCGCAGTATTTGACGAATTTCAACGTTATGTGGAAGAACATAATGCAACAGCGGAAGTTCAAGTCATCTCGGCGCAACCATTAAATGCAACACAAGAACAAAAAATTGCAGCCGCAATGGAAAAAAGACTTGCTCGTAAAGTTAAATTAAATTGCAGCGTAGATAATTCTCTGCTTGCAGGGGTTATTATTCGTACCGACGATTTTGTGATTGACGGCTCAAGCCGCGGACAACTCAATCGTTTGGCAAACGAGTTGCAATGATAAGAGGAATTCAAAATGCAACTAAATTCAACAGAAATTAGTGAATTGATTAAAAAACGCATTGCCCAGTTTGATGTAGTGAGCGAAGCTCGCAATACCGGGACAATCGTTTCAGTGAGTGACGGAATTATCCGTATTCACGGTTTAAGTGAAGTGATGCAGGGGGAAATGATTGCACTTCCTACCGGTCGTTTTGCGATGGCATTAAACTTAGAGCGTGATTCTGTCGGCGCGGTGGTAATGGGTCCTTATACGGATCTTGCCGAAGGTATGGAAGTACAATGTACGGGCCGTATTCTGGAAGTGCCGGTAGGTCGCGGTTTATTAGGTCGTGTGGTCAATACTCTTGGTCAACCGATTGACGGTAAAGGTGAAATTAAAAATGACGGATTTTCTCCGGTAGAAGTGATTGCGCCCGGTGTTATCGATCGTAAATCGGTAGATCAACCGGTACAAACCGGTTATAAAGCCGTTGACTCTATGGTGCCTATTGGTCGCGGACAACGCGAATTAATTATCGGTGACCGTCAAACCGGTAAAACCGCTCTTGCTATTGATGCAATTATCAACCAACGGGATTCCGGCGTTAAATGTATCTATGTGGCGGTTGGTCAAAAAGCTTCAACTATTGCTAACGTGGTACGTAAATTGGAAGAAAACGGTGCGTTAGCGAACACTATCGTGGTAGCCGCATCGGCATCCGAATCCGCCGCATTACAATATTTAGCGCCGTATGCGGGTTGTGCCATGGGTGAATATTTCCGTGATCGCGGTGAAGACGCTTTAATCGTTTATGACGATTTATCCAAACAAGCGGTTGCTTATCGCCAAATTTCATTATTATTACGTCGTCCGCCGGGTCGTGAAGCTTATCCGGGTGATGTATTCTATTTACACTCGCGTTTACTTGAACGAGCTGCACGGGTTAATGAAGAATATGTTGAAAACTTCACTAAAGGTGAAGTGAAAGGTAAAACCGGTTCTTTAACGGCGTTACCTATCATTGAAACTCAAGCGGGTGACGTTTCGGCATTCGTTCCTACTAACGTGATTTCTATTACCGACGGTCAGATTTTCTTAGAATCCAACCTGTTCAACGCCGGTGTTCGTCCTGCGGTAAACCCGGGTATTTCGGTATCTCGTGTAGGTGGTGCGGCGCAAACTAAAGCGGTGAAAAAATTAGCCGGCGGTATCCGTACTGCGCTTGCTCAATATCGTGAACTGGCTGCTTTTGCTCAATTTGCTTCGGATTTAGATGATGCGACACGCAAACAGTTATCTCACGGTGAAAAAGTGACCGAATTGTTGAAACAGAAACAATATGCGCCGTTATCGGTTGCTGAACAGGCGGTAATTTTATTTGCCGTTGAATTCGGTTATTTAGATGATGTGGAATTGAATAAAATTGCCGATTTTGAGACCGCACTTTTAGATTACGCAAATCGTACTAATACCGAGTTTATGCAAGAGTTAACGAAATCGGGCGATTATAACGATGAAATTAAAAATACGTTAAAAGGTATTTTGGATAATTTCAAAGCGAATAATACCTGGTAATAGTTCGGAGAAAGACAATGGCTAGCGGAAAAGAGATAAAAACCAAAATTGCCAGCGTACAGAGTACGCAGAAAATTACCAAGGCAATGGAAATGGTGGCTACGTCGAAAATGCGTAAAACGCAGGATCGCATGGCAGCCTCTCGGCCTTATTCTGAAACCATCAGAAATGTAATCAGCCACGTGTCTAAAGCGAGTATCGGTTATAAACACCCGTTTTTAGTTGAACGCGAAGTGAAAAAAGTGGGTATGCTTGTGATTTCAACGGATCGCGGTATGTGCGGCGGTTTGAATATTAATTTATTTAAAACCGTGTTGAATGAAATCAAAAAATGGAAGGAACAAGGTATTACGGTTGAAGTCGGTGTGATCGGTTCAAAAGGTATTGCTTTCTTCCGTTCTTTAGGTTTAAAAATCAGAGCTCAACATTCGGGAATGGGTGATAATCCATCTGTGGAAGAATTACTTGGTATTGCAAATGATATGTTTGATGCCTATAAAGACGGCAAAATTGACGCCTTGTATTTAGCGCATAATCAGTTTATCAACACAATGTCGCAAAAACCAAGTTTTGCACAGCTTGTACCTTTACCCGAATTGGATACCGATAATCTAGGCGAAAGACAACAGGCTTGGGATTATATTTACGAGCCGGATCCAAAAATGCTGTTAGACAGCTTACTGACTCGTTATTTGGAATCTCAGGTGTATCAATCGGTGGTTGATAATTTAGCTTCGGAACAGGCGGCTCGAATGGTGGCAATGAAAGCGGCAACGGATAATGCGGGTAATTTAATTAATGACCTGCAGTTGGTGTATAACAAAGCCCGTCAAGCAAGTATCACAAATGAATTAAATGAAATTGTTGCGGGCGCCGCAGCAATTTAATGGAGAAAAGCGGTAATGTCAGCAGGAAAAATTGTACAGATTATCGGTGCGGTAATCGACGTTGAATTCCCAGAAAATGCAGTACCAAAAGTTTACGACGCATTAAAAGTTGCGGAAGGCGGTTTAACCCTTGAAGTGCAACAACAATTAGGTGGCGGTATCGTTCGTTGTATCGCAATGGGTTCTTCCGACGGTTTAAAACGCGGTTTAAGTGTCAGTAATACGGGGAAACCTATTTCCGTACCCGTAGGAACTAAAACTTTGGGCCGTATTATGAATGTACTTGGAGAACCGGTAGACGAACAAGGTCCAATCGGCGCAGAAGAAGAATGGGCTATCCATCGTGAAGCGCCAAGTTACGAAGAACAATCAAACAGTACTGAACTTTTGGAAACGGGTATTAAAGTTATCGACTTGATCTGTCCGTTCGCTAAGGGTGGTAAAGTAGGTCTGTTCGGTGGTGCGGGTGTTGGTAAAACCGTTAACATGATGGAATTAATCCGTAACATCGCAATCGAACACTCGGGTTTCTCCGTATTTGCCGGTGTAGGCGAACGTACTCGTGAAGGTAACGACTTCTACCATGAAATGACGGATTCTAACGTATTGGATAAAGTATCACTGGTGTATGGTCAGATGAATGAGCCGCCGGGTAACCGTCTACGCGTGGCTTTAACAGGCTTAACTATGGCGGAAAAATTCCGTGATGAAGGCCGTGATGTATTGTTCTTCGTGGATAATATTTATCGTTATACTCTTGCCGGTACAGAAGTATCCGCATTGTTGGGCCGTATGCCTTCTGCGGTTGGTTATCAGCCGACGTTAGCGGAAGAAATGGGGGTATTACAAGAACGTATTACATCCACCAAAACCGGTTCCATTACTTCTGTGCAGGCGGTTTACGTGCCGGCGGACGACTTAACCGACCCGTCTCCTGCAACAACTTTTGCTCACTTGGACTCAACCGTAGTATTAAGCCGTAATATCGCATCTTTAGGTATTTATCCGGCTGTTGACCCGTTAGATTCCACTTCACGTCAGCTTGATCCGCAAGTAGTTGGTCAAGAACATTACGATGTGGCGCGCGGTGTACAGGGTATTCTACAGCGTTACAAAGAATTGAAAGATATTATTGCGATTCTTGGTATGGACGAGCTTTCGGAAGACGATAAATTAGTGGTAGCGCGTGCGCGTAAAATTGAACGTTTCTTATCACAACCGTTCTTCGTTGCTGAAGTATTTACCGGTTCACCGGGTAAATACGTATCATTGAAAGATACCATTCGTGGTTTTAAAGGTATTCTTGAAGGCGAATACGACCATATTCCGGAACAGGCGTTCTATATGGTAGGTTCAATCGAAGAAGTTGTTGAAAAAGCGAAAAATATGTAATCACTTCAACTGATTACCAGATTGAAGGAGAACACATATGACGACATTTAATTTAACTATCGTAAGTGCGGAGAATAAAATCTTCGAGGGCGCTGTCAAAAGCGTACAGGCAACGGGGATCGAAGGCGAACTAGGTATTTTAGCCGGGCATACTCCATTGCTTACGGCAATCAAACCGGGTATCGTTAAATTTACTTATAACGACGGTATTGAAGAAGTTATTTACGTTTCCGGCGGGTTTTTAGAAATACAGCCGAACATAGTAACCGTACTTGCCGATGTGGCGATCCGTGGTTCCGATCTCGATCAAGATCGTATTCTTGCAGCGAAGAAAAAAGCGGAAGACAATATCGTGGCGAAATCAGGCGATCTCAACCACGAAATGCTTACTGCAAAACTTTCGAAAGAACTTGCGAAACTGCGTGCTTACGAACTGACCGAAAAATTAGTGAAAAACAAACGCTAATTTTAACCGCACTTAAAGCCGTTCCTATTATTCGGAACGGCTTTATTTTTAGGCGTTTGTTTTCTATTTTTAACAGGAAATTAATATGCAATACAAAGCCATTTTCAGCGATATAGACGGGACTTTACTGAACAGCCGGCATCAGATTAGTTCAAAAACCGAATCCGTCATTAAATTAGCCGTTAGCAAAGGTATTCCCTTTATCCCTGTTTCCGCTCGTCCGCCTTATGCTATAACCCCTTATACCGAACAGTTACAAACTAACCAAGGAATTATTTGTTACAGCGGCGCGTTGATTTTAGATAAAAATCTGCGGGAACTCTATAGCGTTCAAATAGATCAGGCTGATTTAGCGGCACTTAATCAAATTCTTGCGGATTATCCGTATCTATCAATAAACCATTACGCCGCTTTAGACTGGTTCTCTAATGATTTGGATAATTATTGGACAAAGCAGGAGGCTGATATTACGGGTTTATTTCCAAAACAAACACCTTCCAATCTTACAAAAGTACATAAAATTTTAGTAATGGGCGAGGCGGATAAAATTAAACCCCTTGAGCAAAAACTTAAACAAAAATTACCGCACTTGAGCATTCATCTTTCTAAACCCGAATATATTGAAATCATGAACAAAGCGGCAACCAAAGCGAAGGCTATCGGTTTTATGGAACGGCATTTACATGTTAGTGCCGATGAAGTAATTGCTTTCGGCGATAACTTCAACGATTTGGATATGCTTGAATACGCGGGTTTAAGTGTTGCTATGGGCAATGCGCCAGACGAAATCAAACAAGTTGCCAAAAAAGTGACGGCAAGTAATGATGAAGACGGAATCGCATTAGTACTAAATGAAATATTTAACCTTTAACTTCTTTTTAAAAAAGAATCTTTATATGTTTTCGAAAATTATCAATACTTTTATTATTTGTTTCACGCTATGCGGTTGTTCTTTGATTAATAATGCGCTGGAAGAAATGCAGAAAAATATTGATAGCAATCAGCAACAAATAAACAGCATGAAAAAAGTGGCGATTATTTATAATGCAAAAGAAATTGAAGCTATTGTTGTAACGCCAGCAAAATATGCGAATAAATCTCCTTTGATCGAATCAATAAAGAAAAACTATGAAATAAAAACGCAAAACTATACGTTACAATTTAATGAAAAAGTAAAAGCCGAACAGGAAAAATCTTCTATCAATCAATATTTTGCTCATGAATTGTCAAAAAAAATAGAACAAGCTGGCTATCAGGTGACTTTAGTTGATAAGGCGGATATGACTAATTTGAATGCATATTTAGCCAAAACGCCAAAAATTGACGGTGTAATTAAGTTAAATATCATGCTTGGTTATACAAGTCCGGATAATTCATTTTTATTTGAACCTTCCACACTTATTAATTATGAAGTCTATAACAAAACCGCTCAACGCTTGAGTCATGGTAAAGTCGGCGCTATCGGCGGCTGGATTAGTGATAAATACATGACTTTTAACGGATTATATGAAGATGCGGACAATGCGCGGGCTAAATTGAAAAAATATTTAATGGACAATTTAGATTCAACCGCTCAAGAAATACTAAAAGTGACAGTATCTAATCTTAATTGATAGTTGATTATGTGATAGTAAAATCACTAAAAGTGCGGTAAATTTTACCGCACTTTTTTATGGTAAGAAATTTATTATGAACCTTAATAACCCGATTAAATCAGGATTTAAATCCGATTTAAAAAAATCTACAGGTAAATCCGCCTTTTATAACAAAAAAAGAAAAAGTGCGGTGAGTTTTCATCAAAATTCTGTAACCAAAAGACAGAAATCTAAACAGCTCGCTTTTTCCGAAACGCAGGTCATTCTGTTTAATAAACCTTTTGATGTATTAACGCAATTTACCGATGAAAACGGACGAGCCACCTTAAAAGACTTTATTCATATTCCTGATGTTTATGCGGCGGGACGGCTGGATCGCGATAGCGAGGGGTTACTTATTTTAACGAATAACGGTGAAATCCAGCACCGTTTGGCGGATCCTAAATTTAAAATGGAGAAGACTTATTTTGTTCAGGTTGAAGGCGAACCGACGGAAACGGATTTGGCAAAATTACGTCAAGGCGTTGAGCTTAAAGACGGTATGACCCGTCCGGCAAAAGTGCGGTTGATTGCACAACCCGATTTTATTTGGCAACGCACACCGCCTATTCGAGAAAGAAAATCCATTCCTACCAGTTGGCTTGAAATAAAAATTAGTGAGGGCAAAAACCGCCAGGTTCGTCGTATGACTGCCAATATCGGCTTTCCTACACTGCGTTTGATTCGCTATGCCGTAAGTTCATTCACATTGGATAATTTAGCAAACGGAAGTTATCGGCTATTGACCGACAATGAGTTAGAACGTTTATATAAAACATTAAAATTAACTAAGGAATAATTATGCTGAAACCTCATGTAACAATGGCTTGTATTGTGCATTGCAAAGGTAAGTTTTTGTTTGTGGAAGAAATTGAATATGGTAAACGCACCTTAAATCAACCGGCCGGGCATCTGGAAGAAAACGAAACCATTCTTGAAGGTGCAAGCCGGGAGCTTTATGAAGAAACGGGTATTCGGGCAAAAATGCAGCATTTAGTGAAAATTTATCAATGGCACGCACCGCGCAGCCAAAAGGATTATTTACGTTTTGTTTTTGCGCTGGAATTGGATGATTGGGCTGAAATTACTCCGCATGATTCCGATATTACACAGGGGTTTTGGCTGACTTTAGAAGAATTTAATTATTATATTCGGCAAGAAAACCAATGTGCCCGCAACCCGTTGGTGACAGAGGCCCTTGAAGATTATTTAGCCGGTTCCCGTTATCCTTTGGATATACTGACTTTATTTAATAATTAATAATAAAAAAATAAAAACCCGGCATAAACCGGGTTTTTATTGAATGTTAAATCAGCTTTGTTTCTAATTAACGATAAGGTTGATCTAAAGGCACTTCCGCATCAGGTTCGTGCGTGATACGGTTACGTAAATCGCGACGAATAACCTCAATTGACCAGAACCAGAATACGTGACCGACGATTTCCGACACGTGTTCGAACCATGGCCATTCGGCTACCGGCGGAGTTAAGCCCATTGCCGGGAACACAATGTAGTGAACAACAACACAAGCGATTAAACCTGCACCGATACCTTGCCAGAATTTAATTTTAGGAAATACTTCGGCAACTAAGCAATAACCGATAGCAAATACTAAAGAGAAAGTGATGTGAGTTACGCCAATCCAGTTAAACGCTTGGTCTGCAAACATAAATGCAGGTGCGGTAGGATCGATACCGAAAACATCGCGTAAGAAAACGTGCGGTGGGTTTAAGAATGCACGGGAACATTGTTGTAACGCTTGATCCATTACGATTGCGCCGGAATTTAGCGCATCTAAAACAGGTTGCGGACAAGCAGCCGTAAATAAATCAATTGGACTACGTGGTGGGAATGGGTGTTCTGCCCCCCATTTTACGAATGCCGAAATTAAACCGCCGATAATACCGGCAAAAATAGCTACGCCATAACGACGACGACCGGGTTGAGTGAATAAGCCTGCCATATTAAGCTCCGAGATTAAGAATTAAATTATTTTCAGCATTGAACTGAAAAATAGCTTTTTATTTATTATACCCGCACAAAAACTGAGTTAATAAATTGTTGTTAATTTTAAGAGTTGACACGTTTTAGTCAAGTTATTTTAGCAGTATTTTAACCTTAAAGTAGTATTTATAAGTCAAAAGCTTCAGTATCTCGCAAAATATGTATATTACCTTTACGGCGCAAATATCCGCTACGATCAAAATATTCCATCAATTGTACGGCTAATTTGCGTCCTATCTGTAATTCGTCACGTAATTGATTAACGGATACGGCTCCATTTTGTTCGATCATTTGTTTTATTAAACGGGCATAACCGTAAATATGTTCCGTTAAGAAAAAACGATCTTTTACTACCGCCGTTAAAAAACCTAACTTTCCTGCTTTATAAAGGAAATTACGCATAAGAGTTTCATCAAATCCAAGATTTTGAGCAAGGTCACGTACCCAAAGCGGTTGACCTTTTTGTTTTTCAAACTCATCCAGTACGAGTTGCCATAATCCGCGTTCTTCCGTTGAAAATTGGATTTTATGTTCCGCCAAATGCAGCCAACCGCGGGTTTGTTGTAATTTTCCCTGTTCAAGTAATTCATCAATAAAATGATAAATTAATTTTTCCGGTTGGTTCAGAGCCGCAATGCGGTATAACCGGGCTTTTCCCAAACCTAACTGATCTTCGTGTTGATCATGATAAAACGAAAGTGCGGTCAAAATTTTATGATTTTGCCGGTGTTGGTAATTTTGATTAAAACACCAATGCTGGAATCTAATATCATTATTTTTATTAATAATTTCATTAAGTTGTAATTCAGTAAGTTGTTCTATCCAGGTAATTGCCCGGGCTTCTACCGCTTTATCCTGCAAATACAGAGCAATGCGCTCATCCGCCGAATGAGCTTGTTGTAATTGTACCAGCCATTGCAGACGTTGTTCCGAACGTTTATGCCGCTTAGGCGAATTAATTTCCAATACTTTACCGCCGCCCACAAGCTGTTTGGCATCTCCGCTACGTAATATTATTCGATCTCCATAAGCTAAAAATAAGGGGTTATCTAAAATTAATTCGGCGAAAGTTTGTTGTCCCGGATAAATTGCTTTTTCTATTAATAGGGCTAGTTTGCCCGTTGTACGAGACGCGGCGTGATAAACGTGTACCGGCTGATTTTCCGTTAAGGATGTTTCAGCAGTAAGTTGAATTGTAAAGCGTTCCGTCGGCTCAAAGGGGGCTTGCGAAAAAAACCAATCGCCCCGTTCAATCTGGGTTCGGTCTAAATCCGCATTAATATTCAATGCTAAACGCTGGCCGGCAAGTCCTTCGGTATTTTGTCGGTTTTGCGCATGAATATTTTTCACCCGTACTTTCCCGCCGTTAGACAGATAAAGCTCGTCATCAATTTTCACTTTACCGCTAAATGCCGTACCCGTGACCACAGTTCCTGCGCCTTTCACGGTGAAAATACGGTCAATGGCATAACGAAAGGGTTTATCTTTATCCGCAGGATTTGGAAGTGCGGTTAAAAATTCCCGTAATTCCGCTATGCCCCGCCCGTTGACGGCGGAGGTGACAAAAAAGGGGCTTTCTGCTAAAAAAGGGTAATCTGTCAGAATTTTAGTTTTAAGTTCGTCAATTTTAGCTGAACTTGCACGATCGGCTTTGCTGATTACCACCATTATTTTCTCAATTTGTAACAAGCGCAAAATGGCTAAATGTTCTTTCGTTTGCGCCTGAATGCCTTCATCCGCCGCCACAATCAACATGGCATAATGGATACCGCCTAACCCGGCCAGCATATTTGCTAAAAATTTTTCATGGCCGGGCACATCAATAAATCCGAGGATTTTATCTCCCACCGGCAAATAGGCATAACCTAAATCGATGGTCATCCCACGTTTTTTTTCCTCGGGCAAATGAGCTGTGTTCATACCGGTTAAGGCTTGTAAAAGAGCGGTTTTTCCGTGGTCAACATGACCGGATGTGACAATAATCATCTTATTGGTCCTGATTTAGTTCTTCTAAGGTTATAAGCAAGGTTTCAATAGCCGTAACAGAACGCAAATCCAGCCGGATTTTGTCGTTTTCTACCCGTGCTATAATCGGGGTTGAAAGTTTTTTGAAACGGGCTAAAAGTGCGGTCAATTTTTCCGAATTTTTTTCGGCAATAGTCACTGCAATAGAGGGAATTTTTGCCATAGGTTGCGAACCACTACCTATTTGCGCCAAACTTGATTCGATTTGCAGTAAAAAATCATCTTTCAGTAAATTTTCCAGTTTTGCTTTTAATTGTTCCGCTTGCTGCCTTAATTGTTCGAGCGGTTGCGTAAGTAAACGCAAACTTGTGAGTTTTTCCGTTAATTTTTCCGGTTGCAGATATAAACGCAAAGTGGCTTCCATAGCAGCCAGAATCACTTTATCGCAACGTAAAACCCGTTTTAACGGATGAGATTGTAACTGTTGAATCAGTTCTTTTTTTCCAACAATAATTCCCGCCTGCGGGCCGCCCAGCAGTTTATCGCCGGAAAAGGAGATTAAATCCGCACCTTGTACTAATTTTTCCTGCACCGTAGGTTCTTTTGGCAAATCGTAGCGGGATAAATCCGTCAGCGCGCCGCTGCCAAGATCGGTAACCACGGGAATATTGAATTCTTTACCTAATTCCACTAATTCCTGTTCGCTTACTTCGCAGGTAAAACCGCAAATCTGATAGTTACTGCTGTGAACTTTCATTAACAATGCGGTATTTTCATTGATTGCCCGGCGATAATCGTTTAAATGGGTACGGTTTGTA
The DNA here is from genome assembly GCF_000007745.1 of [Mannheimia] succiniciproducens MBEL55E. Taxonomy (GTDB): domain Bacteria; phylum Pseudomonadota; class Gammaproteobacteria; order Enterobacterales; family Pasteurellaceae; genus Basfia; species Basfia succiniciproducens. The sequence continues at coordinate 2,265,199 of NC_006300.1, read as the reverse complement.
GTGCCGACTTCCACCAGTTTGCAACCTGCCTGCGCCATAATATCGGGAATGCGGAAAGCCCCGCCGATTTCAATTAATTCTCCGCGGGAAATAATCACTTCCTTGCCTTGGGCAAAAGTCGCCAGCATTAACAGCACCGCTGCGGCATTATTATTCACCACACAGGCTGCCTGTGCGCCGGTGAGTTCATGTAATAATTCGCTGACATAATTATCTCGATGGCTGCGTTTGCCCGCCTCTAAATCGTATTCTAACGCCACATTTTGGCGCATAGCGGTCAGCGCCGCCTGTTGTGCGGATTGCGCCCACAAGGCGCGCCCTAAATTAGTATGCAGCACCGTACCCGTCAGGTTATGAACGGATTTTATTTTAACTTGCTGTTGGTTGGCTAAATAGCGGTTAACTTCGGCGATTGTATGGTTAAAGTCCGTGAAAAAGTGCGGTAATTTTTTTTCAATTTTTATTTTTTCACGGGCTTGAGCGAGTAGATGACGGCAACAATTCACTACCGCGCTATGTCCAAATTCAGTTACAAGCTGTTCGCCTTGAGGCGTTTTGAGAATTTTATCCACAGAGGGCAACTGTTGAAAAAGTGCGGTCATTTTTTTTCCTTTTTTGTTTCAGAAACGAATGTTTGTATTTTAAGTTGTATTTTACAATTAAGCTATCCCGGATTTTATTCCTTGAATAATAGAATAATTTAAGCTAAAGTTTTCAACGCAATCCGGAAGGTCGTCGTGTCCGGTGATGCGGCAGGACTTCAAATCCTGTTAGGGCTGCCAGCAGTCCTGGGTGGGTTCGACTCCCATGACCTTCCGCCAATTCTTATTTCTTGTCTTTAAATTCTTTTCAAAAAATCAAAATAATTATCATTTTAAATAACTTGTTGATTTTACAGGGTTTCTATATTTTGATATGTATCAAAGCACCAATACTTATTAGGGGCTAGACTAAAAAAGATTCTAGTCTGTGTGGGGTGTTATATGGGAAATTCCAACGGATTAGTTGGGAAGAAGCGCTGGATACTATCGCCGATAATCTTAAACGAATAGTAAAAGATTACGGTAATGAAGCGGTTTATAACAATTACGCTACAGGTATTGTGGGCTATTAGCGAATTTCGGCGATTACCGACCCCATTATACAGCGGTTCTTTATGTACTTGGTACTTTTTTGGCGACAATTATTGTGATTTACCAAGGTTTCGGATTAAGCCAAATTCATAGCTCGGCACAACAGGCGGTCGCCCTTGTACCGGATTTTGCCGTAAACCAGGTGATTCGTCTTTGTCTTTTAGCGGCTGCCGGTATGGTACTGCTCAAAAGCAAACAGCCTTTATTGTTAAGCATTGCGGTTATTCTGGCGTTATTTGCGGAAATGATTGGGCGTGAATTATTTTATTCGTTACATATGACGGTAGGCATGGCATAGCAAGTTAAAAACGTGGTAAAAAACACCGCACTTTTATCTTTAAAACAGCAGAAAAGTGCGATGAATTTTAAGGAAATTTTGATGGATAACGCATTACTTCAATGGATATCAACCGGCGGTCGTTTACTTGGCGCGGTTTTTTATTATGAGCCTAAGGATAAGCGGGTTCAGCCCGTTTTAGACTTTTTCCGACAGCCGGATTGGACAAAAGATTGGGCAACGTTAGCCAATCCCGCGTTAATTAACGCCTTAATAGAAAAAAGTGCGCAGCAGGATTTATCTCAGGCGTACCAATATTTATTTATCGGCCCGAACGAATTGCCGGCACCGCCTTGGGGATCGGTTTATTTGGATAAAGAATCGGTGATTTTCGGCGACTCTTTATTGGCATTACGTGATTTTTTAACCGTCCATCAAATTGAATTTATCCAGACCCAAAACGAACCTGAAGATCATCTTGGTTTAATGTTAATGCTCGCCGCTTATTTGGCGGAAAACAAACCCGAATTGTTAGAAGAATTTTTGACCAAGCATCTATTTAGCTGGGTTTATCGTTGCCTGGATTTGATTTTTGCACAAACCGATTATCCTTTTTATCAGGCAATGGCGTTGCTTGCCCGGCAAACCCTAAAAGGTTGGCAACAACAGCTTGATCTTCAGGTTGATCAACCGCAACTTTATCGGTGACCGCCATGCAAGGAAAAAATGAGCAATATTATAAGGCTTATTTAACTTACAACCGTATTTCCCGTCGGGCATTATTGCGGGGCGTTTTTCATCCTGCGGAACAGGCGACACAAATTCGTGAATTCCGTTTAGCACCGCGTCCGCCTTTTGCCGCCGCGGAAGATTTATTCCTTGCCGCCTGTAACGGTTGCGGTGCTTGTGTGGCGGCCTGCCCTTATAATTTAATTCGGATTTCAGGGCAAAAAGCGATGCTGGAACTTGAATATGCCGCTTGCGATTTATGCGGGAAATGTGCGGAAAGTTGTTCGACGCACGCCCTGCATCCCGCCTTTAAAAAAGATACGCAACTCCGACCTCACTTTTCGGAACATTGCTTGCTGAAGCAAAATCAATTTTGCGCTGTGTGTCAGGAAATTTGCCCGCAACAAGCCATTTCCGCCGACTTACAACTGAATCATGAGGTCTGTAACGGCTGCGGAGAATGCAAGTTGGCTTGCTTTGTTTCCGCCATTCAATTAATCTAGCGCCACTGACAGAATTCCGGCGGAGTCTTTTTGTCATATATCGGGCGCAGAGAAAATCCTAAAATTTTCACCGCACTTTTATTTAATATTTTCAGAATTTAACGTTTTTTAGAGGAAAACATGGCTGCAGAAGAACAAGCGAAAGAAGTCGCACAGCAGGTTGACGTTGTGGCGGAAACAAGCAAAGTTATTGATAAAGTAAGCAATATGGATTTGAATGCCGTATTGCATGATTGGGTTATTCCTTACGGTACAAAAATTTTATTAGCCATTGCTATTTTCGTTATCGGTAAAATGCTTGCGCGCGGTATCAGTAAGTTATTAGGCAAAGCGGCACTGGCTTCCACCAAAGATGAAATGTTGCAAAGTTTTGTTACCTCAATCAGTTATTTCTTATTCCTATTGATCGTGGTGATTGCTTCCCTTTCTCAATTAGGCATTAATACCAGCTCTTTGGTTGCGTTAATAGGTGCGGCCGGTTTAGCCATCGGTTTGTCATTACAAAATTCATTGCAAAATTTCGCCTCCGGCGTGATGTTATTAATTTTCAAACCGTTCCGCAAAGGCGATTTAATTGAAACCGGCGGTATGACCGGCGTAGTGGAAGAAATGGGCTTATTGGTATTGGAACTTCGCACCGGCGACAATAAAACCGTGTTGATTCCGAACGGTAAAGTTTTTTCCGACAGTATTGTAAATTATTCCGATAATAAGACCCGCCGCATTGATTTTACTTTTGATGTGTCTTATGAATCGAATTTAAAAGAAGCGAAAGACGTTGTGGCGCGCATTCTTGCGGATAATGAGTTAGTGTTGAAACATCCGGCGCCGATTGTCGCGGTTGGTGCATTGGCGGCAAACTGCGTGCAATTGGTGGTTCGTCCCTGGGTGAAGACGGCGGATTACTGGACGGCTTATTGGGGAATTACCGAAAGCGTGAAACTTGAGTTTGATAAAGCGGGAATTGTCATTCCATATAATCAAATGGATATTCATATCAGCGGCAATACCGCGTCTGAATTGAATAATGAATTGAATAAATAGTATAAAAAAGCTGAATATCAATGATATTCAGCTTTCAGGTTATTGACAAAGTCTTTCCTAGGGCGGAATTTATTTCCGCCCTTTATAATAACAGTGATAATTCAATATGTTATGGACAGACACAAAGTCTGTCCATACAAATTTTTAATAAATCTTCAGGTTTGTCAGCAGTCTGCTTTTTAACTTTAACTGTGTTTATTTCGCCGCCACAAAACCTATCGCATTATAAACTTTCTCTAAGGTTTCTTTGGCGCGTGCGCGGGCTTTTTTTGCCCCTTCGGCGGCAATTTTATTCAGTAATTCTTCATTATTACGGTAATGGGCAAAGCGATCTTGTAATTGCGTTAACATGGCAACGACCTCATCGGCAACCGTCGTTTTTAAATGACCGTACATTTTTCCTTCGAATTCTTTTTCTAACTGCGGAATAGGTTTATCCGTAATGACCGATAAAATTTCAAGCAGGTTAGACACGCCGGCTTTATTTTGTACGTCATATTTAACCAAAGGCGGTTCGTCGCCGTCTGTCATCGCGCGTTTAATTTTTTTCGCTACGGATTTCGGATCTTCCAATAAGGTAATGACGTTGTTGCGGTTATCATCGGATTTCGACATTTTTTTAGTCGGTTCCTGCAGCGCCATTACTTTTGCGCCGGCTTTCGGAATAAAAGCCTGAGGCACGGTAAATTGGTTTTCGCCATAAATAGCATTGAATCGTTGCGCGATATCGCGGGTAATTTCTAAATGCTGACGTTGGTCTTCGCCGACCGGTACTTGAGCCGCTTGGTATAACAGAATATCCGCCGCCATTAATACCGGGTAAGTAAATAAACCGACGTTAATGTTTTCCGCATAACGTGCGGATTTATCTTTAAACTGAGTCATGCGGTTCATTTCGCCGAAATAAGTATAACAGTTTAGAACCCAGGCTAGTTGAGTATGTTCCGGTACATGAGATTGAATAAAAATGGTGCTTTTTTCCGGGTCAATACCGCAAGCCAGATAAAGCGCCAGCACATCCAGCGTTGCTTTACGCAATTGTTCCGGATCCTGACGGACGGTGATTGCATGGAGATCCACAATGCAGAATAGGCATTCGTAATCATCTTGCATTTTGACCCATTGACGTAACGCGCCGAGATAGTTACCGATGGTTAATTCACCCGATGGCTGCACGCCGCTTAATACAACTGGTTTAGTCATGTTTTGTTCCTTATAAAACTTTAAAATTTTTTACCGCACTTTTGGCGAATTAGACAATTTTTAATAAATCGGCGAAGTCTTCAAATATCCAGTCCGGGTGGCTGTCTGCAATCGGCATATTATAGTTATAACCGTAAGTTAAACCGACAGCCGTACAACCCGCACTGTGGGCCGCTAAAATATCGTTTCTTGAATCGCCGACAAAAAGAATTTGATGAGGATATAAACCGAATTTGCCGCATAAATAATATAGCGGCGCCGGATGAGGTTTAATTGCGGGTAGAGACTGACCGCCTAAGGTTTCGCTAAAAAGATGATCAATTGCAAAAGCTTTTAAAACAGGTTGCACATGACGGGTGGGTTTATTGGTTACCACCGCCAGAATAAAGCCCTGTTCTTTTAAGGTTTCTAAAGTCTCTTTAACATTTGGATAAAGACGGCTTACATTGCATAAATTTTCGGCGTAATAGAAACTAAAACGCTCTTTAAGTTGCGCCGTTTGTTCGTCGGTCAGGCTTTTGCCGGATTGCTCTTTTGCCCAATCAAGCGCCCGGCCGATTAAAATATCCGCACCGTTACCAATCCAGGTTAATACTAATTCTTCCGGTGCTTGCGGCAATTCAAATTCGGCTAAGGCGGAGTTCACCGATAATGCCAAATCCGGCAAACTGTTAACTAATGTGCCGTCTAAATCGAAACCAATTAATTTAAATTGTGAATTCATTATTTTTCCTATTATTTTTGTACTTTTGCCAGTTCTTGGCGCATTTCATTAATCACTTTTCGGTAATCGGGCTGATCAAAAATTGCCGAGCCGGCAACAAACATATCCGCACCGGCGGCGGCAATTTCCGCAATATTATTGATCTTAACTCCACCGTCTACTTCAAGGCGAATATCGAAACCGCTTTCATCAATACGACGACGCGCTTCCTGGAGCTTTTGCATGGTTGCCGGGATAAAGGATTGACCGCCGAAGCCCGGATTTACCGACATCAATAAGATAACGTCGATTTTATCCATCACATAATCCAAATAGCTTAATGAGGTAGCGGGATTAAATACTAAACCGGCTTTACAACCGCTATTGCGGATTAGCTGCAAGCTGCGGTCTATATGCTCGCTCGCTTCCGGGTGAAAAGTAATATAATCGGCGCCCGCTTTAGCAAAATCCGGGATAAGTCTGTCCACCGGTTTCACCATTAAATGTACGTCAATCGGCGCAGTTATACCGTAATCCCGCAATGCTTTGCATACCGCCGGACCAAAGGTGAGATTCGGCACATAATGATTATCCATTACATCAAAATGAATTACATCCGCGCCTGCTTTGAGCACATTTTCCACGTCTTCGCCAAGGCGTGCTAAATCGGCAGAAAGGATAGAAGGAGCAATTAAATAAGATTTCATGTATTCACCTTTCTTTTAAGTTTGTAAGTGTTGCTTAGGGCTGATTTATTGGAAAAAATTTGTAAGCCTTAGTGTACTACGTAATAACCGTATCAAGGAACAATTTCTTTTTTCTATTTTGTGATTTAGCTCACATTCACTTTTGTTGTACTGCCAAGTTTTCAGAAAAGTGGCAATTAGGTTAATGTTTAACCTGTTTTGAGTCTTTACACTGTTGTTAATTTTAAATAACAGGGTAAAAAAATATGACCATTCTAAATATTGCAGCGGTAGATTTAGGCGCATCAAGTGGTCGAGTGATGTTGGCATCCTATTCTACGGAAAACCATAAAATTTCACTGGAAGAAATCCATCGTTTTAAAAATCAATTTGTCTCGCAAAACGGACATGAGTGTTGGGATTTGGCCTATCTGGAAAATGAAATTGTCAACGGATTGCGCAAAATTTCGAATAGCGGCAGAACGCTTCACAGTATCGGAATTGATACCTGGGGAGTGGATTATGTTTTGCTTGATCAAAACGGTGAGGTTGTCGGCCCTACCTATGCTTATCGTGATCACCGTACCGACGGGGTGATGCAAAAGGTTCAGGCGGAATTAGGTAAAGAAGTCATTTACCGTAAAACCGGGATTCAGTTTTTAACCTTCAATACGCTTTATCAGCTTAAAGCCATGACGGACGAAAATCCCGCTTGGCTTTCGCAGGTGAAAGATTTTGTGATGATTCCCGACTATCTGAATTATCGCTTGACCGGCGTGATTAACCGCGAATATACCAATGCCACTACCACCCAGTTAGTTAATGTGAATATTGACAGTTGGGATACCGCACTTTTGGATTATCTCGGCTTGCCGGCAAGCTGGTTTGGTCGCATTCGTCATCCCGGCCATCAAGTGGGATTATGGGAAAACCGGGTTCCCGTTATGTCCGTAGCAAGTCACGACACCGCAAGTGCGGTCATTTCCGCGCCGCTTTCCGATGAAAACGCCGCATATCTTTGTTCCGGTACCTGGTCGTTAATGGGGTTAGACACCACCACGCCATGTACCGATGAGTGCGCAATGAATGCCAATATTACCAACGAAGGCGGTATTGACGGGCATTATCGAGTGTTAAAAAACATTATGGGATTATGGTTGTTTAACCGCCTTTGCACGGAACGCGATGTAACCGATATTCCGGCGCTGGTAAAACAGGCTGAGGCGGAACTTCCGTTTCAAAGTCTGATTAATCCTAATGCCGAATGTTTCTTAAATCCGTCGTCTATGGTTGAGGCAATTCAGCAATATTGTCGCGAACACAATCAAGTGATACCGAAAACCACAGCGCAACTTGCTCGTTGCATTTTTGACAGCCTCGCCATGCTATACCGCAAAGTGGCGTTAGAACTTGCCGGATTACAAGGCAAACCAATCAGTGCATTACATATTGTAGGTGGTGGCAGCCAGAATGCATTTTTAAACCAGCTATGCGCCGATCTTTGCGGTATTGATGTGTTTGCGGGACCGGTGGAGGCGTCGGTGCTGGGGAATGTGGGTTGCCAGCTAATGGCGTTAGATCAAATCCATAATGCCGCAGAGTTTCGTCAGTTAGTGGTGAAAAATTTTCCGTTAAAACAGTTCAAAAAACGACCGCACTTTATGCCGGCTTCAGACTTTGAAGAAAAATGGTGTGAGTTTTGCGCGTTAAATTAATTGAAATCAATAAGAGGATTTTATTATGAGTACAGTACAACAAGCTTATGAATTAGCTAAAAAACAATTTGCCGATATTGGGGTGGATACCGAGCAAGCATTGGCGCTACTTGATCAATTGCCTATTTCCATGCACTGCTGGCAAGGGGACGACGTGTCGGGTTTCGAGCAAGGTGCGGGAGCATTAAGCGGCGGTATTCAGACCACCGGGAACTATCCGGGCAAGGCCCGTACGCCGCAAGAATTGCGGGCGGATTTGGATAAAGCCGTTTCTTTAATTCCCGGTAAAAAACGGTTGAATTTACACGCTTCTTATTTGGAAGCGGATCATCGGGTGGATCGCAACGAAGTAAAACCCGAGCATTTTGCTAACTGGGTGGCATGGGCGAAAGCTAATAATATGGGATTGGATTTCAACCCTACCTATTTCAGCCATCCTTTAAGTGCGGAGGCGACATTAAGCCATCAAAATAAAGAAATCCGCGACTTCTGGATCGAACACGGGAAAGCCTGTCGCAAAATTTCCGAATATTTCGGTAAAGAACTCGGTACGGCTTCCGTCATGAATATCTGGATTCCGGACGGTAGCAAAGATTTTGTGGTGGATAAATTTGCACCCCGTCAACGCTTGGTTGAAGCTTTAGATGAAATCATTGCAGAGAAAATTGATGCGAAATATCACTTGGATGCGGTGGAAAGCAAACTATTCGGTATCGGGGTGGAATCTTATACCGTCGGATCCAATGAATTTTATGCCGCTTATGCAGTGTCGCGCGGTACGGCGCTTTGCCTGGATGCGGGGCATTTTCACCCGACAGAGGTGATTTCCGACAAAATTTCCGCGGTTATGCCTTTTGTGCAACATTTACTTTTACACGTCAGCCGCCCGGTACGTTGGGACAGTGACCACGTGGTACTGCTTGACGACGAAACCCAAGCCATTGCCGGAGAAATTATCCGTAATCAATTATTCGACCGCGTGCATATCGGTTTAGATTTCTTCGATGCCTCAATTAACCGTATCGCTGCCTGGGTAATCGGAACGCGCAATATGCAAAAAGCTTTATTAAGAGCATTACTGGAACCTACCGACGAATTACGTGCGCTGGAAAACGCTCGTGATTTCGGCAGCCGTTTAGCTTTACTGGAAGAACAAAAATCCCTTCCGTGGCAGGCTGTGTGGGATATGTATTGCGAACGTCACAACGTGCCGGTCGGTCGTCGTTGGTTAGACGAAGTCCGCGCTTATGAAAAAACCGTATTAAGTCAACGTGTGTAAGGAGTAAGCATGCAAAATATTATTAATTCCTGGTTTGTGCAAGGCATGATTAAAGCCACTTACGATATGTGGCTGAAAGGTTGGGATGAACGCAACGGAGGTAACGTCAGCCTGCGTTTATTGGATGATGATGTGGTTTCATATAAGGACGAGTTTTATCAAAATCCCCGTCATGTGGAAATTACCCAAAATATTACCGCACTTGCCAATCAATATTTTATCGTCACGGGGTCGGGAAAATTCTTTCGCAATGTGATTATTGACCCGGCGGATACGCTGGCGGTAATTAAAGTGGACGAACAAGGTAAAGGTTATTACATCATGTGGGGGCTGGTAAACGGCGGCGTACCCACTTCGGAATTACCCGCACACCTGCAATCGCATATTGTGCGAATGAAAGTGAGTGGCGGCAAAGATCGCGTGATTATGCACTGCCATGCCACTAATCTGATTGCCTTAACTTATGTACTTGAGCTTGACCCGAAAGTGATCACCCGCGAGCTATGGGAAATGAGTACCGAATGTCTTGTGGTATTCCCTGACGGTGTAGGGGTATTGCCTTGGATGACGCCGGGAAAAGATGAAATCGGCTATGCCACCGCGCAGGAAATGGCACAACATCCGCTGGTGTTGTGGGCCTTTCATGGCGTATTCGGTACCGGTCCGACATTGGATGACGCCTTCGGTTTAATCGATACGGCGGAAAAATCTGCTGAGATTTTAGTGAAAGTGCTATCCATGGGGGGTAAACGGCAAACCATTCAAACCGATGAATTCAAATTATTAGCGGAACGTTTCGGCGTTACACCGATGGACGGCGTTTTATAAATAAACGGCTCGGCCGGATGCCGAGCCGCTTTTTAAAGTGCGGTCAAAAATTTAAAAGTTTTTTAAAGAGATTCAAAACAGGAGTCATATTATGGGCGGTTCAATTTTACTGGGCATTTTTTGGCATTTCGTCGGTGCGACTTCGGCGGCTTGTTTCTACGCACCAATGAAAAAGGTGACTAACTGGTCTTGGGAAACCATGTGGGCAATTGCGGGAATTTTCTCCTGGATTTTATTACCATGGGGGATCAGTTATTGGTTATTGCCCGATTTCGGTAGTTATTATTCATTCTTTGGCAGTGATATTTTATTACCGGTTTTCCTTTTCGGCGCAATGTGGGGGATTGGTAATATCGGTTACGGCTTGACTATGCGCTATCTCGGTATGTCAATGGGGATTGGGATTGCCATCGGCATTACATTGATCGTGGGTACCTTAATGACTCCGATTATTCAGGGGCGTTTCGGCGAGTTATTGGCAAGTACAGGCGGACAAATGACCTTAATCGGCGTGGTTATCGCGGTTGTCGGCGTGGCGGTGGTTTCCTATGCAGGGTTATTAAAAGAAAAAGCTATTGGCGTAACCGCCGAAGAATTTAACTTGAAGAAAGGCCTTGCGCTTGCCGTGATGTGCGGTATTTTTTCCGCCGGTATGTCATTTGCCATGAGTGCGGCAACGCCTATGCATGAAGAAGCCGCCCGTTTAGGCGTGGATCCGCTGTATGTCGCCTTGCCTAGCTATGTCGTGATTATGGGTGGCGGCGCTATTATCAATTTAGGTTTTTGTATTATCCGTTTAATCACCCGTCCGGAATTATCCTTCAAAGCGGATATGAGTGTGGTAAAAGGTTTATTAATCAGTAATATTTTGTTCTCCGCACTCGGCGGTATCATGTGGTATTTCCAATTTTTCTTCTATGCCTGGGGCCATGCCAATATTCCGGCAAATTACGGCTTTATGAGCTGGATGTTACACATGAGTTTCTACGTTCTTTGCGGCGGTATTGTGGGTTTACTCCTGCATGAATGGAAGGATACGGGTAAGAAACCGACAAGAGTGTTGTGTATCGGTTGCTTAATTATCGTGTTGGCTGCCAATATTGTCGGTTTAGGTATGGCGAATTAGCGGAACGAATTCAGAAAAAAGGAGTTATTTATGTCAAACAGATTTATTTTAAACGAAACCGCTTATTTCGGCGCCGGGTCAATTCAACATATTGTCACCGAAGTACAAAAACGCGGTTTTACGAAAGGGTTAATTGTTACCGATAAATCATTGATTCAATTTAAAGTGGTGGAAAAAGTGACCGCACTTTTAGAGGGTGCCAATCTGGCTTATGAGATTTTTGACGAAGTATTGCCGAATCCGACCATGAATGTGGTAAAAGCGGGACTTGCTAAATTTAAAGCGAGCGGTGCGGATTATATGATTGCGATCGGCGGAGGTTCGCCGCAGGATACCGCGAAAGCTATCGGCATTATCGTCAATAATCCGGAGTTTGCGGATATTCGCAGTCTGGAAGGGACTGCGCCGACGAAAAAACCGGCGGTACCTACCATTGCGGTGCCGACTACGGCGGGAACGGCCGCGGAAGTTACCATTAATTATGTGATTACCGATGAAGAGAACAAACGTAAATTCGTTTGTGTGGATCCTCATTCCATTCCGGTCGTGGCTGTGATTGACAGCGAGATGATGGCCAGTATGCCGCCGACCTTAAAAGCGGCAACCGGGGTGGATGCACTGACTCACGCTATTGAAGGTTTCATCACCTTGGGCGCCTGGGAACTTTCCGATATGTTCCATCTGAAGGCTATTGAAATTATTGCCCGCGCTTTGCGTTCCTCGGTTAAAGGCGAGCAACAGGGCGTGGAAGATATGGCATTAGGGCAATACGTCGCGGGTATGGGCTTCTCAAATGTGGGCTTAGGATTAGTACATGGTATGGCACATCCGTTAGGCGCGTTTTACAGCACACCGCACGGTGTCGCTAATGCCGTATTGCTGCCTCATATTATGGCGTATAACGCAGATTTCACCGGAGACAAGTTCCGTTCGATTGCTAAAGCCATGGGGGTACGGAATACGGAAATCCTCTCTATTGAACAAGCAAGAGTTGCAGCCGTTGAAGCGGTAAAAACCTTAAATAAAGATGTGGGTATTCCGGCTACATTACGTGAAGTGGGTATGAAAGAAGAGGATATTCCCGAACTCGCCAAAGCGGCCTTTGCCGATGTTTGTACCGGAGGAAATCCGAGACCAACTTCGGTAAATGAGATTGAACGGTTATATCGGGCTATTTATTAAGGAGAGTACGATGATTCGAAAAGGTTTTGTTATGCAGGTTAATCCCGATTGTCATGCGGAATATAAAAAACGCCACGATGAAATTTTTCCCGAATTAGTGGAAGAACTGAAATCCCATGGCGCTCATCATTATTCTATTTTTCTGGATAAACAACGGAACCTGTTATTCGGGTATGTGGAGATTGAAAACGAGCAACGCTGGAACGATGTGGCAAAAACCGCCGCTTGCCGGAAATGGTGGGCGTTTATGCGGGATGTTATGCCTTCAAATCCTGATAACAGCCCGGTTTCACAGGAATTAGAGCAGGTATTTTATTTGGATTAAAGAAAATGCATTACAAGTAAAATGAGCTGAAATTCAGCTCATTTTTTTATGAAACGGGATCGGTATTCGGTTGGCGTACAGGAAAAAGTTTTGCCAAAAACAGAGGAAAAATAATTACTATCGCTGTAACCGCAGCGTATAGCAATATTGGCGACACTTTCTGATGTATTACGTAAAAGCGTAGCAGCCCGACACAAACGCAGTTTTTGTAAATATTGCGCAATAGTCATGTTGGTTTGTTGTTTGAATATCCGACGAACAGAACTGACTGCCAACTGGTGTTGTCGGCAAAAATCAGCTAAATAAAATTCTTGGCTAATACTTTGATTTAAGGCGGAAAACAGGCTTTCTAATTTGGATATATCGGAATACGCTTTATTTTCCTGCTGCTGAGTTCGACAAATTAAAATAAGGATTTGTAAAAAAATCGCTTCTGATAAGTGCATGGAAGATTTATTGGTTTTTTTGCTTTCAATTTCCAATTGAGAAATTAGGCTTTGTAGCTGCACCAGCGTTTCCTGATTAATACGCAAAGACTTCTTTTCATTATTATGAGGAATATAATCTTTCATTATGGGGAAAAGCGACAGTTTCTCCGGGCGGTACAATATGTTATCAAGTTTAAGCTTATCCACCTCGCCGTACTTGTGTTTATCACCGCTTTCTATATAAAGCACATTTCCGGTGGTAATAGGATGTATTTCATCATTCCAAAAATGAATTCCATTGCCGGCAGAGATAATCACAATTTCATTAAAATCATGTCGATGTAAAGGAAAGGGTGGTTGGTAATGCCTTCTTTCTACGGTAATAGGCGATTCTTCGGAAATAAAATAGCTATGATGAGAAAGTTGCAATATGTCTGTCATGTCAAATTCTTAATTCTCTTGGCGCAATAGAATATTCATTTTTAAAACAAGTTGAAAAGTAACTGCTATCATTAAATCCACAATCATAAGCGATGTTAATAATATTTTTCTCAGTATATTTTAATTGATAATAAGCCTGTGCCAGTCTTAATTTTGTTACATAATTCTGCGGAGTATGGCCGGTTTGAGATTTAATATAACGATGTAACGTTCTGATTGGTAATGCAAATTTTTCAGCAAGTTCTTCCCAGTCTATTTCTTTCTCAAAATTATTTTCTAACCAACGTATCATTTGCCGCCCCTTTTCTTCCGTGTTTCCATAACCCGAATCATTAAATTGATGAGCCTGGATTGATGATAATACTTGAAAGAATAGGCATTCGTTCTGCAAATTATACGACTCGTCAATAGCATTAATTTTTTCTAATAACGAGTCGATATATTCCGCCGTTTTTTTATTTATTAATTGGTATGAAGAATTTTCCGGTTTTAAACCGTTAAGCAATATATCAATATTATTCAAATACTTAAAGTTATTATTCGATTGGATAAGTATGTTGGTTAAACATAAGTCTTGCAGGTTTTCATAGGAATGGTGATCTTGGGCTTGAATATATAAAACGACACCGGGATAAAGATCGTGCGGATATCCGTTTAAAATATGCCGCCCGGATCCATGCTTTACTATAACCAATTCATCAAAATCATGAGTATGCTCCGGGAATATTTCCTGTGGGGCGCGAGGCTCTAAAATTATCGGTTGTTCTTTATTATTAAAGAAATCTCTCGCTAATAATTTTTGAATCATACAGACCCCCTTAGTAGTAAGGGTTCTATTCTATCTGTATCCGTTTTTTATTTTCCTTAAGAAAATGGACCTTAAACTCAGAAATTTGGTCATATTTTCAAGAAATAAGCACTTTTTTTAAAAATTGTGATTAATATCACATAACCTTTATTATAGGGAGAATGCGTTTTTTGGTGAGCTTAAAAACAAAACGCCTTTCTGAAAAGAAAGGCGTTAATTATCAATTTATGGAAACTTCAGATTATAAGTAGCGTTTGCTTACTACTTTTAAGTTGTCGTCTAAAGTATAAACTAAAGGTTGACCGGTAGGGATTTCCAAGTCCATGATATCCGCATCGGAAATACCTTCAATGTGTTTTGCAAGTGCGCGTAATGAGTTACCGTGTGCCGCAACTAAAACACGTTTGCCCGCTTTAATTGCCGGTGCGATTTGATCTTCCCAGAATGGTAAAACGCGTTCTAAAGTTACTTTTAAGTTTTCACAATCAGGCACAACATCCGCCGGTAAATGTGCGTAACGACGGTCGTTGTGTGCGGAGTTAGGGTCTTTTGGATCTAAAACCGGCGGTAACACATCGTATGAACGGCGCCAAATACGAACTTGTTCGTCACCGTGTTCAGCCGCTGCCTCCGCTTTGTTTAAACCTTGTAAACCGCCGTAGTGGCGTTCGTTCAAACGCCATGTTTTGATTTGCGGAACCCATAATTGGTTAGATTCTTCTAACACTAAGTTACAGGTTTTGATCGCACGGGTTAATACTGAAGTGAACGCGATATCAAATTCGAAGCCTGCGGCTTTTAATTTACGACCCGCTTCTTTTGCTTCTTCCACGCCTTTTTCACTTAAGTTTACGTCTCTCCAGCCGGTGAAAAGGTTTAATGCATTCCATTCACTTAAACCGTGACGAATAAATACTAATTCCATAAAAATCTCCCAGAGTTAGTGGATTAATAAAATAACTGCGCACTTTATAGCAAAAAATAGGTAGTTTTAAAAGCGTAAAACCAATGTTTTCTGATCTTTCGCAAAAATAATGATATTATTTAACATCCGAATTAAATGTTATAGAAGAGAGTTTTGATCATGTGGTTTTTAGTGAGCAATAAAATTCCCCGAAAACTGACCGCACTTTTGGGTTTGGGGCTGTTTTTTGCGTTTCCACTACAAGCGGCAGATTTATCTAAAATCCAACAACAAATCAAGCAGCAAGAGCAAAAAATTGCCGAGCAAAAACGCACGCAAAATCAATTGCAGTCCACGTTAAAAGAGCAAGAAACAAAAATGAGCGGTATGATTGGCGAGCTTCGCCAAACCGAAACCGATCTCAAAGAAACGCGTAAAATTATTAGCGAAACCAACAAGCAAATTAGAACATTAGAGCAGCAGGAAAGAGCGCAAAAAGAGAAACTTGCGAAGCAATTGGATGCGGTTTATCGTTCCGGCAATCCTTCTTCGGTGGTGGAACATTTATTATCCGATGATGCGAAAAAAGCGGATCGTATGAAAGTATATTACGAGCATATGAACCAGGCACGTATGGATGCTATTGCGGAAATTCGTAATACCCGGGCGCAATTGGATGAACAGAAGAATGTGTTGAACACTCAATTGCAGGAACAGCAAACCCAGCTTTCGACGCAAAAGAAACAGCAGCAAGAACTGCAAAAAATGAAAAACGAGCGTCAATCTACCTTAAATAAACTAAGTAAATCCTTAAAACAGGATCAAAATAGATTGCAGACCTTAAAAGAAAATGAAATTGCCTTGCGCAATGAAATTCAACGCGCCGCACAGGCTGCACAACAACAGGAAAAGCGTGAGCGCGAAGCTTATACGGCAAAAAAAGAAAGCGAAGAAAAACGCAGTAATAAACCTTATCAGCCGACTTCACAGGAACAGCAGCTTATCAGAAGTAATTCGGGTTTATCGGGACGTTACGCTTACCCGGTCGTCGGCAGAATTTTACATGCTTTCGGTTCTCAACAGGCGGGCGAAGTAAAATGGAAAGGTATCGTGATTAGCGCGAGAGCCGGAACCGCAGTGAAATCCATTGCCAACGGGCGGGTGATTCTTGCCAACTGGTTGCAAGGTTACGGATTAGTTGTTGTGGTCGATCATGGCAAAGGCGATATGTCTTTGTACGGTTATAACCAGTCGGTGTCGGTGAAAGTCGGTTCGTTGGTTCGTGCCGGTCAGCAAATTGCTGAGGTCGGTAATTCCGGCGGTCAAGGGTCGTCCGGATTGTATTTTGAAATTCGTCGCCAAGGCAATGCGGTGAATCCGATGGGCTGGTTAAGATGATTCGGCATCAATTAAAAAGTGCGGTAAAAAATACCGCACTTTTATGTTTGTTATTCCTGATCTCGCTACCGGCATTTTCGGCGAAATTAGCCATTGTGATTGATGATTTAGGTTATCATCCGAGGGAAGATGCGGCAATTTTGGCGATGCCTAAAGAAATCAGTGTAGCGATTATTCCTTCCGCACCTTATGCCCGTCAGCGTAATCAGCTGGCTTATGAACAAGGACGGGATATTCTTATTCACATGCCGATGCAACCTATCAGCCAAATGAACATTGAGGCCGGCGGTTTATCGATCGGTATGGATGCGCAACAAGTGGCGCATAACGTGCAACAGGCGAAAAATATCGTTTCTCATGCAATCGGTATGAATAACCATATGGGCAGCGCTGCAACGGCGGATAGGCCGTTGATGACCGAATTAATGGCGGAATTGCGCAAACAGCATTTGTTCTTTTTGGACAGTCGTACTATCGGGCGTTCGGTGGCGGAAAAAATTGCCAAAGAAAGCGGTGTTCGCGCCTTGCAACGGCATATTTTTCTGGATGACAGCGATGTCTATGGGGACGTACAACGGCAGTTTCAGCAGGCAATTCATTATGCCCGCAAGCATGGCACGGCGATTGTTATCGGGCATCCGCGAAAAAATACGGTCGCCGTGTTGAGGCAAGGTCTTGCTAATTTACCGCCGGATATTCAATTGGTGAGCATGGGCAGCTTATGGCGTGACGAAAAAGTCGTGCCGCCGGCGCCGTTTATTTTAATTTTCAGTGATAAGCCCGCCCCGACATCCGTCGCACCTTTTGAGCCGGTTCCTTTGTTGCGCGGTGTGCCGAGATAGGTTTAAACTAAAGATCTCGTTGTTTTGCAAAGAGGTCTTTTTTGTTTTGTAAGGAAATATCAGAGTTTAAAAAGACTTTGATTATAAGGAGAATATTATGTCAGAAGTATTTCATCTAGGCTTGACCAAAGCCATGCTAAAAGGCGCTAAGGTCGCTATTGTTCCGGGCGATCCGGCTCGCAGCGAACGTATCGCTAAAGAAATGGAAAATGCCGAATATCTGAATTCAACCCGCGAATTTACCTCATGGCTTGGCTATATGGACGGCGAACCTATTGTGGTTTGTTCGACCGGTATCGGCGGACCGTCAGTTTCAATCTGTGTGGAAGAGTTAGCGCAATTGGGCGTGAGAACTTTCCTACGCATTGGCACGACGGGCGCAATTCAGCCGCATATTAATGTGGGCGATATTTTAATTACAACCGGCGCCGTGCGCTTGGACGGGGCCAGCCAGCATTTTGCGCCGTTAGAATATCCCGCAGTGGCTGATTTTGCCTGCACTAACGCATTATATAACGCCGCCCTTTCGCAGGGCATTCGGCCTTATGTGGGTATTACCGCTTCTTCCGATACGTTTTATCCCGGTCAGGAACGTTACGATACTTTCAGTGGCAAAGTTTATCCGAAATTCCAGGGCACATTAAAACAATGGCAGGATTTGAACGTAATGAATTATGAAATGGAATCCGCCACCTTGTTTACCATGTGTGCGGCATTGGGATTAAAAGCGGGTATGGTTGCCGGCGTGATTGTGAATCGTACCCAACAGGAAATTCCAAATGAAGCGACCATAAAAAGCACCGAGCAAAAAGCGGTTGCGGTGGCGGTGGAAGCCGCAGGAAAAATGGCGAAAGCCTAGTTCGGCTAAATTCAGAAAGTACGTCTATTTTGCGGCGTACTTTTATTTTATCCGCTGTAAAGTGCGGTCAATTTTTTTGATTTTTTTGAGAGGAACATAATGGCAGATCCGCATATTCACTCCCCAATGGACGCTTGGGATTATCTCACGGTTTGTATTTACCGTTCGGGATTTGTGTTAGCCGCAATTTTTACCGCACTTTTGCCTTATTATCCCGATATCGCACAAACGGGCTTATTAGTTGCCGCGGTTTTTTGCGCCTCAAGTTTGCATTTATATTTGAAAAACTTTCGTTTAATCTTGCAGTTTGCAACCTGGATTGCTTTATTATGCCGGCTTTTTTCTCAACCCGAACTGGCGTTTGGCGGCGCATTACTGACGTTAGGCGGGCTATGTTTTAAAGAATATTTTTGCTTCCGCATTTTGGGGTTAAATCTGCAACCGGTTTTTGTCGCTTTGTTATGGGGCTCGGTAGTTTTCGAATTTTCTTTAGCAATCAATATATTATCAGCTATAAGTGCGGTGCTCTTTTTATTACTTTCGATTCAAAAATGGCGCATGCCGTTGCATTTCGATATCGGCGATAAGACAAAATATCAGGTTTAATTTGTGAATTAAAAGTCATTAGGGTCTATTTATCTTTTATAATGAAAGGCAATATGTTTTTTGTGAAAGGATTCACGGTTTTGTGAATTGCGATCCGGTTAAAATAATAAAACGAAATATGGTTTGTCATGCGGGAGAAAAAAGTGAAACCAAGAGAAAGACAATCGGCAATCGTCGAATTTTTACAAATAAATGGTAAAACCGCAGTAGAACAGCTGGCACAAATTTTTAAAACCACCGGTACCACAATTCGTAAAGATTTAACCGCACTTGAAGCGGAAAAAAAAGTGTTGCGGGCTTATGGCAGTGTGGTATTGGTTAACAAAGATGAAATTGATTTGCCGGAAGCCAATAAAACCAACACTAATTTAGAAGTGAAGCGCCGCATCGGGCAAAAGGCGACGGAATTTATTGGTGACGGCGATTCGTTACTTATGGATTCTGGTACGACGGTGTTGCAAATGGTGCCTTATTTGGCTAAATATCGTGATCTTACCATTATGACAAACAGCCTGCATATTATGAATGCGCTGACCGGCTTGGAACGGGATTACGAATTATTGATAACCGGCGGCACTTATCGACAAAAATCCGCTTCTTTCCACGGTATTTTAGCGGAATCTACGGTGGAAAAATTTACCTTTGATAAGCTTTTTATCGGAACCAACAGTTTTGATTTGGATTACGGACTCACTACTTTCAACGAAGTGCACGGGGTGAGCAAATCCATGTGTAAAGCGGCCCGGGAAATAATCGTGCTAGCGGACTCATCAAAATTCCAGCGCCGCAGCCCGAATGTGGTTTGCCCGCTGGAAAAAATTAACACCATTGTGACGGATAAAAACCTTGATCCCGCTATCCATCAGGCGTTAATCGAGAAAAATATTAATGTGATTTTAGTGTAGAAATAAAAAGGTAATAACGGGCTTTTTACTTCAAGGAAATCAACTGTTCGCGCGGGCGAATGACGCGGCTTCAGCGATTAATTCATCGCCTGGGCGTTGTCCGGTATAAAGTTCAAACTGCTCTACCGCCTGTAATACCGCCACCTCCGCACCGGAAATGACCGTTTTACCCTGCTGTCGGGCATATTTGATTAACGGCGTTTCCGCCGGCATTGCAACTACGTCAAAAGCAACCGAGGCTTGGTCAATCATCGCTTCGGGAAAAGAAATAATAGACTCTTCTTTACCGCCGCCTTTCATCCCGATCGGCGTCGCATTCACCAAAATATCCGCATTTTGTCCATAAAGAGAGTCGATATATTGATAGCCGTAGAGTTTTGCCAAATAGCCGCCGGTAGTCGCATTACGCGCATAGATTTTAAGATTGTCGAAGCCGGCATTTTTAAACGCCGCCGCCACCGCTTTCGCCATTCCGCCGCTACCCTGTATGATCACACAAGCAGTCGGTTTGAGCTGATATTTCGCAATTAATTTGGAGATTGCAATATAGTCGGTGTTATAGGCTTTTAGATAACCGTCGGTATTTACAATGGTATTCACCGATTCGATTGCTTTGGCGGATGGCGATATTTCATCTAAAAACGGCATACAGCTCTCTTTAAACGGCATCGATACGGCACAACCGCGAATTCCTAAAGCCCGTACGCCTTTTACTGCATGTTCAATATCGTTGGTGGTGAACGCCTTATATACGAAGTTTAAGCCGAGTTTTTCATACATATAGTTATGAAAACGGGTGCCGAAATTACTCGGTCTGCCCGAAAGCGATATACAAAGTTGTGTGTCTTTATTAATCATACCCTACGCCTCTCGTTAGATTACCCTATTTTTAATGATCGTTTTTTCATTACCGTAAAAATCACCCCGTGAATCGTTAAACTGATAAAAAAGCTGTTGATAATACGTAACACTATACTGGCAACTTCATTCCAAACCAAGGGATATAGTGGGTTGCTCAAATAAAAGATGATCACCGTCAAACTCACTACGCTTAACCAGAAAAACCATTTTTGCTTTGCGCTACGGGAAGAACGGTAAGGGTATTTGCCAGCCATACGACGTTGATAAAGTATTATACTAATCAAGCCTACGGCACCGATGCCGTATTGCAGCCAGTCATAAATATGAAAAATAATTTTGGTCTGCAGTATCGGGAAAAGTTGTACGAAATAGCCGCCGTCGTGAGTTAGCTCGTCAAGGGCGATATGAGTCGCCATGCCTATCCAAGCGGAATATAAAAAAACAATTAACCACGCCAGCGGGTTTTTAAACGTTACTTGCGGCACATTCGAACCGCAAAAAGCGGGTAAATGCTGCTTAATCGGCGTTGCTAAGATCAGTCGATACACCGCATAAAACAGTAAACAAAGCGGTAAATTAACCCATTCGCTGCCAAACAACGTGTGCCCGCCGACATCTGTTTTCCAATGCAGCATATACATAAAGTCGGGCGACATCGTCCCCAATACCAGTGCGGGAAAATGAAAATAGCGGCTATTACGGGGAAAGTACAATACGGTAACCGGATGTGCAAAGGTAAACGGCATTAATACTCCTTATACAAAACAAGCGATAAGATAGTAGCGGCAAGATAAACGGTTCCTAATAAAAAATCTGCAAAAAAATATAGACAACAGTTTTTGTAAATTTATCGCTAAATCCGATTGATTGTGAAATATTGCGTTTATTTTTGTTCAAATATATGGTTATCGGATAAACATATCAAAAAAATATATTTAAAATTTCAATGATTTTAAATATATAGATATAATATTTACCGGAAAAACAAAAATCCGAAAATTTTTACCGCACTTTTAATCTAATAATCTATTGCCCTACAAAGCGAGGCAGAATTTCAGCTTTTTTAGTTTTAACCGCTATTGTTCGTCGCCGGGTGAGTTCATCTCTAATACCTTGTTTTTCAAAGCCGTCTTCAATTACTTGTTGAACATTGACCTGTAACGCGGTTTGGTAAAGCTGCCGAAGGTAGTCTTTTTGCGGATAAGCGGTTTGTTCGAATCCTGTTCTTCCTCTGGTATCCGCTACACAAACCAACATCAGTTCTTCAAATCTTTGCGGTTTTCGCCATACATCTAATTTATTGAATAGTTTTATGACAGTTTCGGGTTTTAGTTCAAAGGCTTTATGAATGTACGAATGATATTCGCAGGTAAACTCGGCTAATTCTTTATAATATGTCGGCACTTTCAAGCGGTTGGATAATGTACGTATAGGCTGAATTCCGGCTTTTTCATGCCCGTAATGATGGGGCAGAATATCTTTAGGTGTAAGCGCTTTGCCGAGATCATGACAAATTGCTGCAAAACGTACCGCACTTTTATTAAATTCAGTGTTTTCCGTAAGCCGAACGGCTTGTTGTAATACCAGCATTGTATGTAAAAAGGAATCGATTTCGGGATGATATTGCGCTGGATTCGGCACACCATACAGGGCATAGAGTTCGGGGAACAATATTTTTAATGCGCCGACTTGCAATAATACCTGAAAATAGATTTCAGGATTTTTTTCCTTTAATGCTTTTTCCGTTTCCTGCCAAACACGCTCTATCGTCAGCTGTTGAAGTTCCCCTTTTTCGGTAATTTCAGCCATCAGTGCGATTGTTTCGGGTGCAATGCTAAAATCTAACTGATGGTAACGAGCTGCGAAACGGGCTACTCGTAAAACCCGTAACGGATCTTCTGCGAAAGCGGGAGAAATATGGCGGAGAGTACGATTTTTTAAGTCGGAAATTCCTTCGTAAGGATCGATAAACTTGCCTTGATTATCCTGCGCGATAGCATTGATGGTAAGATCCCGGCGAATTAAATCTTGCTCTAAGCTGATATGGGGCGAAAAATCACAGATAAACCCTGTATAACCGGCGCCGGATTTTCGTTCTGTCCGCGCCAGCGCATATTCTTCTTTTGTTTTGGGATGAAGAAAAACGGGAAAGTCTCTACCTACTTGTTGATAACCCAGAGAGAGTAATTGTTCCGGAGTAGCGCCCACAACCACCCAATCCCGATCTTTTACCGGCAAATTTAATAGCTGATCACGGACGGCTCCGCCCACAAGATAAGTTTGCATTGTTTATTGAATAGCAAGTGAATATTTCTTCAGGAATCAATTATCCGTTCGATTAAGCCCAACCGTCACGACGGCGACGTTTTGGTAAGATTAATGGAATAATTAATCCGATGAGTAAACCGACGCCTAATACGGAACCGCCATAAATAAACCATTGGATTGCAATTTCACGTTTTCCCGCATCAAGCATGGCTTCCAGATCACGATTTTTATTTTTAGTGATTTCTAATTCTCGCTTAAGTTGTGAATTTTCTTCTAATAATTGACTGCTTTTTTGATCTGCATCTTTGGTGCGACGTTGCATTTCTGTAGTACGTTGCTGCCAATCGGCGTCCAGACGATTTAATTTTGAGGTGAGTTCCTGAACTTGCGCTTTTAAGCGCGGATTTTCTTCTTTACTGCTTGGCGTATCGGTTAATTCGGCGGTTAAAATCCAGGCTTCCCGATTTTTGCTATCTCGAATTAAACTGTATTTTTCTTTACGATCTAAAACAGAAACCGCTTCACCCGCTTGAATTGCGCCTGCAATTTTAAAATTATCGCCGGCACCTTTGCGTAAATAGGTGTTGAGATTTTCAGTGACATATTGTGTTTCAGCCTGAGCGGCTTGAATGGATAAAGTTAATAGAATGCCGGAAAAAAATAATTTGATCAATTTTTGCATAATCATGCCTTGTTAATACTAAAGTTAAATATGTGAATTTGATAGTAATTTTAAGCCTAACTTCTCAATAAAAAACTATGCTTAAAATCACAGGTTTGGAACAACATAAGTGCGGTAAATCTTTGGCAAAATTTACCGCACTTTTTGGGGTTACTTTATATCAGACAAGCAAATTATCTAAAAATTGCATCTAAGATGTAATAAATGATAATAGCAAAAAATGCACCAGCCGGTAAGGTAACGATCCAGGAGGCTATAATATTACGGATTACGGTTAAGTTTAATGCGGCGATACCTCGCGCAAAACCGATACCTAATACTGCTCCCACTAGCGTTTGTGTAGTTGAAATAGGCAAGCCCGTTCCCGATGCTACAACTACCGTTGCGGCGGTAGCAAATTGGGCGGAAAATCCTCGGCTTGGTGTGAGATCTGTGATACCTGTGCCGATAGTTGCCATCACTTTGTAACCCATAACGATTAAACCCACGGCAATACCTGCGGCTCCTAGCGGTAAAACCAACCAGGCAATAGGTGCATTGGCTGCGATGTCGCCGCCGCTTTCTACGATAGTGACGACAGAAGCCAGTGGTCCGATAGCATTTGCCACATCGTTTGAACCGTGAGCGAATGCCATTGCACAAGCTGTCATTAACATTAAAATGCTAAAGACGTGTTCTACGCCGCCAAAAACGCCTTTATGCACCTTTTTGATGAATTTTTTGCTACGAAAATAAAAGTAGCTGATGACAACAGAGACTAAACTTAGGGCAATAGAAATTAATAAGGTTTCTAATCCGGTTAAATTTAATCCTACATGTTTTAAACCTTTGGCAACGGTTACGATGCAAATAATAAATACTGTCGCACCCATTAAGTGCGGCCCGTATTTTTGTGCGTTTCGCAGCGGATGTTCGGTATCAAAAATTAATTTTTGAATACAGAAGAAAATACCGTACGCTAACACACCGGCGATAAAGGGCGTAATGAACCAGCTGCCGACGATACCTGTGAGCGCACTCCATTTTACTGCGCCAGCACCGGCGGTAATACAACCGAAACCGACAATTGCGCCGACAATCGAATGTGTGGTGGAAACCGGCCATCCCCAACGGGAGGCGATTAATAACCAAGAACCGGAAGCGAATAAAGCCGACATCATACCCAACACCAAGGTATCCGGATGGGTGACAAAGTCCATAGGATCAATAATGCCGCTTTTTATTGTTTCCGTTACTTCACCGCCGGCTAAGTAAGCCCCGGCGGCTTCAAAGATGAGTGCGATATAAATGGCTTGTCTGGCGGTAATTGTGCCGGAACCTACCGATGTTCCCATGGCATTTGATACATCGTTAGCACCGACACCAAATGCCATAAAAAATGCAAAGGCCGCAGTGATAAAGATAATAACTGTGCCATAATTATGCAGTAATTCCATAGTTAATTCCCTATGTTGTGTTCATTCGTTATGAGCGAGCCAGCATTAGTTCAATTCGGGAACCAACACGTTGCGCCTGATCGGCAAGCACACCAATCCACTCAAAGGTTTTATATAAAGACATCACATCAATCGGATTAAAACGATCTTCGATTTGACGCAGCATGAGACGCAATTTAATTTGCATTTGATCCGTATCGTCTTCAATTTTATCTAATTCGGTAATCATTGTATTCACAAGATTTAATTCGCGTCCTTTGAATCCGGTTTCCAATAATTCATCCATTTCTTCAATTACGCGATGGGCTTGAACGGTGGCATCCAGGCTACGGCAAACAAACGCCATAAAATCCGCTTGTATTTCGGTTGGGATTTTAAATTGACGACCGATCATACGACCTGCAATATCTTTTGCATAATTGGCTAATTTATCTTGCTGAGTAACCAGTTCTAATAAATCCGTTCTATCGATAGGCAAAAATAACCCGCGAGGTAACTTTAAACGAATCTCGCGTTTTAAGGTATCCGCTTCTCGTTCTGTTTCTGAAATTTGAGCTTGGATATTTTCCGCTTTAACCCAATCGTCTTGGAAAACCGCTTCGACGAAAGGAACGAGTAAACTACAGGCTTCCGTGACTTTGTCTGAATGTCGTTGTAGCGGTTTTAAAGGCGAATGTGCAAATAATCCTAAGATATTGTTTATTGCCATAAATTAACTCCGAGAAAATGAGTTGTTGATCAAAATTTTCGTGCATATTACCCTAATGTTTCGCAAAAATACACGGTTTAAATTGAAAAAGATTTATAATGCACGGGTGATTGACTTCAATCCCATTCAAATAAGGAATAGTAAAGGAACAGATATGAGTGATGAAATAGAATTGAAGTTAGCCGTAAGCCCGCGGGCCGCTGATATTTTGGTACAGGAAATAGCCCGATATCCTATTTTGGCGCAGAAGAAAACTTTTCTTGCCAATTGTTATTATGATAGTGCCGATGGTTACTTCGCTCATCAAAAAATGGGGCTGCGCGTACGCCGGGAAAACGATCGGTTTACGATGACGTTAAAGACGAACGGAAACGTTCTCGGCGGATTGCATATACGTCCGGAATATAATGTCGAACTTGAGTCGGATGCGCCCGATTTATCCAAACTTTCAATTTTTAATGAAACTTTGCCTAAATTACCCGCAGACTTACAAGTTCAACCGGTTTTCAACACGGATTTTGAACGTCATATTTGGTTGCTGGAAGGGGAAAACCGAGAACAAATAGAAGTCGCTTTAGATCGGGGCGAAATTAAGTCAGGTGAAAAAACGGAAATTATTTCAGAGTTGGAATTTGAATTAAAGAAAGGAAATGTTGCGGATTTATTATCCTTTGTTGCCGGGTTAAATTTAACCGATGGCGTACGTTTAAGCGCATTGAGCAAAGCGAAACGAGGTTATCAATTAGCTTATAATCAGAGCCGGAAACCTGTCGATTGGCTGGATAAGTGGCGCGACATTCTTAAATCGGAAGAAAATCACGGAAATTTGACCGCACAATTAAAGGCGTTATTCCATCATGAGCAGCAGCTGGTCGAAGAAACGGTGGCATTAAAGGCGGATTATTTTGCACGGAATTTTCTCACTAGCGTAGAACGAATCGGTGCATTTTTTAATTTGTATCATCATTATATTGAGCAACCTAATTTATTAGGACGGATCGTTAACGAAAAATTGGCGCAAGGTAAGAATGTTGATGACTCGGTTATTAGCGAATTAACGGAAAGTAACAATTATTTATTTAATCAAATTCGGGATTTAATTCGTCTGCACAGCGAAACCAAAGATAACCTATTAGCGCTGACGAAATTAATCGCCTTGTTACATGAAGCTGGTTATGTTCGTCGTATGCTCAATTTAATTCGTTTAACTATGGAGTAACTCAAATGGCAAAAGCGCCGAAGACCGCTTATGTATGCAATGATTGCGGAGCCGAATATTCCCGCTGGCAGGGGCAATGTTTAGCCTGTAAAGCATGGAATACTATCAGCGAAGTCCGTTTGGTTTCAGCAAAACAGCCTGCTAACAGAAATGATCGCTTTAGCGGTTATGCGGGTGAAACTCAGGCAAAAATTCAAACCTTAGCGGAAATCAACCTACAGGAAACACCTCGTTTTTCAAGCGGATTTAAAGAATTGGATCGCGTATTAGGCGGCGGTATTGTACCCGGATCCGCTATTTTGATCGGCGGGCATCCGGGGGCCGGGAAATCAACTTTGCTGCTTCAAGTGATGTGCGGATTAGCCCGAAATATGACCGCACTTTATGTGACGGGAGAAGAATCCTTGCAACAGGTTGCAATGCGGGCGAACCGTTTAGGCTTGCCCACTGACCGTCTTCAAATGTTATCCGAAACATCGGTAGAGCAAATTTGTAGCCTGGCGGATCAGCTTAAACCGCAAATTCTGGTTATTGATTCCATCCAGGTTATGCATTTAGCGGATATTCAGTCTTCTCCCGGTTCGGTCGCCCAAGTACGGGAATGCGCATCGTTTCTCACCCGTTATGCCAAGACCCGTCAGGTCGCTATTATTATGGTCGGGCATGTGACCAAAGACGGTACATTAGCCGGGCCAAAAGTATTGGAACACGCCATTGACTGTTCTTTATTATTAGAAGGTGAATCGGATTCTCGTTTCCGCACTTTACGCAGCCATAAAAACCGTTTTGGCGCGGTGAATGAACTCGGTGTTTTTGGTATGACGGAACAAGGGCTACGCGAAGTGAAAAATCCATCCGCAATTTTTTTGAGCCGCGGGGAAGAACAAACCCCCGGCAGCTCAGTTATGGTTTTGTGGGAGGGAACTCGTCCTTTACTGGTAGAAATTCAGGCGCTGGTGGATCATTCTATGCTGGCAAACCCAAGACGCGTTGCCGTCGGTTTGGAACAAAATCGTCTTGCATTACTGCTGGCGGTTTTGCATCGTCACGGCGGATTACAAATGGCGGATCAGGATGTCTTTGTGAATGTGGTCGGTGGAGTAAAAGTGACCGAAACCAGTGCAGATCTGGCCTTACTATTAGCGCTTATTTCTAGTTTTCGCAATCGTGCGTTACCGCAGGATTTGGTTGTTTTTGGCGAAGTCGGCTTGGCGGGGGAAATCCGCCCTGTACCGAGCGGTCAGGAACGTATATCCGAAGCGGCAAAACATGGTTTCAAACGAGCCATCGTTCCTTACGGTAATAAACCGAAAAGTGCGGTAGAAAATATGCAAGTTTTTACGGTTAAAAAACTTGCCGATGCCTTAGATATACTGGATAGTTTGGATTATTAACCTAAAAAGTAAAAAAGTGCGGTAAAAAATACCACACTTTTTTATTATTTAATCACTTGCTGAATTAATGCGGATATATCGTCAGGGAAAGATTGCGCCTGAGCCATTTCAAGAATCTGCTGTTTAGTATATTTTTCACCATTATAGACAACCACGATACTGGTATCGCCTTTTTGCAGATAATGAGATTCGCCGAATTCGGTATAGCGAGTCGCGCCAATACTAATGATCGCTTCCGTCGGATAGTCGGCAATAGCTAAAAGTTCGGCAATATTATTCATCGGACCTTGATCGGGTTGGTTGTTCATACGATCAACGATCCAATCCAATAATTTCGTATGAAAATAACTATAACCTAAAGCCGGGCTGTCCAGGCCATAAATTTCCGTTTTTTCTTCCCGTCGATGGAAACAGGCAATACGGTATTTATCAATTTCACCGCCTAATTCGAAAGAGGTTAAGGGAATTAATGTATCGGATAAACCTTTAGTTTCTGCGCCCCAGTTTTTCTTTTCACAGATTTTATTCGCATTGGGACGGCGGATGGAACAGTCATTATACGCACCGAAAGAATAAGGGATAAGTTTTACAACTTGGTTGTTCTGGTAGATAACATGACAAAGAATGGCAATTTCCGGCTCTATTTGTAAATTGTCACCGGAATTATCAGGAAAACGCAATTTATTCGAACTTAAAGGATAGACGGACAGAAATCCGGCCTTTTCCGAAGGTACATAAAAAGGAAAAATCGCTTTGGGTTGAACTGCCTCTTGAGTTTTTACCGCTAAAAAATCATTTGCTTCACCGGCTTGCTCCAAATGTCCGGCAAAATTTCCGGCAACACCGAAACCAATTACATTTTTATAATTCATTTTTTATACCTATTTATGGTTCAATAAAAAATCACTTTACTCATAAATAAGGAGTAAAACAACTCATTTTGAATATTAAATAATCAGGCGGGAAATATTTTAAATTTTTTGACAAAAAAAGCTTGCAAAGGGAGTCGAAATCCCTATAATACGCCTCACACAACGACGCACCGTTGTGAGAACTAACAACAATCCGGTGCGTCGTTCTTTTTTGTTCTTTAACAACTTATCAGACAATCTGTGTGGGCACTTGAAAGATTCGTTTAAACAAAAAATTTAAACAAGACTTAGAGTGCTGAATAAAGTTAATTTAATTAATGATTTATAGTCAGTATTTTGAGCGATTGAACTTTTTAAATTGAAGAGTTTGATCATGGCTCAGATTGAACGCTGGCGGCAGGCTTAACACATGCAAGTCGAACGGTAGCGGGAGGAAAGCTTGCTTTCTTTGCCGACGAGTGGCGGACGGGTGAGTAATGCTTGGGGATCTGGCTTATGGAGGGGGATAACGACGGGAAACTGTCGCTAATACCGCGTAATATCTTCGGATTAAAGGGTGGGACTTACGGGCCACCCGCCATAAGATGAGCCCAAGTGGGATTAGGTAGTTGGTGGGGTAAAGGCCTACCAAGCCGACGATCTCTAGCTGGTCTGAGAGGATGACCAGCCACACTGGAACTGAGACACGGTCCAGACTCCTACGGGAGGCAGCAGTGGGGAATATTGCACAATGGGGGGAACCCTGATGCAGCCATGCCGCGTGAATGAAGAAGGCCTTCGGGTTGTAAAGTTCTTTCGGTGACGAGGAAGGTGTTTGTTTTAATAGGACAAGCAATTGACGTTAATCACAGAAGAAGCACCGGCTAACTCCGTGCCAGCAGCCGCGGTAATACGGAGGGTGCGAGCGTTAATCGGAATAACTGGGCGTAAAGGGCATGCAGGCGGACTTTTAAGTGAGATGTGAAAGCCCCGGGCTTAACCTGGGAATAGCATTTCAGACTGGGAGTCTAGAGTACTTTAGGGAGGGGTAGAATTCCACGTGTAGCGGTGAAATGCGTAGAGATGTGGAGGAATACCGAAGGCGAAGGCAGCCCCTTGGGAAGATACTGACGCTCATATGCGAAAGCGTGGGGAGCAAACAGGATTAGATACCCTGGTAGTCCACGCGGTAAACGCTGTCGATTTGGGGATTGGGCTTTAGGCTTGGTGCTCGTAGCTAACGTGATAAATCGACCGCCTGGGGAGTACGGCCGCAAGGTTAAAACTCAAATGAATTGACGGGGGCCCGCACAAGCGGTGGAGCATGTGGTTTAATTCGATGCAACGCGAAGAACCTTACCTACTCTTGACATCCAGAGAATCCTGTAGAGATACGGGAGTGCCTTCGGGAGCTCTGAGACAGGTGCTGCATGGCTGTCGTCAGCTCGTGTTGTGAAATGTTGGGTTAAGTCCCGCAACGAGCGCAACCCTTATCCTTTGTTGCCAGCATGTAAAGATGGGAACTCAAAGGAGACTGCCGGTGACAAACCGGAGGAAGGTGGGGATGACGTCAAGTCATCATGGCCCTTACGAGTAGGGCTACACACGTGCTACAATGGTGCATACAGAGGGCGGCGATACCGCGAGGTAGAGCGAATCTCAGAAAGTGCATCGTAGTCCGGATTGGAGTCTGCAACTCGACTCCATGAAGTCGGAATCGCTAGTAATCGCAAATCAGAATGTTGCGGTGAATACGTTCCCGGGCCTTGTACACACCGCCCGTCACACCATGGGAGTGGGTTGTACCAGAAGTAGATAGCTTAACCTTCGGGGGGGGCGTTTACCACGGTATGATTCATGACTGGGGTGAAGTCGTAACAAGGTAACCGTAGGGGAACCTGCGGTTGGATCACCTCCTTACTAAGTTTTAGGCGACTGGCAAGTGTTCACACAGATTGTTTGATAGAAAAAGAGAAGAAAACGACCGCACTTTTTTATTATCATCTAGGTCTGGTAATAAAAGGAGAAAAGCGCGGAACAAGCGAAGGCGTCGAGAGATCCGCTTTAACTGTTGTCCCCATCGTCTAGAGGCCTAGGACATCGCCCTTTCACGGCGGTAACCGGGGTTCGAATCCCCGTGGGGACGCCATTTAAAGATGATTTTTATTGTCTTTTTGTTCTTTAAAAAATTGGAAACAAGCTGAAAAACTGAGAGATTTTCTGAAAAGAAAGTCTGAGTATAAAAAAATCTTGGCCGAGCAAAAGCGGTCAAGTGTTTAGTAATAACGAACGACACAGGTATGAGAATACTTGAGGTTGTATGGTTAAGTGATTAAGCGTACAAGGTGGATGCCTTGGCAATCAGAGGCGAAGAAGGACGTGCTAATCTGCGAAAAGCTTGGGTGAGTTGATAAGAAGCGTCTAACCCAAGATATCCGAATGGGGCAACCCAGTAGATGAAGAATCTACTATCAATAACCGAATCCATAGGTTATTGAGGCAAACCGGGAGAACTGAAACATCTAAGTACCCCGAGGAAAAGAAATCAACCGAGATTACGTCAGTAGCGGCGAGCGAAAGCGTAAGAGCCGGCAAGTGATAGCATGAGGATTAGAGGAACCGGCTGGGAAGCCGGGCGGCACAGGGTGATAGCCCCGTACTTGAAAATCATTGTGTGGTACTGAGCTTGCGAGAAGTAGGGCGGGACACGAGAAATCCTGTTTGAAGAAGGGGGGACCATCCTCCAAGGCTAAATACTCCTGATTGACCGATAGTGAACCAGTACTGTGAAGGAAAGGCGAAAAGAACCCCGGTGAGGGGAGTGAAATAGAACCTGAAACCTTGTACGTACAAGCAGTGGGAGCCCGCGAGGGTGACTGCGTACCTTTTGTATAATGGGTCAGCGACTTATATTATGTAGCGAGGTTAACCGAATAGGGGAGCCGAAGGGAAACCGAGTCTTAACTGGGCGTCGAGTTGCATGATATAGACCCGAAACCCGGTGATCTAGCCATGGGCAGGTTGAAGGTTGGGTAACACTAACTGGAGGACCGAACCGACTAATGTTGAAAAATTAGCGGATGACCTGTGGCTGGGGGTGAAAGGCCAATCAAACCGGGAGATAGCTGGTTCTCCCCGAAATCTATTTAGGTAGAGCCTTATGTGAATACCTTCGGGGGTAGAGCACTGTTTCGGCTAGGGGGCCATCCCGGCTTACCAACCCGATGCAAACTGCGAATACCGAAGAGTAATGCATAGGAGACACACGGCGGGTGCTAACGTTCGTCGT
The DNA here is from genome assembly GCF_000007745.1 of [Mannheimia] succiniciproducens MBEL55E. Taxonomy (GTDB): domain Bacteria; phylum Pseudomonadota; class Gammaproteobacteria; order Enterobacterales; family Pasteurellaceae; genus Basfia; species Basfia succiniciproducens. The sequence continues at coordinate 2,232,566 of NC_006300.1, read as the reverse complement.
GGAGAGGGAAACAACCCAGACCGCCAGCTAAGGTCCCAAAGTTTATATTAAGTGGGAAACGAAGTGGGAAGGCTTAGACAGCTAGGATGTTGGCTTAGAAGCAGCCATCATTTAAAGAAAGCGTAATAGCTCACTAGTCGAGTCGGCCTGCGCGGAAGATGTAACGGGGCTCAAATATAGCACCGAAGCTGCGGCATCAGGCGTATCACTAATACGCCTTACGATTAACAACTTGCGAAGGAAGAGAGCAAGTTGGTTAAGCGACCAACACGTTGAGTCGGCTGTAAGCGAGAGCGAACAGAAAGGCGCGAGTGGAGCGTGAGGAATATTAGTGATACGCCTGTTGGGTAGGGGAGCGTCGTGTAAGCGGAAGAAGGTGGTTCGAGAGGGCTGCTGGACGTATCACGAGTGCGAATGCTGACATAAGTAACGATAAAACGGGTGAAAAACCCGTTCGCCGGAAGACCAAGGGTTCCTGTCCAACGTTAATCGGGGCAGGGTGAGTCGGCCCCTAAGGCGAGGCTGAAGAGCGTAGTCGATGGGAAACGGGTTAATATTCCCGTACTTGTTATAATTGCGATGTGGGGACGGAGTAGGTTAGGTTATCGACCTGTTGGAAATGGTCGTTTAAGTTGGTAGGTGGAGCGTTTAGGCAAATCCGGACGCTTATCAACACCGAGAGATGATGACGAGGCGCTAAGGTGCCGAAGTAACCGATACCACACTTCCAGGAAAAGCCACTAAGCGTCAGATTATAATAAACCGTACTATAAACCGACACAGGTGGTCAGGTAGAGAATACTCAGGCGCTTGAGAGAACTCGGGTGAAGGAACTAGGCAAAATAGCACCGTAACTTCGGGAGAAGGTGCGCCGGCGTAGATTGTAGAGGTATACCCTTGAAGGTTGAACCGGTCGAAGATACCAGCTGGCTGCAACTGTTTATTAAAAACACAGCACTCTGCAAACACGAAAGTGGACGTATAGGGTGTGATGCCTGCCCGGTGCTGGAAGGTTAATTGATGGCGTTATCGCAAGAGAAGCGCCTGATCGAAGCCCCAGTAAACGGCGGCCGTAACTATAACGGTCCTAAGGTAGCGAAATTCCTTGTCGGGTAAGTTCCGACCTGCACGAATGGCATAATGATGGCCAGGCTGTCTCCACCCGAGACTCAGTGAAATTGAAATCGCCGTGAAGATGCGGTGTACCCGCGGCTAGACGGAAAGACCCCGTGAACCTTTACTATAGCTTGACACTGAACCTTGAATTTTGATGTGTAGGATAGGTGGGAGGCTTTGAAGCGGTAACGCCAGTTATCGTGGAGCCATCCTTGAAATACCACCCTTTAACGTTTGATGTTCTAACGAAGTGCCTGGAACGGGTACTCGGACAGTGTCTGGTGGGTAGTTTGACTGGGGCGGTCTCCTCCCAAAGAGTAACGGAGGAGCACGAAGGTTTGCTAATGACGGTCGGACATCGTCAGGTTAGTGCAATGGTATAAGCAAGCTTAACTGCGAGACGGACAAGTCGAGCAGGTGCGAAAGCAGGTCATAGTGATCCGGTGGTTCTGAATGGAAGGGCCATCGCTCAACGGATAAAAGGTACTCCGGGGATAACAGGCTGATACCGCCCAAGAGTTCATATCGACGGCGGTGTTTGGCACCTCGATGTCGGCTCATCACATCCTGGGGCTGAAGTAGGTCCCAAGGGTATGGCTGTTCGCCATTTAAAGTGGTACGCGAGCTGGGTTTAAAACGTCGTGAGACAGTTTGGTCCCTATCTGCCGTGGGCGTTGGAGAATTGAGAGGGGCTGCTCCTAGTACGAGAGGACCGGAGTGGACGCATCACTGGTGTTCCGGTTGTGTCGCCAGACGCATTGCCGGGTAGCTACATGCGGAAGAGATAAGTGCTGAAAGCATCTAAGCACGAAACTTGCCTCGAGATGAGTTCTCCCAGTATTTAATACTGTAAGGGTTGTTGGAGACGACGACGTAGATAGGCCGGGTGTGTAAGCGTTGCGAGACGTTGAGCTAACCGGTACTAATTGCCCGAGAGGCTTAGCCATACAACGCTCAAGTGTTTTTGGTAGTGAAAGTTATTACGGAATAAGTAAGTAGTCAGGGAATCGGCTTGTTTTTAATTTTAGAGAATAAAAGAGTAGAAGACTAGAAGTAGGCTAGTGATAGCGGAGAGAAGAATCCGCGGTCAGTATCTGAAACGGAATTATCCTGGCGGCGATAGTGCAGTGGTCCCACCTGAATCCATGCCGAACTCAGAAGTGAAACGCTGTTATGCCGATGGTAGTGTGGGGTATCCCCATGTGAGAGTAGGTCACCGCCAGGTTGTTATGAAGAGAGGCCCCCATCGAGAGATGAGGGCTTTTTTTGTGCTTGTGCTCACACCATACCTACTAACTGAACCGGCGCGTCATCACCGTCACTGACGCACGTAGGCGCAAAACTGTAGGAAAATTTACCGCACTTTTTATGTAATTTTGGCTATCAAAAAACAACTTAATTAAGGTAAGCAATAGGTATACCTGCTATCCTATCCGCTTTCCAATCATCTAAATGTTCTTGAGCATCACTTTATGAGTGATATTCGTAAGTAGTGATTAATCGAAATCTTTCCACTTCTCTCTAACTTATGATGCCGCAATTTTCGCATTACTTTTGTTGAGCTATGTGATAAGCCCTTTTTCATCAAATAATTCTGCTAGTCCCGCATAAATTTCCCGATAGATAACAGTACCAATAAAATATTGCTTTTTCTCTTATTTCAAACGGTTTAAAATTTTCTCGGGAGACTAATATTCCGCGCAGAATTTTTATAAAATAGTCAATGTGTTTAAAAAAATATAAAAAATATTTCCTGCCTTTTATGCAAGATACCAAAACGCTAAAAAATTTAATGTATTAATTGATCATTTTATGATCAATTTTTTCAGGATTTACCTAAATAAATTTTAATTTTGCGATCCGTATCGCAAAATTAAACGTAAAACTACACTATTTTTATAAGTTTATGGTATAACTCTATTCAGGTAATAAACCTAAATCAAAATCACTATCTTTTTTATCTTTTTTATCAACAGATTAAAGGAAATAATCGAGTTATGAATAGAACAAACAAAGATACACAATGGATAAGAACCATTCTGAATAGTTTTCTTGAAAATGAAGTGACCGCTAAACATCTGTTTGTAGGATATGGTCTGTTTTATAGAAAAGTAATGTTTGGTATTGTTATAGATGACAATTTCTTTTTAAAAGCTGAAAACCAGCTTGTAGAATATGTGGAGAAGCTTGGAGCTGTATCCTGGGATATATTCAACAAAAATACCAATTTAGCAATTTCAAGTTATTATCGTTTACCTAGAGCTTTGGTTGATAATGAAGAAGAATTTAAAACTTTAGTAATTTTATCTATTAAACAGCAGCAAAGAAAAATTTTAGATTTAAATATTGCTAAAAAAGAAAGAATAAAGGAGTTACCCAATTTATCCATTAAGCATGAAAGGTTATTGGCAAAAATAGGGATTAATAATGTCAAAGAATTTAAATCAGCAGGAATTTCTAATTGTTTTGTAAAATTAAAAGTTCACGGGTTTTCGGTTAATGTTGAGTTATTTTGGCTATTTCAAGCGGCATTGAAAAATAAGCATGTAAGTTTATTAACTAAATCCGAAAAAAAGAGTGCTTTATTAGTTTTGAACAGAAAATTAGTTGAAGCCGGTTTTAGAGAAATTAAACATGAATGTTTAATATAAGTATTTAATAAGACCATAAATTTGGTTACAACTAACTAACAACTTGTTGTAAAAAATGAGAGTTTCCGGCATAGTAGACAAAATAGTTGGTAATTTTGAGATCCCTATGCCCTAGTAGACAAATGAGTTGGTTTTTTATTTTTATTAATAATTAATCAACTCTTTTCATTTAAAAAATCCTTTATAAACATAATCTTATTTTTCTTCGATAACCCATTATGAAGCGCTAATTTACGCTTCAGTTCACTAAACAGCCCTTCCAGCCGATTTGTCGTCTTTTCTATCTTTAATTCAGGATATTTTTCAAAGGTAAAAAGGAACTCTTCATGTCGTTTTAAACTTGAATACGCACTCCGAAGATTTCGATGTTTAAACGGATATTTGCCCGCTTTATCAGGTATGCTTGAACGTTCATTTAAGAAGTTTTTATGCTTTAAATACCAATGATGAAGATTGATATAGAACTTATTTTTACTGCTCGTTTTAAGCGTTTTAATTAAGATTTTTAATTCCTTTCCCGCCTCTGATTTTGGTTTTCGAGTAATCCGACGAATTACAATAGCCACTTGATGAAATTGACACATTTGAATCGGCGTATTAAGAATATCTTTCAGCAAACCACGCCTTCCGTCACAGGTAATTGATTGAATTTTATAATCTTTCTCTCTTAATTCATTGATTGCTTTACGATAATAAATGACCCTTTCCGCATTGACAATCTTGTGATAAACAACCTTTTTAGAAAGGCTGTCCATAAGTACCAATACACCAAACTCGTTTCCGAAAAAGGTCGTATTGTAGTGGTCAACTAATTTAACAGTCTCCGATAAGTTGTTTTTGCTAAAATCGGAGATAGACCTTGATTATAGCTATGTGGGCGAATGTGATTATAATACATCACATATTCTCTCACATCATTTACAGCACTTTCAAAATCACTATAACCACCTTTCAGCATCCATTCATATTTAAAACTCCGAAACCAACGCTCCATCGGCGCATTGTCCCAACAGTTACCACGACGGCTCATACTTTGTGTAAGCCCATGTTTCTTAACTGAATCAGTAAAGATTTCACTGCCATAAATACTACCTTGGTCTGAATGGAACAACATTCGCTCCGTGCGTTCAATATTCAGCATCGCATGATTCAGTGCATCTTTAACCAGCTCACTATCATGATAGCGACTTAGCTTCCAACCGACGACTTGACGATTTAATAAATTAATTACCACGGCTAAATAGCACCATATCCCATTGATTTTTATATAGGTCGTGTCACCACATAGCACGGTCGTTTGGCTATCAGGCGTAAATTCTCGACTTAGTATATTCTCAAAAACTTGACTGTTTCCTTTACTAGGATTGCGCCATTTTTGCGGTTGCTTACTAAATAATCCTTGCTTATTCATTAACTTACGAATTAAATACAACCCCACAAAAATACCTTTCTCTTTCAAATGCGATTGAATCGTTCGTTTGCCTGCTGAACTTCGGCTTGCATCAAAAATTGCCTTGATTTCAACGGCTAAAGCTGTGTGTTTCGCTGGCTTTTTGGCAGTGCGCAAATGGGCGTAGTAAGCACTTTCAGACACGCTAAATAGTTCACATAACCGGTTGATTCCTCGCGATTTTAACGTCGTAATGACTTGGTATTTTTGTTTTCGAGTGACATTAAAATCGCTGTAGCCTTTTTTAAAATGTCCTTATCTTCTTCAAGTTCTTTAATACGATTTTCAAGTTCTCGAATTCGTTGTTGTTCTGGGCTAATTGGCTTTGAACCAGCTAAAACGTAACCTTGTTGCTCCGCTTGAACTTGACTTATCCAGCGACGAAGTGCTGTTTCACCCACACCTAACTCTCGGCAAGCTTGAGAAACCGAATATCCTCGTTCAATCACTAATTTTACTGCTTCAGCTTTATATTCTGCGCTAAATGTTCTTCTCATAATATTTCCTCATTTGTGATGTTATTTTACCACTTATTAAGGACTGCGGAATTAGTCTACCACTACATATCCATGACGATATTTAATATCTCATTTTGTGGTAAATTTAGAGGTGTTTTGGGCGCTTTCAAGAGATGTCTTTGGATTGTTCTGACTGAGCAATGATAGCTCTCGGCAAGCTGCTTATAAGTCTGTTTACCAAGCGTGTAATCATGCCAAATTTTTATAGAATCAAGTTTATTTTTTAGCGTAAATATTTTGTTGCAGACATTACATTTGTAACGTTGAATATGGTTTTGAGTACCATATTTCTGAATGCTGGATTTTTGACAATTTGGGCAAATTTTTTATTCATTTTCAAAAAAGTCCATTAAAGCTAGATAATATAAGGCTTCAATGGACTTTTTACCAACTATTTTGTCTACTATACCGAGTTTCCGGTAGGGAACTCTCATTTTTATTACAACCAGATATAAAGTTTAGCATACAGTAATTATATAACTATGCTCGTTTATACAAGTTTATTCCTGTAGATCTAAAATATGATCAGATGAAAAATCCGAAAATTTTACCGCACTTTTATTTAATTAAATATCTAATGGACTCCAAGGTTTTCCTTTTACCGGTGGCAACCATGCCTGTGTGGCACTCATGGTTGCATTCCATAGGAAGTCCGGGAAACCATAATGATCCGCTTGATTTTCATCCACTTCTGTAATTAATTGATTTTCCTGTCCGTTTAAGATCATAGTAGCGATTTTCGGGTTAACCATTACGGTTTTACCCAAGGCAATGAATTCAGCCCAACCGGTTTGATAAGCTTCTAAAATTTGCTGGGCGGTAAATAAGTTACCCACACCAATTAGCGGCAATTTTCCGCCGATACGTTCATGTACCAACTGTAAACGAGCCGTGTTGGAATCTGCACCTCGACGGGCTTTTTTGTAGAAATCCCAAAGTGATATGTGTAAATATTGTAACGGTTTTTCTTTTAAGACATCAACTAATGCAAGGGTATCTTCCATAGTTAAACCTAATTCTTCAGGTTCTTCCGGAGAAAAACGATAGCCGATAATAAAATCGTCACGTTGATGCTTTATTTTAGCCGCAACTACCGCATCAATTACCGCTAACGGGAAACGCATACGATTTTCACGCGAACCGCCCCATTCATCGGTACGGCGATTTGAATGACCCGAGTAGAATTGCTGAATCAGATAATTGTTTGCGCCGTGAATTTCTACACCGTCAAAACCTGCTTGAATGGCAAGATCTGCAGCATTGCCGAAAGCGTCAATTAAAGTGTGGATTTCTTCAATAGTTGCGGCTCGAGTACCGGATTCTTCGTCGGCGCTGGCTGAAATTTTATCTTTGCCGTTTAATAATTCGGTAATTGCCTGTTTACCACCGTGATGAATTTGTAAAATTGCTTTTGCACCTTGCGCTTTAATAATATCCGCAGTGGCTTTCAAACTTGGTAATTGGCTTGTGTGAATAGCTTCCGGTTGACCGTGGAATGCTTTACCGCCATCTTGGACTAAGGTTGCGGCAAGAATAAACATTCCCATGTCACCGGCACGATTTGATATAAAGCGATGTTCTTGCTTGCCCAATGTACCGTCCGTATTTGAACCGAAGTGGGTCATCGGGGCAACCACTAAGCGGTTTTTAATTTCTACACCGTTATTTAAGGTGTAAGGTTGAAATAATGGACTGAAAATAGGATTCATAAAGGATTTCCTTGTTAAATTAATTTAGGGAGTAATAAGCCGGCTTTCGATGCCACTTTTAATAAATCATCTTTACTTGTACCGGCTTGAGCTTGTATGGCAATACCATATAAATAAGTTTGTAAAGCTAGCGCTAATGCTGGAATATCGGTTTGCGACGGTAATTGTTTATCCACAATCGCTCGTTTTAAGCGGTTCTCAAAACGTTTTAAAATATCGGATTTTAACTGTCTCATGTTTTGTTGAATTTTAGTTTCTTCCGCCGATAAATTTAATGTAGCAACAGCACTTAAACAGCCGCCGGGCGTATTTGCTACTGTCACTACGTTAACAGAGTCCCGGAAGAATATATGAATCGCCCGATGAATATCTTTTTCAACATCCATTTTGGCATAGATAACATCCCAATAAACCCGACGATAGTAATCTAATATTTCAATAAAAAATTGTGATTTATTACCAAAGGCAGCATATAAACTTGGCGGATTTATGTTAATTGCATTACATAAATCCGCAATCGAGGTATTTGTATAACCTTGATTCCAAAAAACAAAAAGCGCCGATTCTAACGCTTTTTCTCTATCAAAAGTTCTAGGTCTACCTTTTTGCTTCGGTGATAATTTCTGTTCCATGTTTTAGAGTTATCTTAATTATTTATGTATTAATTATTACATAAATAGTGACGGATAACAATATATTGATTTTTATGAAAAATACCAATATCGTTCACTTTTTAAACAAAAATTATTTTCATATATTTTCCAATAATTTGATCTAGATAACATTTTTTAGGTATCTTTTGTCCTATAATGCGGGACATTAGTTTTTATTATTTTTAATTTATTTTATGAGGTGATGTATGACAGATCTTAATCAATTAACTCAAGAACTTGGTGCTTTAGGTATTCATGATGTACAAGAAGTTGTGTATAACCCGAGCTATGAACTTCTTTTTGCGGAAGAAACCAAACCAGGTTTAGAAGGTTATGAAAAAGGTACTGTGACTAATCAAGGAGCGGTTGCTGTAAATACCGGTATTTTCACCGGTCGTTCTCCGAAAGATAAATATATCGTTTTAGACGACAAAACTAAAGATACCGTATGGTGGACCAGCGAAAAAGTTAAAAACGATAACAAACCAATGAGCCAAGATACCTGGAACAGTTTGAAAGGTTTAGTTGCCGATCAACTTTCCGGTAAACGTTTATTTGTTGTTGACGCATTCTGCGGCGCGAATAAAGATACGCGTTTAGCTGTTCGTGTGGTTACTGAAGTTGCATGGCAGGCGCATTTTGTAACAAATATGTTTATCCGCCCTTCAGCGGAAGAATTAAAAGGTTTCAAACCTGATTTCGTGGTAATGAACGGTGCAAAATGTACAAATCCTAACTGGAAAGAACAAGGGTTAAATTCCGAAAACTTCGTTGCGTTCAACATTACAGAAGGCGTTCAATTAATCGGCGGTACTTGGTACGGTGGTGAAATGAAAAAAGGTATGTTCTCAATGATGAACTACTTCTTACCGCTTCGTGGTATTGCATCAATGCACTGTTCCGCAAACGTTGGTAAAGACGGCGATACCGCAATTTTCTTCGGTTTGTCAGGCACAGGTAAAACGACATTATCAACAGATCCTAAACGTCAACTAATCGGTGATGACGAACACGGTTGGGACGATGAAGGCGTATTTAACTTCGAAGGTGGTTGCTACGCGAAAACCATTAACTTATCCGCTGAAAACGAGCCGGATATCTATGGCGCTATCAAACGTGACGCATTATTGGAAAACGTGGTTGTTTTAGATAACGGTGACGTTGACTATGCAGACGGTTCCAAAACAGAAAATACACGTGTTTCTTATCCGATTTATCACATTCAAAATATCGTTAAACCTGTTTCTAAAGCTGGTCCGGCAACTAAAGTTATCTTCTTGTCTGCCGATGCATTCGGTGTATTACCGCCGGTGTCTAAATTAACTCCGGAACAAACCAAATACTATTTCTTATCCGGTTTCACTGCGAAATTAGCGGGTACGGAACGCGGTATTACAGAGCCTACACCAACATTCTCTGCATGTTTTGGTGCGGCTTTTTTAAGCTTGCATCCGACACAATATGCCGAAGTGTTAGTAAAACGTATGCAAGAATCAGGTGCGGAAGCGTATCTTGTTAATACAGGTTGGAACGGTACCGGCAAACGTATCTCAATTAAAGATACCCGTGGTATTATTGATGCAATTTTAGACGGCTCAATTGATAAAGCGGAAATGGGCTCATTACCAATCTTCGATTTCTCAATTCCTAAAGCATTACCTGGTGTTAACCCTGCAATCTTAGATCCGCGCGATACTTATGCGGATAAAGCGCAATGGGAAGAAAAAGCTCAAGATCTTGCAGGTCGCTTTGTGAAAAACTTTGAAAAATATACCGGTACGGCGGAAGGTCAGGCATTAGTTGCTGCCGGTCCTAAAGCATAATCGGTTAATTTGATTCAATCCTAAGCCCTCTTTTCAGAGGGCTTATTTTTATGTCGGAAATAATAGCCGAAAAGACCGTGGGAAAATCGGCAAAAATTATTTAATCTGTATAACAAATTGTTTTCTACTTTAGGACGGTTGACTTCACCTTTTACTTATACGGATTTAAATAAAAAACTTGTTGTTTTTCACCGCTCTTTTTAACGTAAAAGTGCGGTAAAAAAATGGTTATTTTTGAAGGTTGGTGAAGTTATCAGGCTTTAAAGTGAGTAAGAGTTTAGTTGGTTTTCAGTTTATTCCAATATTTTTCATAAATGTCGGTTGCATCGCCTACGTCTGCCTGAAATACGCCTTTTTTCACTTCATCTTCCGGCGGGAACAGTAATGGGTTTACGCGGTCTTCAGGTTTTAGCAATACTTTCACACCTTCATTAGGCATGGAAAATCCCATGCGTTCGATAATGATTTTGGCGTGTTCCGGACGAAGCATAAAGTCGATAAATTTATGGGCTCCCTCGATGTTACGGGCATTTTTAGGAATCGCATAATTATCCATCCAGAAAATGGCGCCTTCTTTCGGATAAATAAATTTAATAGCCGGATTTTCTTTTTCCGCCATATAAGCCGAACCGTTCCAAATCATACCGAGTTCTACTTCGCCCTGAATGTATGGTAGTTCCGGTGTATCGGAGTTAAATGCCGCTACATTTGGCAGTATTTTTGTTAAACGTTGGTAGGCGTTACGGATTTCTTCTTCATTTTGAGTGTTTGGTGATTTTCCGTCTAATAATAGTGCAATATGGAATACTTCCCGGGAATCGGCGGTTAATAACACTTTGCCTTTGAATTTTTCTTTCCATAAATCGCCCCAACCGGTGACCTCGTCAGGATTTACGAAAGAGGTATTAATGCCAATTCCTGTTAAACCGTAAACATAAGGTAAAGAAAATTTATTTGCCGGGTCAAAATCTTTATTCAATAAATTAGACGGGATTTGTTTTAAATTCGTTAATTTACTGTGATTGATGGGGGTTAGCATATTTTCTTTCACCATCTTGCTGATGTAATAACTCGACGGAAAAACAAGGTCATAGCCCGGTTTATTAATGGTTAATTTCAATTTGGAAAACATTTCTTCATTGCTTTCGAAGGTGGAATAATTCACCTTAATGCCGGTTTCTCTAGTAAATTTAGAAATTAAATCCGAAGGAATGTAATCGGTCCAGTTGTAGATATACAACTGTTTGGGCGCTGCAAATGAAGCGGTTGAGAAGAATGCGGTTGCCGTTACAAGCAATGTTTGGATGGAGCGGGTGAAATGTTTTTTCATTTAAATACCTCAAAAGTGCGGTTACAAAAGTGCTACTTTTTGAATGTTGGCGTTTTCCAATAACCCGAAAGGGAGAACAATCAGGGATTGAGCATAATAAAATCGAAAATTTCTCCTACTCTCTGTTCTCTAAAACATGGATGTATCGGATTTTTACCGACCCAGAGTAAAACCTCTTTAAACTATATCATATTTTAACCGGTTATGTTCCGTTTTCCGCTTATCCGTTGACATCTTAGTACGGCGGAGTAAGATTTCCTTCAATTAAATTTTGTTGCCGTTGTTGATGAAAATAAACGGCGGCTGTTATTAAAAGAACCGGTTATGCTGAAATTTTCTTATCAAGAACATATCAAAACTTATTATTACGACACTCGAAACCAGGATTTTACCCAACCGACGCTAACGGGCGGCCAATCCGCCGATGTATGTGTGGTGGGAGCCGGATTCGGCGGTCTTTCTGCAGCGCTTGAACTGGCTGAACGGGGAAAAAGCGTGATTGTACTGGAAGGAGCGCGAATTGGGTTTGGTGCCTCGGGGCGTAACGGCGGGCAGGCAATTAACGGTTTCGAAGACGGTATGGACGCATACATTGATGATATGGGGTTGGAAAAGGCGCGTAAATTATGGGAAATGTCCCTGGAAGCCATTGATATCATTGAGCAGCGTATAGCCAAATACAATATTCAGTGCGATTGGCGAAAAGGTTACGCTACCCTTGCGTTGAATCATCGTCGCATGGATGATCTCGTCACAATTGAACAAACAAGTCGCGAGATTTTTGCTTACGACTATATGCAATTATGGAATAAAGCGGAACTCAAACAATATCTAGGTAGCGATATTTATGTAGGCGGTTTATATGACGGTAATTCCGGCCATCTTCACCCGTTAAACTATTGTTTAGGTTTGGCAAAAGCCTGTCTGGACTTAGGCGTACGGATTTTTGAACAATCACCGGTAATAGATTTAGATGTAGGAAAAAGCAAAGTTATAGCGGAAACCGCCGAAGGTTCGGTGACGGCAGAAAACGTGGTATTAGCAACCAATGCTTATGTGACGAGTCTGCCTAAACGTATTCAGCGCGGCACGGCGCGTAAAATTTTGCCGATAGACAGCTTTATTATCGCCACGGAACCCTTGGATCAGGAAACGGCAAATGCGGTGATTAACAATGGAATGTCCGTTTGCGACAATAATTTATTATTGGATTATTATCGTTTAAGTGCGGATAACCGCCTGTTATTCGGTAGCGATTCGAGTTCCAATAAAGATATGGTGCAGGTAATGCGTAACAATATGCTGCATGTTTTTCCTCAATTGGAGAATGTGAAAATTGATTATGGCTGGGCGGGGCCTATCGACATGACCATTAATGCGAAGCCTTGTTTAGGGCGTATTGCCTCCAATATTTTTTATGCCCACGGTTATTCGGGGCATGGAGTGGCGTTAACCGGTTTGGCGGGTCGCTTGATTGCGGAAGCCATTGAAGGCGATGACGAACGATTCGCCATTTTCGAGAGTCTCAAAAGCCCGTCGGTTTATGGCGGTCGAATTGTGAAAAATCTCGCCACCAAAATCGGCGTAAAATATTACAAATGGCTGGATAAATACCGTTAATTATCCTTAAAATTTAAGCCCTTTACTTTGGGGTATCGGGCTTAAAAGTGCGGTCAAAATTTGGAAAATTTTTCCGGATACAAGTTAAACATAAAAAAGTTATGAATTTTTAATTCCGCTTTGGTAACCATACATCAAAAAGGTTTGATAACAATCGCCCATGTTGGCAATATTAGGATAACGCCCCCAAAGTTTAAACCCTTGTTTTTCAAAAGCTTTTCTGCTTATATTGTTTTCTTCGATCACATAAGCCATTAAAGTATTGATGTCACGGCACATCATTTGCTCTTTCATGAATTGTAGAATTTTGGAGCCGTATCCGTTTCCTTTCGCTTTATTATCTAAATAGATACTGATTTCTACCGTGTTGTCGAACGCCGCACGGGGATAAAAAGGCGAAAACGTGCACCAGCCTAAAATTTGCTTTTCTTCCTGATTATTTTTAATAATGCTGTTTTCCAGTACCCAAATCGGGTGCCGTTCGCTATGCAGATGAAATTCAAACCAGTCTTTGCGGCTTTCCATTGTTACCGGCTCTAAATCCGCCGTAATTCTGCGACTCGGGATGGCTTGGTTATAAATATCAATGATTTGCGGATAATCCTGTTTTTTTGCTATTCTGATAATCATGTTATTCGTTAGGCTAAAGTATTTGGTAGTGTAATTTTGACTTCAGTACCACCGGTCGCCCGGTTACTAATGGTTAATTTGGCATTTAATTGCTGGCTGCGTTCTTGCATGATATTCAAACCGTAATGGCCGTCCGGTTCGTTCAGACTGGCGATACCCACGCCGTTATCACGCACTATTAATTCCTGCTCCCCTTCTTCATTTGTATGGGCGATCACTTCAATCAAATCGGCTTTTGAGTGTTTAATTGCATTGAGGGTTGATTCGCGAACAATTTGCAATGCATGAATGAGTTGCTGAGGATTAAAGGTCTGCGACGGTAATGAACAATCGACGGTCATTTGAATATCGGTTTGATTACGTAAAGAGTCAACAACCTGCTCAAGAGCTAATTTTAAATTAGCTTCTTGTACCGTCAAGCGAAAAGTGGCTAATAATTCGCGTAACTGAATGTAACCGTCGCTTAACGCCTGTTCGAAGTCTTTAATAATCAGTAAGCTTTGCCGTTTTGCTTTATCGTCGTCTTTATTTAAGTTGTGTTTTAACAGGGTCAGCTGAATTTGTAAAAAAGCCAATACCTGCGCCAGCGAATCATGCAGTTCCCGGGCAATAATGGAACGTTCTTCCATCAGTAATAATTGTTGTTGCTGGCGTTGTGTTTGGTTGAAATAAAGGGTTCTGCCTAAAAGTTGTGCGATGTTTTCCATGGTTCTCGTATCCGGACAAGGCAAGCCTGCCTGCCAACGAAGACTGCCTAGCTTGTTATCTTCCGAACCAATGGTTTGTTCCTGCCAACTTAGCGCCACTGAAGGTTCGCCTAAAGTAATATTCCATTGGCGCAATTCAATCAGATCCAACTCAAAAGCGCGCAAATGTTCCGTCGCCATTACGTGTTTTAAAACATGCAGCAGTTTGTTACGGTTAAGGTCGCTGGCACTTAATTCCTGCGAACAATAATAAAGCATGGCTAGCGATCGATTGACCTGATTGATTTTTTGCGTTTTTTCCGTAACCTTTTCTTCTAAGTTGGCATAGAGTTTGTGTAACTCGTTAGACATGTGGGTAAAGGATTTCGCCAGACGTCCTAGCTCGTCGTCACGCTTGGTATCTAAAAGAATATGCTGAAACTGGCGCATTTCAATCTGTGTGCTGGCACGCATAAGTTGATTCAGCGGTTTGACAATTTCCTGATGGGTATGCCAGATTAAATAAGAAGCGATCCCCACAATCAGCAGCATAGAAAGAATAATTACCAACACGGCAATAATCACTTTCTTTTCGGCAAAACGCTGCAGGCTGTAAACGAATTGATCCAGCTGATTCACATAACTGGTAATTTGATTACGATATTGTTCCTGTTGGTTAGTACGGGCAAGATTTTCCATTTCCTGCCAACGGCGCACTAAATCCGAATAACTCTGTTTTACATCGCCGGGAGTTAAAAGATGATGGTGAATGGTCACGAGTGGATTGGAATGCAAACTTATTCGATATTGGCGAAGACCGATATCCACTTTTTCCGGCTCATATTCCATCGTATAGATTAAACGGTAACTTTGCATACGCAAGGAGCCGGCAACATTAATTAGCTCCGCATCAGATTTGTTGCTTCCCATAATAGCGAAAGAAAAGGTCGTAATAATGCCCGCTAAGATAATGATCAACGAGAGATAATGGGCGATAAATGTGGTTACCGAATGTTTTGTCAGTCGTTTAAAACTCAGTAAACTTTTCATGAGTAAACCTTTCTTGCTTGAGCTTTTCATTAGTTTTGCGCCTTTAAAAACGGAAGCAGCAACAGAGCAATACCGGAAGCCGAACAGGCAATGAAGACAAAAAAGCCCGTCCAGTGGAAATGCTGCATAATAAGCGCCAGCGGATAGCCTGCAATGGCAGCGCCTAAATAGGCGAACAGACCAACAAAGCCGGTTGCTGAACCCGGTGTTTTTTTATGGGAACATTCTGCCGCCGCCATACCTATTAACATTTGCGGACCGAATACGAAAAAACCGACTACGAAAAAAAGTGCGGTCTGTAAAATGTAATTTTCTGTCGGTAACAGCCAAAGAGCGGTAATTGAAAAGAAAATCCCAATAGCGAAAATTAGCGCCATCGGCCCGCGATTGCTGGAGAAAAGACGATCGGATCCCCAACCCGCAACCAGAGAGCCAAAGAAACCGCCGATTTCAAAAACCGCTAAAGCACTGTTGGCGGACACCAAATCATAATGATATTTTTCGGTGAGATAAATATTACCCCAGTCATTAATGGCGGTACGTACAATATAAACCAAGGTATAGCTTAATGCGAGTAACCAGATATATTTATTTAAGAATACATAACGGTTTAAGGTTTCACGCCAGCTTAAATTTGGTGCTTCCGCCTCTTGAGCAAGCTCTAATTCGTCATTTCGCCAATGCCCGATGCTGGGTAAACCGAGGGATTCGGGCGTATTACGCAATCGCCAGAATAAAAACAAACCGATAGAAATGGCCACAATGCCGGCAATAGCAAAGCCGTAACGCCAGCTGTAATGAATAGTTACATAACCTATAAGCAGCGGAATCAGCGCCCCGCCAGCATTATGGGCGGTGTTCCAAATAGACCACCAACGTCCGCGCTCGTTACGGGAATACCAGGTGGTTAATAATTTTGAACAAGCGGGCCAGCCCCAACCTTGGAACCAGGCATTGATAATCCACACGGCGGTAAATATCAATACGGAGCTGGATAAACCGAAGAAAATATTCGCCACCCCGGTCATAATCAGCCCGACAGCCATAAAATGGCGCGGATTGGATTTGTCGGAAAAAATTCCCGAAAAGAATTTTGACACTCCATAGGTGATATAAAAAAGCGTCGCCATCATACCGATGTCATTTTTATCAATGCCGAGATTATTGATCATTTCCGGCACGGCAAAGTTAAAGCTTTTACGGGTTAAGTAAAAACCGGCATAGCCGATATACATAGCGATCATCAGGTGAATACGCCAATAGCGATAAGTGCGGTTAATTTCGGGCGAAAATGTTGTATTCATAATTATAATCTAGGTAAAGTGATTTTGATGGTTGTGCCGTGTTGTTGCGGCGAAACCGACCGCTCTTTGGAAATCAGTTGAAATTTACCGCACAGAATATCGACGCGTTCTTTCATTCCCTGCAAGCCAAATCCGCTTTTCACCGTTTCCGGATTAAATCCGTCACCGTTGTCCTGAATAATAAGCTCAATGTCTTTACGAATTAAAACGGAAATAATCACTTGGCTTGCATGAGAGTATTTGACAATATTATTTAATCCTTCCTGACATAGACGATAAAGGGTGATTTCCTGAATATGATCCAGGGGCTCGTTTTGTTTGTTTTCCCAAAAAAGTGCGGTGGAAATTCCGTGATTTTCTAAATCCAGTTCAAGAAACAGATTCTGTAATGCCTGCTGAAGCTCTAAATCATCCAGCATTTTAGGGCGGATCCGGTTTAGCAGCCCTTTGGTGGTATCGTAAATATTTAACGACAATTGCTCAATCATACTGCCGACTTTCTCGATCTTAGGCGAAGTTTCCAACCTTTTCATTATTGAAGCCTGAGTACGGATTGCGGTAATGTTTTGCCCGATTTCGTCATGCAATTCACGGGAAATTTCTTTACGGATCGATTCCTCCGTATTAATTAATTGTCGGGTTAGCGTGCGGTTGCGGTTTAATTCCACCATTAAACTGTTGTTTAAATCCCGTTGCCGCTGAATGGCAAGCCCTAGGAAAATTCCGGTGACTGTTTGGGCGGAAATAGAAAGAAACAGGTCGGTTAATTCGCCCCGTGAGAAACTGCCGGTAGAAGCGATTAAGGCGATACTGTTTAGTAAAGTGCCCAATAAAGCCCCTTGCCAGCCGTAATGGTAAGCGAGCAGAATGATGGGAATTGCTAAAAAGAATAAGGCAAAGCGGTGGAATTCCTCGGGAATATCAACTTGAATAAAAATATTCAATAAAAACAATAGGATATAAATTAAAATGTGTTTTGCCCGCAACGAAATGGGTTTGTGTACCAAACTTGCGGTAAGGGGAATCCATTTACGTTTGAAAAGATAATCGTAGCCCAAAAAACAGGCAGGCATAATAAGCAACATACCCGTTAAGCTGGTTAAAAACGTATAAAAAAACGAAATGGATAAGCTAAAACTGACAATGCCGTTAAGCAGACTGACAAAAACGGCGATAACACCTTGAACGGCAAGCTTTCTCGCTTCATTGCCCTGATAATATTTTTGCCCGATAAAGGTAACGGGAAGGCTTGCGATACTCAAAATAATCGCCGGCAAATAATATTCGTTGGGCGAGGCGTACATTAGCAAACTTAGAATGCAGAATTCCGCGCAATAACTCACCAGCCAAAAAATCTTCGGCGTATGAAGGTTAATGCCTAACCGTAGGGCAAAAGGGAGAAACAGCAAAGCGAGTAAGGAATTACCGAGCAGATAATCGGAAATCGCCCATACGGAAAAATATGCGCAAAGCATGATAAACCAGCTATAAATTAACGTGATTATCGCATTCATAAGGATTAATTTAGCTGTATTGATGGAATAAATTGGCTAATTCTACGTTATTTTTGACGTCTAATTTACTCATAGCATTCGCGCGGTGGGCATGAACGGTTTTGAAACTCAAGCCAAGCTGTTCGCCGATTTCTTTCGCCCCCAAACCCCGGATTAGCAATTCACAGATTTCCAGCTCCCGTTTAGTTAATTGTTGAATCGGATTGTTGTTTTTGTTGGTTACCAGTTTTACGGTTAATTCCGGCATTAAATAGACGCCGCCTGTATAGACGGTTCGCACCGCCTGAACCAGTTCTTCCGGGCTGCAACGTTTGCTTAAATAGCCTTTTGCACCGAGTTCCAGCGCTTTTTTTACAATCATTTCGCTGTCATTTACGCTTAGCATAATGCAATGAATGCCGGAAGGAATGCTTTTCAGCAAATCCAGACCGCTTTCGTCAGGCATGGAAATGTCGATAATACATACATCCGCTTTTATGCGAGGCAGGTTTTGACGGGTTTCTTTTGCGGAACCGAATTCCCCCACCACTTCAATGTCTTCTTCTAATGAGAGTAATTGTGCGAATCCCGAACGTACAATTACATGATCGTCAATAAGAGCAACTTTTATCATTGTTATTTCTCCCGGATATGCTTTTGAACGACGAATTGTAGCATTTTGAAAAAAAGTGCGGTAAAACTTTCGCAATTTTTACCGCACTTTTAAATTTTAAATTATTAAGCTTCCGCTTTTTTTAAGCGACGGATTTTTTTCTCTTCGGCAATCGCAACAAAAGCAAGTAATCCAATGCAGATTAAGGCGGATGAGTTTAAGGCCGCGAAGGTGCCGTCCCAACCTGTCAAACCGAAAATCGGCGTACCGTCAGCAATCATACCTAAACCGAGTTTAGCAAAGCTGTCACCGATTAAGTAAGCGAAGGTGCCTTTCACACCGTCCGCTACGGCGATGGCCTTTTTCGGCACGAAACCTACTGCCGCCACACCAATCAATAATTGCGGACCGAACACTAAGAAACCTAAAGCGAATAACGCCACTAAATACATGGTTTCGTTGTTGGCAAATTGATAAAACTCAAGAGTGAAGACGATTAATACTAATGCCACACAAGCTAATAAACCGCGGCGCCCGTTTGCCAGATCGGATAAATAACCCCACAGGAAAGTTCCCACTAAGGCGCCCACTTCAAATAGGGCAAAGCCCGATATTGCCGCATCTTTAGAGAAGCCTAATTCTTGGTAGGCATAAACCGGCGACCATTGGTCGATACCGATACGCACAATGTAAAGGAAGATGTTGGCAAAACATAACAACCAGATTACTTTGTTTTTCAAAACATATTGCACAAAAATTTGTTTTTTCGTTAATTGATTTTGTTCGGCGTCTTTGTCCTCTTCCGAAATTTCTTCACCGAATAATTCTTCCGCTTTGCCTAAACCGTAAGCTTCGGGCGAATCGCTGCCGTAACGCAAACCGATAAAGCCGATAATCAAGGCAATAATAGAAGGGAAAATAAACATACCGATAACATGACCGTTAAAGAATACGTGCGCACCGAATAGCGCTACACCGGCTGCCGCAGCTCCGCCTACATTATGAGACAGATTCCAGAAACCGAGGAAAGTACCGCGTTTTTTACGCGGCGTCCATTTGGTAATGGTGGAATAACTTGAAGAACCACCGGTACTTTGGAAGAAACCGCTCAAGGCATAGAACGCCACCATTAAGAACAAGGCAATGCTACTGCCACCCATGCTTGCGCTAAAACCAAGCATACAAAGTGCGGAAAGAATCAGCATAAACGGCACGAATTGTTTGGTGTTTTTGCCGTCGGCATAGTAAGAAACGATAGTTTTACCCAAGCCGTAGGTGATGGAAAATCCAAGACCGATCATCCCAAGTTGGGTTTTGGTCAAACCGTAGGTTTCAATCATATCGTTTTGCGCGATATTGAAATTTTTACGCACTAAATACATCGCCATATAACCGAAAAACACAACCAAATAAGATTGCATAAAGGGTTTAAACCACATTTTACGACGTTCTTCCACCGGCAAATCAAGTGTCGGTTTTCTCACTTCATTTAAAAAACTAAGCATAGTTTATTTCGCTCCAATTAGATTATTAATTTTACGCCGGAAATATTAGAACAAAACAAACTAAATCCCTTGCGAATCCGACGGGAAAGCTATAGGAATATTTCTTATTCTGTTTGAATTAGAATAAAAATGTGAGCCTGATCACAAAAAATAATAAAAAGTGCGGTTGTTTTTTTGCGAATTTTATTTGCGGGGAAAGTACTGATATATCACAAAATGTGATTTGGCTCACATTAATTGTTAACAGATTGTAAGCAAAGGGAAATATTGAAATTGATTTAGGTCAAATATTCTACTTTATTTGCTGAAATACCCCTTTCGGGTTGTTCTTAATTGACAAGCAAGAGCCGATAATTCCAAACTGTAAAAGTAGTGTTGCAAGTTTAATAGGATAATATGCAATGATGGATCGGGAATTGCCGCGGCGCCAATTTTTGCGCGGAGGATTTTTAAAGTCATTACAGTCCGAAACGGTAAAGCAGCAGGGGTTTCTTGGCGTGAGACCGCCTTGGACGGTAGCGGAAGCCCAATTCGTGGCGGATTGTACCAGATGCGGCGATTGCATCGCTGTCTGTGAAACGCAGATTCTGGTAAAAGGCGTCGGTGATTTTCCCGAAGTACGGTTCAGTCGCGGTGAATGCACCTTCTGTATGAAATGTGTTGAGGTTTGCCGGCAACCCGTTTTCAGACCGACGGAAGAAGCTGCCTGGCAGCATAAGGTTGAGATTCAAACCGGTTGTCTGGCGAATAATCAGGTGGAATGCCGTAGTTGTGAGGATAATTGCGAGCGTCGCGCCATTCGGTTCAAACGGGAAATCGGCTCGGTCGCCAAACCGCAAATTGATTTAGAGCTTTGTAACGGCTGCGGCGCTTGTTTAAGTGTTTGTCCGGTACTGGCAATCAAGGTTTTGACGACGTCAGCCGGCGAATAGGTTGAGATAAAACAAAAGAACGGGCGTATCAACCCCCTATTTAAAGAAGTTTATGAGTAATTTTAATTTAAACGAAAACTGGTATGTGTGTAGTCTTGTAGTTCAAGCCAGACCGGAAAAACTTTCACAGGTGAAAGCGGATATTTTAGCTATTCCGACCGCTGAAATTCACGGTGAAAAGCTGGAAGAAGGTAAACTTGTGGTTACCTTGGAAAGTAGCAGACAGCTTGCCTTAGCTGATTTAATCGATGAAGTTAAAGATATAAGCGGAGTGATCGTGGTGTCTTTAATTTCAAATTATCTTGATGAAAAATAGTGCGTTTTACCTCTTATCCGAGAGGGGGGAACAATAGGTTTTATTTTTAATTCAAACGTGGGAAACATTATGGAACTCAATCGTAGAGATTTTATGAAAGCTAACGCTGCGGTTGCGGCAGCCGCGGCGGCAGGAATCACGATTCCTGTAAAAAACGTTCATGCTGCAGATGATGACATGGGTATCAGATGGGATAAAGCGCCTTGTCGTTACTGCGGTACGGGTTGTAGTGTGCTGGTCGGTACAAAAGACGGCCGTGTGGTGGCAACCCAAGGCGACCCGGATGCGGAAGTAAACCGCGGATTGAATTGTATCAAAGGTTATTTCCTGTCAAAAATTATGTACGGTGCCGACCGTGTACAAACTCCGTTATTGCGTATGAAGGACGGTAAATTCCATAAAGAAGGGGATTTCACGCCGGTTTCCTGGGATCAGGCTTTCACTGTGATGGCGGATAAAATCAAAGCCATTTTAAAAGAGAAAAAAGATCCGAATGCAATCGGGATGTTCTCTTCCGGTCAAACGACGATTTTCGAAGGTTATGCAAAAGTAAAACTTTGGAAAGCCGGTCTTCGTTCCAATACCATCGACCCGAATGCCCGCCACTGTATGGCGTCCGCTGCCGTTGCTTTTTTACGTACCTTTGGTATGGACGAACCTATGGGATGCTATAACGATATCGAGAAAACCGACGCATTCGTGCTTTGGGGCTCAAATATGGCGGAAATGCATCCGATTTTATGGAGCCGTATTTCAGATCGGCGTCTTTCAAGCGATAAAGTAAAAGTGGTGGTAATGTCGACATTTGAACACCGTTCCTTTGAGCTTGCCGATACGCCGATTATTTTTAAACCGCATTCCGATTTGGCTATTTTAAACTATATCGCTAACTACATTATCCAAAACGATAAAGTCAACTGGGATTTTGTTAATAAACACACTAAATTTAAACGTGGTGAAACGGATATCGGTTACGGTTTACGTCCGGAGCATCCGCTGGAAGTGGCGGCGAAAAACCGTAAAACAGCTGGCAAAATGTATGATTCCGATTTTGAGGAATTTAAGAAAATCGTTGCGCCCTACACATTGGAAGAAGCGCATCGCATTTCCGGCGTACCGAAAGATCAGTTGGAAACGCTGGCAAAAATGTATGCGGATCCACAACAAAATCTTGTGTCTTTCTGGACTATGGGCTTTAATCAGCATACCCGCGGTGTGTGGGTAAACCACATGGTTTATAACGTGCATTTATTAACGGGTAAAATTTCTAAACCGGGTTGCGGGCCGTTCTCCTTAACCGGTCAGCCTTCGGCTTGCGGTACGGCGCGTGAAGTAGGTACTTTCGTCCACCGTTTACCGGCGGATATGGTGGTGACTAATCCGAAACACGTTGAAATCGCGGAAAACATCTGGAAATTGCCAAAAGGCACTATTTCTAATAAACCGGGATTCCCCGCGGTTCAGCAAAGCCGTGCCTTGAAAGACGGTAAGCTTAATTTCTTATGGCAACTATGTACCAATAATATGCAAGGCGGTCCGAATATTAATGAAGAAATTTTCCCGGGCTGGCGTAATCCGGACAACTTAATCGTTGTTTCCGATCCGTATCCTTCGGCTTCTGCGGTTGCCGCGGACTTAATTTTACCGACTTGTATGTGGGTGGAAAAAGAAGGCGCTTACGGTAATGCGGAACGTCGCACTCAATTCTGGCGTCAACAGGTGAAAGGCCCGGGTCAGTCCCGTTCCGACTTATGGCAGATTGTCGAGTTCTCTAAATATTTCAAAACGGAAGAAGTCTGGAGTGAGGAATTATTGGCTCAAATGCCGGAATACCGCGGTAAAACCCTATATGAAGTGCTTTATCTGAACGGCGAAGTAAATAAATTCCAAACTCCGACTAACGTACCTGGCTACATCAATGATGAAGCGGAAGATTTCGGTTTCTATTTACAAAAAGGGTTATTTGAAGAATATGCGAGTTTTGGTCGCGGCCATGGTCATGACTTAGCGGATTTCGATACTTATCATCAGGTTCGCGGTTTACGCTGGCCGGTGGTTGACGGCAAAGAAACCCTGTGGCGTTATCGCGAAGGTTACGACCCGTATGTAAAAGCCGGCGAAGAAGTGTCTTTCTACGGTTATCCGGATAAAAAAGCGATTATCTTGGGTGTACCTTATGAGGCGCCGGCGGAAAGTCCGGACGAAGAATACGATTTATGGTTATGTACCGGTCGTGTACTTGAACACTGGCATACGGGTACCATGACGCGTCGCGTTCCCGAGTTACACAAAGCGTTTCCGAACAACCTTTGCTGGATGCATCCGACCGATGCGAAAAAACGCGGCTTACGTCACGGTGACAAAGTGAAATTAATTACCCGCCGCGGAGAAATGATTTCTCACTTAGATACCCGTGGTCGAAACAAATGTCCGGAAGGTTTGATTTATACAACCTTCTTTGATGCCGGTCAGTTAGCCAATAAATTAACTTTAGACGCGACAGACCCGATTTCAGGCGAAACCGATTACAAAAAATGTGCGGTTAAAGTGGTTAAGGCATAATTTAACCCTTCCCTCCCACCGCTTGCGGGGGGAGGTGTCGAAGGTGGAGGGGGCAAGCGGTCGAATTTTTCCCCAAATTTGTAAATTTATCCCCCTCAGCCCTACGGACAATTCCCTCACAAGTGGAGGGAACGAAGGATAGAGGAAAATAACATGAAATTGGATCCGAATCGTCGTCAATTTTTAAAGAACGCCACAAGAACTGCGGCGGGTGTTTGCGGTATTGGTGTGATTCTGGGATTACAGCAACATCAGGCTAACGCTAAAGAAGGTGTGGCTTTGCGTCCGCCCGGCGCTCTAGCTGAGAAGGATTTTCTTGCCGCTTGTACCCGTTGCGGTCAGTGCGTGCAGGCTTGTCCTTACGATATGCTGCATTTGGCTTCGCTATTATCGCCGATGGAAGCAGGTACGCCTTATTTTGTCGCGCGTGACAAACCTTGTGAAATGTGTCCTGATATTCCTTGTATGAATGCCTGCCCGAGTGGCGCATTAAGTGAGGAATTAACGGATATTAATGACGCAAGAATGGGACTGGCGGTTTTATTAGATCACGAAACCTGCCTGAACTGGCAAGGTTTGCGTTGCGATGTGTGTTATCGGGTATGCCCTTTAATTGATAAAGCCATTACCTTGGACCGCATTCACAACGACCGGACCGGCATTCACGCAAAACTTATTCCAACCGTACATTCGGATGCTTGTACCGGGTGCGGTAAATGCGAACAGGCCTGCGTATTGGAGGAGGCGGCGATTAAAGTGCTGCCGATGGATTTGGCAAAAGGCTTGTTGGGACGTCATTATCGTTTAGGCTGGCAGGAAAAACAAAATGCCGGTAAAGCCTTACTTGAGGAACAACATCCGGACGGATTACGTCCTGCCTTTGACGCGCGTATGCCGGAAGGTCAGGTGGAACCGGTTTATCAGCATATGAAGGTTCAACCGGATGTGAAAGTGGCGACCCCGAACCGCGCAACTTATGATTATGTGCCGAATCCGACTACGGTGGACGCGCCCGAACATTATCCTAATTTGGATTTAAATACTAAAGGGGTGAAATAATGGCAACAGTAAAAACAACCCCAAATAAACCAAAAGATGCGGGTTTGGAAGCCCGTCAAAAACTCGGTTGGTGGCATGCCTATCGTTTTTTGATTTTACGTCGGTTAAGCCAGTTAAGCATTATTCTGATGTTTCTGAGCGGCCCGCTTTGGAACGTCTGGATTTTAAAAGGCAATTACAGTTCCAGTATGTTGTTTGACGTTGTGCCGTTGACGGATCCGCTGATTACCGCAGAAAGTTTAGCGACAGGTTATTTGCCGGAATGGACGACGATTGTCGGCGCATTAATTATTGTTGCTTTTTATGCGGTTTTTGCAAGCAAAGCTTTTTGTAGCTGGGTTTGCCCGATGAATATCGTCACCGATGCGGCGGCCTGGTTGCGGCGTAAATTAGGTATCCGTCAAAGTGCGAAATTACCGCGTAATCTGCGCTATGTGATTTTAGTGATGATTCTGTTGGGAAGCGCGGTTTCCGGCACCTTATTATGGGAATGGATTAACCCCGTTGCCGCATTAGGCAGGGTTTTTGTATTCGGATTAGGCGCAACGCTTTGGTTAGTCGCCGTAGTGTTCTTATTTGATTTGTTGGTGGTGGAACACGGCTGGTGCGGACATCTCTGTCCGATCGGTGCGGCTTACGGGTTAATCGGTGCAAAAAGTTTAATCAAAATCAATGTTGTAGATAGAGAACGTTGCGACCGTTGTATGGACTGTTACAATGTGTGCCCGGAACCTCAGGTATTGCGTTTACCGCTGCACGGCTCGGAATCCGACAGCCCGATTGTGCTTGATAAAGATTGTATAACTTGCGGACGTTGTATTGACGTTTGCCCTGAAAATGTTTTTGCCTTTGGTTCTCGTTTTGAGAAACAGGTGCAAGTTAAAAATATTTAAAAATCCTTTGCTTCTTTGAAGAATGGGAAATAAAAAATTCTAAATTTAATGGAGTGACTTAAGATGAGAAAATATCTCACCCTGATTTTAGCCGCCTTTGCAGGATTTGCGGTTGCCGAAGAGCCGTCTTCATCCTTAACGATGGAGCAAATTCCTGAAAACATTGCGCCGGCTTATACAAATCCGCAAAAGGATGCGGGCAATATTCCGACTACCTTTCCGTTCCAACCGCCATTGGTGCCGCATAGCGTGCGCGGATTACAGGTAACAAAAAATGCTAACCAGTGTTTAAGCTGCCATTCGCCGGAAGTGTCGCCGACTACGGGGGCGCCTCGTGTGCCGGAAAGCCATTTCTTAGATCGTGACGGAAAACCGACGGAAGGCACGTCGCCGCGTCGTTATTTCTGCCTGCAATGTCATGTTCAGCAAACCGACGTAAATCCGATTATTCAAAATAAATTTGAATCCATTCGTGCAAAACAAGGTAAATAAGGAGCAAGGCAATGATTAAGAAATTCTGGAACTGGTTCCGTAGCCCGAGTAAAATTGCGATTGGCGCCGTAGTGCTTTTGTCGGCTCTGGGCGGGATTTTGGCATGGGGCGGATTTAACGCCGGATTGGAATATACTAATACGGAAGAGTTCTGTTCGAGCTGTCACATGAATGACGTGGTGCCCGAATACCGTCAAACCATTCACTATTCAAACCGTAGCGGGGTGAAAGCCATTTGTGCGGACTGTCATTTACCTCATGAATTTATTCCGAAATGGACCCGTAAAATTCAGGCAAGTCGCGAAGTGTTCGCCCATTTTACCGGTAAAGTGGATACCAAAGAAAAATTCGAAGCGCATCGCCTGGAAATGGCGGAACGCGAATGGGCGCGTATGAAAGCCAATAATTCACAGGAATGCCGTAACTGCCATAATTTTGAAGATATGGACTT
Source organism: [Mannheimia] succiniciproducens MBEL55E (assembly GCF_000007745.1). Taxonomy (GTDB): domain Bacteria; phylum Pseudomonadota; class Gammaproteobacteria; order Enterobacterales; family Pasteurellaceae; genus Basfia; species Basfia succiniciproducens. The sequence goes on along the minus strand of NC_006300.1, from coordinate 2,205,710 downwards.
TACCCAACAGAAAACGGTAGCGCAGGAAATGCACGCCGCCGCAGAACAACAGGGTAAAACCTGTATCGACTGTCACAAAGGTATCGCGCATAATCTGCCGCATATGGAAAAAGTACAAAAAACCTTTATTCCTGAAGATATGATTAAACCGCAAGAACCTGCTGTCCAATAAGGGTAAAATGGAAAAATATGAAAAAACCGACCGCACTTTTTTAAGCGCGGTCTTTTTTTATCCTGCTTTTTCCCCTACACTATAGATTCTTTCTCAAATTTAACGAAAACAATGAAATGCGTTTATTTATTTTAATTCTCTCGGCAATTCTCTTACTGTTCCAATATGATTTATGGTTCGGTAAAAACGGTTATTTGGACTACAAAGAAACCGCCGAAGAAATTGCCATGCATAAAGCCGAAAATACAAAACTTTCGCAGCGTAATCAGGTGGTCGCCGCCGAAATCAGAGATTTAAAAGACGGGGTTGAAGCAATTCAGGAACGGGCTCGTTTGCAATATGAATTGGTTAAGCCTAACGAAACTTTTTACCGCATTGCGAAAGAAAATAAAGATAACAGATAATGACTCGTCACTCTCGCCCAATCATTGCGGTCGTGCCGGCAGCCGGTGTCGGTAGCCGTATGCAAGCCGATAAACCGAAACAATATTTAACCTTGTTGGGTAAAACCTTATTGGAACATACCTTAGAGGTTTTATTGAGCTATACGCCTATTCAGCAGATTATTCTGGCGGTGGCGGAAAACGACCCTTATTTAGACCAACTGGATGTAATTCGCCAACCTAAAATCAAAATTGTTCAAGGCGGCAGGGATCGGGCAGGGTCGGTGTTTAACGGGCTTAAGGCTATTACCCAGCCTCATGCCTGGGTAATGGTACACGATGCGGCGCGTCCTTGTCTGACTCATGAAGATTTGGATAAATTACTGCAAATTGAAGATGATAACGGCGGCATTTTAGCCATTCCGGCGGTAGATACCATAAAGCGCGCCTCGGCGGAAAAACAGATTATACAAACGGAAGATCGCAGCCAGTTATGGCAGGCGCAAACGCCGCAATTTTTCCGCGCGGATTTGTTATATCGCGCCTTACAACAGGCGTTTGAACACGGCTTAGCAGTGACCGATGAAGCCTCCGCCATGGAATTTGCCGGATTTCGACCGCACTTGGTTGCCGGAAGAAGCGATAATCTGAAAGTCACCCGCCCGGAAGACTTAAAATTAGCCGAATTTTATTTGTCACGAAAGTAGGGTCGTTTATAAAAGATAAACAGACCCGAAGTCTTTTACATAAACAGGATAATAATATGATTCGTATTGGTCATGGTTTTGACGTGCATGCTTTTGGCGAAGCCCGCCCGCTGATTATCGGCGGGGTTGAAGTTCCTTATCATACGGGCTTTATCGCTCATTCGGACGGTGATGTGGCGCTCCATGCGTTAACGGACGCCTTATTAGGCGCCCTGGCGTTGGGCGATATCGGCAAGCTGTTCCCGGATACGGATATGCAATTTAAAAATATCGACAGCCGTATTCTGTTGCGCGAAGCTTTTCGCCGGGTGCAGGAAAAGGGTTATAAAATCGGTAATGTGGATGTCACCATTATCGCTCAGGCGCCCAAAATGCGCCCTCATATTGATGCCATGCGCGCAGTAATCGCGGAAGATCTGCAATGTTCTGTGGAACAGGTGAATGTGAAGGCCACCACCACGGAAAAACTCGGCTTTACCGGGCGAAGCGAAGGCATTACCACGGAAGCGGTGGCGCTGTTGGTAAAATCATGTTAGAACTTGCTTACTTGCAAACGTTGCCTCAACAGCGCGCGCTGTTAAAAGCCGACTATGCCGATTTTATCGTGAAAGAAGATTTGGGTTATGCCATGACCGGCGAAGGGGAATTTGTTGCGCTATATGTGCGCAAAACCGATGCAAATACGTTGTTTGTCGGTGAACAGTTGGCGAAATTTGTCGGACTTTCCCCTCGCAATATGGGTTATGCCGGTCTGAAAGACCGTAAAGCCGTGACGGAACAATGGTTCTGCTTGCAAATGCCGGGCAAAGCGATGCCGGATTTCAGCCGCTTTAATATGGCGGGCGTAGAAATCTTACAAGTAACCCGCCACAGCAGAAAGATTCGCACGGGTAGTTTGAACGGTAATCATTTTGAAATTTTATTGCGTAATGCCGTCGAAACCGACGAGTTAAAAGTGCGGTTGGAAAATATCAAAAATTTTGGTTTTCCGAATTATTTTACGGAACAACGCTTCGGTAAAGACGGTCATAATCTTACGCAGGCAATGCGTTGGGCGAACGGCGAGATTAAGGTCAAAGACCGCAAAAAGCGCAGTTTTTATTTGTCTGCGGCGCGCAGTGAAGTGTTTAATCTGGTGGTTTCGGAGCGAATCCGTCAAGGCCTGGCAAATCAAGTATTAGCCCATGATATTCTTCAGTTAGCGGGCACACACAGTTGGTTTACGGCGGATGGAAAAGAGGATTTGGCTCTTTTGCAGACGCGTTTAGAGAATCATGATTTACAGCTTACCGCCCCTTTAATCGGCGAAACTCAGCAACTTGCCTGCGAGCTGGAAAATAAACTGGTTGAGCGGCATCAGTCGCTTATCAGCCTGATGAAACGGGAACGTATGAAGCCGGCTCGGCGTCCGTTGCTGATGCAGGCACGGGATTTTCACTGGGAATTTGTGGAAAACGGTTTAAAACTCAAGTTCTATTTACCTGCCGGCAGTTATGCTACCGCATTGGTGCGGGAATTAGTAAATATTGATGAAAATGAATAAATAATAACGAATCGCCCGATTGCTCAAAGTGCGGTCGATTTTATGCTGTTTTTTATGGGGTTTATGCAGAATATACCGCATAAAATACTAATAATTATAAAAGAAAAAAACAGGAAAATAATGAACATTCTTCTTTCTAACGACGACGGTTATCATGCCGAAGGTATTCAAATTCTCGCCAGAGAGTTACGTAAATTCGCCGATGTGACTATTGTGGCGCCCGATCGTAACCGTAGCGCCGCCTCCGGCTCGTTAACTTTGGTTGAACCGTTGCGACCCCGCCACCTGGACGATGGCGATTATTGCGTAAACGGCACGCCGGCGGACTGTGTGCATTTGGCGTTAAACGGCTTTTTATCCGGGCGCATGGATCTTGTGGTTTCGGGCATTAATGCCGGTGTTAATTTAGGCGACGACGTTATTTATTCCGGCACTGTTGCGGCGGCGCTGGAAGGGCGCCATTTAGGTCTGCCTTCAATTGCCGTCTCATTAGACGGGCGCCGATATTATGAAACTGCGGCACGGGTGGTTTGCGATTTAATTCCTAAATTGCACACCCGCTTATTGAATCCGCGGGAAATTATCAATATCAATGTGCCGGATATTCCTTATGATCAAATAAAAGGCATTAAGGTTTGCCGGCTGGGGCATCGAGCCGCTTCGGCGGAAGTGATAAAACAGCAAGACCCTCGGGGCGAAAGCATTTATTGGATTGGTCCTGCCGCGTTACCGGAAGATGATGAAGAGGGCACGGATTTTCACGCGGTGAATAACGGTTATGTGGCGATTACCCCGATTCAGGTGGATATGACCTCTTATAATTCAATGAGTGCTTTACAAGATTGGTTAGAAAGTGAATAATTACGCATTTCTGTTCGAATTTATTTAAGGACACGTATTTTGAAAATTTTCGGGGCAATGTATGACAAAACCATGCAGTGGTCAAAACACCGCTTTGCAGCGTTTTGGTTATGTTTAGTGAGCTTTATTGAGGCCATCTTCTTCCCAATCCCGCCGGATGTGATGCTGATTCCAATGTCAATGTCCAAACCGAAAAGTGCGGTTAGATTGGCGCTTTATACAGCGGTTTCATCGGTTGTCGGCGGCATGATTGGTTATGCCGTCGGGTATTATGCCTTTGATTTTGTACAGGGTTATATTACTCAATGGGGTTATCAGCAGCATTGGGATACGGCAATTTCCTGGTTTCAACAATGGGGAATTTTAGTGGTATTCGTTGCCGGTTTCTCACCTATTCCTTATAAAGTATTCACTATTGCCGCAGGGGTGATGCAAATGGCGTTTATTCCGTTTGTCATCACCGCCTTTGTTTCCCGTGCCGCACGTTTTCTGCTGGTAGCGAAACTGGCGGCCTGGGGCGGCGAAAAATTTGCTGCGAAATTGCGGAAATCTATTGAGGTTATCGGCTGGGCGGTAGTGGTTCTGGCGGTAATTGCATATTTAATTTTAAAGTAGGATAAAGGCATGAAAAAAATTGTCTTATTATTAGCCGTCATAACGACCTTAACGGCTTGTTCATCGGCTGACACACCAACACCCCGTGATGAAAACCAATTAGCGGACGGTATTATGATTCCTGTGGAAGGTACCGGAGCGATTGCAGGCGGCAGTTTTATGCCTGAAATCGAACAACAAAGTATGCCGGATAGTATGAAATAATTTTTTAAGAGAATTCAGAATGAAAAAGTCATTTTTATTATTACCTATTGCCGTCGCCGTATTATCGGCTTGTAGTTCAAGCACTTCTCCCGCACCGGTAGAGAATGCGGATGGTACGTTAAGTCCGGGAATTATGCAACCTGTGGATAATACCGGCAGCAGCGGTTCATGGCAGCCTGAAATCCAGCAAAGTTCCATGCCTGCGGGGATGGATAATCCGGTAGCAAGCCAGCCTACTATGCCGGCGGCAACCGCACCGGCTACTGCAGTGGGAAATACGGCGACAACACCGGCGGTAAATACACAGCCTGCAGTCCAAACGCCGGCGGCTCCGCAAACTAAAACTGTTTGTAAAACGGTAACCAAACCGAAACCGACCGCGGCACAAGGCAGCCAGAATATCAATATTCCTCGCAATGCTACCACCAATGCGCCGGATTACAGCAAAATCGATAAAGGTTTCTACAAAGGAAGCACTTATACGGTAAATAAAGGCGATACTATGTTCCTGATTGCCTATATTTCCGGTATGGACGTAAAAGAACTTGCCGCATTAAACGGTATGACTTCCGAGCCTTATAATCTGAAAGTCGGACAAACCCTAAAAGTGGCTAACCGTGTAGGCGGCGGAGCGGAAACGGAAACTATCACCGAACAACAATGTACAGAAGTACCGGTAGAACAACCTGCCGTTACCTATACGGCCGGTGCTAACGGCACGCAATACGGCTCGGACGGCACAATTACCGGTCCGGTGAAAGCGGGAGCCGGCACAGCGGGGGCAGCCTCCGCAGTTGCGGGACCGGTGGTAGCGAGTGCGGCGACCAGTGCGCCAAGCCCGGCTTATAACAGCGGTGTAACGGCGGGCGTCGGTACTGTTGCACCGGCAACAACAGGCGTTGTAGCGGGTACGGCAAGTTCAGCCGTACAAACGCCGGCATCCAATATTTCTTGGAAATGGCCGACATCGGGCAGAGTCGTACAAGGCTTCTCTAACTCCGACGGCGGTAATAAAGGTATCGATATTAGCGGCTCCAAAGGGCAACCTGTTTATGCCGCGGCAGCCGGTCGGGTTGTGTATGCGGGTAACGCATTACGGGGTTACGGTAATTTAATCATTATTAAACATAATGACGACTTCCTAAGCGCCTATGCGCATAACGACAGTATTTCCGTTAATGATCAACAGGAAGTCAAAGCCGGTCAACAAATTGCCAAAATGGGTAGTTCGGGTACAAACAGTACTAAACTCCACTTTGAAATTCGTTACAAAGGTAAATCCGTCGATCCGACAAGCTATTTGCCTCGGCGTTAATTTAATTTGATAAAAAGCTGATCGACATGATCGGCTTTTTTTATCAATGCAATACTAATTAAATTTTCACTGTTTTATAAAAGTGCGGTCAAAAAAATAGGTATAGTAGACAAAATAGTTGGTAAAAAGTCCATTGAAGCCTTATATTATCTAGCTTTAATGGACTTTTTTGAAAATGAATAAAAAATTTGCCCAAATTGTCAAAAATCCAGCATTCAGAAATATGGTACTCAAAACCATATTCAACGTTACAAATGTAATGTCTGCAACAAAATATTTACGCTAAAAAATAAACTTGATTCTATAAAAATTTGGCATGATTACACGCTTGGTAAACAGACTTATAAGCAGCTTGCCGAGAGCTATCATTGCTCAGTCAGAACAATCCAAAGACATCTCTTGAAAGCGCCCAAAACACCTCTAAATTTACCACAAAATGAGATATTAAATATCGTCATGGATACGACCTTTTTCGGAAACGAGTTTGGTGTATTGGTACTTATGGACAGCCTTTCTAAAAAGGTTGTTTATCACAAGATTGTCAATGCGGAAAGGGTCATTTATTATCGTAAAGCAATCAATGAATTAAGAGAGAAAGATTATAAAATTCAATCAATTACCTGTGACGGAAGGCGTGGTTTGCTGAAAGATATTCTTAATACGCCGATTCAAATGTGTCAATTTCATCAAGTGGCTATTGTAATTCGTCGGATTACTCGAAAACCAAAATCAGAGGCGGGAAAGGAATTAAAAATCTTAATTAAAACGCTTAAAACGAGCAGTAAAAATAAGTTCTATATCAATCTTCATCATTGGTATTTAAAGCATAAAAACTTCTTAAATGAACGTTCAAGCATACCTGATAAAGCGGGCAAATATCCGTTTAAACATCGAAATCTTCGGAGTGCGTATTCAAGTTTAAAACGACATGAAGAGTTCCTTTTTACCTTTGAAAAATATCCTGAATTAAAGATAGAAAAGACGACAAATCGGCTGGAAGGGCTGTTTAGTGAACTGAAGCGTAAATTAGCGCTTCATAATGGGTTATCGAAGAAAAATAAGATTATGTTTATAAAGGATTTTTTAAATGAAAAGAGTTGATTAATTATTAATAAAAATAAAAAACCAACTCATTTGTCTACTAGGGCATAGGGATCTCAAAATTACCAACTATTTTGTCTACTATGCCAAAAAATACGATTTTTATAAACCGTTTTTTTATTCCTTTTAGCTGAAGCCGTTTTGCTGAAAATATTAGCCTGATACCGTATAAATTTTGCTAATTTAGCCCGCCAAGATCTAGCTTTATTCCTCGTGCTTTATTATATTAGCGTACAAATGTAAACTAAAATAAAAATGAATAAAGGGATTGTATGAATCGGTCAGAATTAGACTTTCATTTTGTGAATCGAGTGCGTCAGCAGGCAAAAATGCTGAACCAAGCCACCGCTTTGCGCCATAAAGTTAATGGCGGTTGGGTTGATATTTCATGGGAAGAGTTTCAATTTCAGATTGATCGGGTTTCGCTTGCTTTGCTTGCCCATGGTATTGATGTACAAGATAAAATCGGCATTTTTGCGCACAATATGCCGCAATGGACGATTGCCGATCTCGGCGCGTTGCAAATTCGCGCCGTCACCGTACCTATTTATGCCACAAATACGGCTAAGCAGGCCGAATTCATTATTAATAATGCGGAAATTAAAATTCTGTTTGTGGGAGAACAAGAGCAATTAGATACTATTTTAGAAATTAAGAATAATTGCCCGACACTTGAAAAAATCATCCTGATGAAATCTACGGCGGAATTCAGTCCTAATGAATCTCTATTAAGTTGGCACTCATTTATGGGAAAAAGCGCCGATACGGATCCTAATCGGTTACTTGAACGTTTAAATGACGCGCGGTTAACGGATTTATTTACATTAATCTATACCTCGGGTACTACCGGCGATCCTAAAGGTGTGATGCTTGATTTTTCCAACCTTGCCCACCAGTTGAAATCCCATGATTTGGCGCTGCCGGATGTGGTGGGGCGTGAAGACGTCTCGCTATCGTTTTTGCCGCTTTCGCATATTTTTGAACGGGCGTGGGTCGCCTATGTGCTGCATCGCGGTGCGGTGGTGTGTTATCTGGAAAGTACCAATGAAGTGCGCAATGCTTTAACGGAGCTTAAACCTTCGTTAATGTGTGCGGTGCCTCGCTTGTATGAAAAAATGTATAGCGCCATTCAGGATAAAGTCATTCATGCGCCTTTGCACCGCCGAATGCTGTTCCAATGGGCAATCAACCAGGGGCAAAAATTCGCACATACGCAAAAATCCACTTGGCGTCATAAAATTGCCGATAAATTGGTCTTATCGAAATTAAGAAATCTGTTAGGCGGCAATATAAAAATGATGCCTTGCGGCGGGGCGAAGCTTGAAGGCAAAATCGGGGAATTTTTCCATGCTATCGGCATCAACGTAAAACTGGGTTACGGTATGACGGAAACCACGGCGACGGTTTCCTGCTGGGCGGATAAACATTTCAACGCCGCTTCAATCGGGCGACTTATGCCGAATGCCGAGGTAAAAATCGGAGAGAATAATGAGATTTTAGTGCGCGGCGGCATGGTGATGAAAGGTTATTACAATAATTCTGCCGAAACGGCTAAAGCTTTTACCGAAGACGGTTTCTTCAAAACGGGCGATGCCGGCGAATTTGATGAAAATGGCAACCTTTATATTACGGATCGTATTAAAGAGTTAATGAAAACTTCCAACGGCAAATATATTGCGCCTCAATATATTGAAGGCAAATTGGGCAAAGATAAATTTATCGAACAAATCGCCGTTATTGCCGATGCCAAAAAATACGTATCTGCGTTAATCGTCCCTTCTTTTGAAGCGTTGGAAGACTATGCGAAGCAGTTGAATATTAAATATCAGGATCGTTTGGAATTAATCAAACATTCCGAAATTATTAAGCTGTTTGAAAAACGTCTTGAGGAATTGCAGCAAGAACTCGCTCATTTTGAGCAGGTGAAAAAATTTACCCTTTTGCCGCAGGCTTTCAGTATCAAGATGGAAGAAATTACGCCGACCTTAAAGTTGCGCCGTAAAGTGATTTTAGAGCGTTATCGCCGGCAGATTGAAGCCATGTATAGTTAATATTAAAAGCAGCCCGCCGCCTTGGCGGGCTTAAATATTCGGGCGTTTGATTATCGACGGTGGACGTTTTAACCGGCTCGCCATAAAATATAACCTAACAAGTAACATAAGGACGGATTATGGCAAAAAAACCAGGCAAAGCGGATGAAAAGGACGAAGATGTCACCCGTTTGGACAAATGGCTTTGGGCGGCACGTTTTTATAAAACCCGCACTATCGCAAAAGAAATGATCGACGGCGGTAAAGTGCATTATAACGGGCAACGTACCAAACCGAATAAAACCGTAGAAATCGGCGCTACCATTAAATTACGCCAAGGCAATGATGAAAAAGAGATAAAAGTGACCGCACTTTCCACTCAACGCCGGGGCGCGCCGCAGGCGCAATTGCTGTATGCGGAAACCGAACAAAGCATTGAAAACAGAGAAAAAAATGCATTAGCGCGGAAAATGAACGCCATGCCTCATCCTGATCATCGGCCGAATAAAAAAGAGCGACGGGATTTAATCAAATTTAAAAATCAAGGCTAAAAAGTGCGGTCATTTTTTTCGGAGTTTTGCAATATATTGAAATTCCGATAATTATCCCAATATAGCAACAATATTCGAACGGCGGACAATTCGGTTCGCTTGAGCAAACAAGGAAAATTATGAATTATATGCAAGATAACGACAAACTCTACCGCTATTTATTCCAGGACAGAGCGGTGCGCGGCGAGTGGGTTCGTTTAAATCAAACCTTTATCGATACGTTAAATACGCATCATTACCCGAATGTGGTGCGTAACCTGTTAGGCGAAATGATGGTGGCAACCAATTTACTGACGGCAACCCTAAAATTTAACGGCGATATTACCGTACAGATTCAGGGCGACGGCCCGCTGCGCTTGGCGTTGGTAAACGGCAATCACCGGCAGCAAATTCGTGCGTTGGCGCGTATCGACGGCGAAATCCGCGATGATATGAGTTTGCATCAATTGATCGGCAAAGGCGTATTGGTGATTACTATCGCACCGCAAGAAGGCGAACGTTATCAAGGTATTATTGCTTTGGATAAGCCGACCGTCACCGAATGCCTGGAAGAATATTTCCAACGATCCGAACAGTTGCAAACCCAATTATTAATTCGCGTGGGCGAATATGAAGGAAAACCCGTAGCCGCCGGTATGTTATTGCAGATTATGCCGGACGGTTCAGGTTCGCCGGATGATTTCGACCATTTGGCAACCTTAACGGCGACGGTAAAAGACGAAGAAATTTTCGGTTTGCCGGCGGAAGAACTGCTTTATCGTCTATATCATGAAGAAACCGTTGAATTATATGAACCGCAAGCTATACAGTTCCATTGCGGTTGCTCGCAGGAACGTTCCGGTTCGGCATTGTTATTAATTAATGACGATGAAATCGATGAGATTCTGGAAGAGCATAACGGCAGCATTGATATGCAATGCGAATGTTGCGGAACCCATTATTTTTTCAATAAAGAAGCCATTGAAAAACTGAAAAAAAGCGGCGAAGAACCGGTAACTACCCATTAATGGTAATAAAAAAGTGGAATTAAAAAATTCCACTTTTTTGCTTTTTGCTGCCTATATTAGAAACTTCTTGTTCCTAACTGGAAGATAACCACTTCAGCCTGGCAGCTGAATTCAAAGCTTGCCGTTAATTTATAACCGCCGTCCACCGGGGTAATTTCACTGCTGATTTTGCAAGGTTCGCTTTCTATGTCGCGTGCCTTTGCGGTTAAAGCAGCTAAACCTTGTTCGGCTTCTTCTTTGCCGGCAAATACTTTTTCAATTTTTGCTTCAAGTTCGTCGTTATTTAAAATTGAACCGACGTCAAAAGTGTTGCAACCTACGCATTCAATGGGTTTGTCTGATTTCATCATAGTTCCTCAAGTTAATTGAATTTGGCTTTACTTTAATACTAAATGCCTTTTTGATCAATGTTGAGGAGAAAAGTCCCGTGTAAAAAGGACAAAATTTAGTTAAAATTAAACAAATTTTCACCGCACTTTGCGTGCATATTTATCAGGAAAATTATGAATATTCTAGTTATTGGGCCTTCCTGGGTCGGCGATATGATGATGTCGCACAGTTTGTATCAAACCCTTAAAAAACAATATCCCGATTGCGCAATTGATGTGCTGGCCCCTAATTGGTGCAAGCCTTTATTGGCGAGAATGCCGGAAGTGCGCCGGGCGTTAACCATGCCTATCGGTCATGGTGCGTTTAATCTTACCGAGCGTTTTCGTATCGGAAAATCTTTGCGTAATCAATATGATATGGCGATTGTGTTACCTAATTCGCTGAAATCCGCCTTTATTCCGTTGTTTGCCAAAATTGCCGTCCGCCGGGGCTGGAAAGGGGAAAGCCGTTATTTCTTTTTGAACGATTTGCGTTCCAATAAAAATGATTATCCGATGATGGTACAACGCTACGCAGCCCTGGGTTATGAAAAAAGTGCGGTGCCTGATGCACAGAATTTACCGATTCCGACCCCTTACTTAACGGTGGAAAAAAGTGCGGTGGAAAAAACTAAAGAAAAATTCAGCGCACAGCTTGCCTTAGCTGAAAACCGGCCTGCTATCGGATTTTGCCCGGGTGCAGAGTTTGGGCCGGCTAAAAGATACCCGCATTATCATTATGCGAAACTTGCCGAAATGTTAATTGAAAAAGGCTATTCCGTTCGTTTGTTCGGATCGGCAAAAGATAATGAAGTATGCCAACAAATCCGTGGCGGTTTACCGGAATCGCTGCAAGCCTATTGTGTGGATTTGAGCGGTCAGACGGAATTAAACCAAGCGGTGGATTTAATTAGCGATTGTGTGGCGATGGTGACGAATGACAGCGGATTAATGCATATTGCCGCCGCGCTGAAGCGGCCGCTTGTCGCTCTTTACGGACCGACCAGCCCGCAATATACGCCGCCGTTGTCGGATAAGGCGGTAATTATCCGCCTGATTGAAGGCGGGCTGATAAAAATCCGTAAAGGTGCCGACAGCGCGGAAGGGTACCATCAAAGCCTGATTGATATTCAGCCGGAAATGGTGATGGAAAAATTAGCCCAATTGTTAAATTAAGATAACTTTCGTAAACAGAATTTTATTTGTCGGCGCTATTTTGTTGATGGAAATCGCCCTTTGTTTAGTGCGTTATTCGGATAAATTAAAGAATTTTTAATGGTAAAAATGAAAGTCCTCATTGTAAAAACCTCCTCCATGGGAGATGTTCTCCACACTTTGCCGGCGCTCACCGACGCGCAGAAAGCATTGCCCGATGTTCGCTTCGATTGGGTGGTGGAAGAAAATTTTGCCGAAATTCCCCATTGGCATTGCGCAGTAGATAAAGTGATTCCGGTGGCGATTCGTCGTTGGCGCAAGCAGCCTTTTTCCGCAGAAACAAAAAATCAATGGAAAAATTACCGCACTTTTTTACAGACGGAACAATATGATGCGGTGATTGATGCGCAGGGTTTATTAAAAAGCGCGCTATTGGTTACCCGCCCGGCCCGGGGTGAAAAATACGGTTATAGTTTTTCCTGTGCAAGAGAAGGGCTTGCCGCTTTTTTTTATGATCATAAATTTAATATTCCTTACCAACAGCATGCGGTGGAACGCATTCGCCGCCTGTTTGCGCAGAGTCTGAGTTATGCTTTGCCGGATGAAAAAGGCGATTATGGTATTGCCAGTCATTTTCGGCACGCCGCCAAAGCAATAGATAATCCCTATATTATGTTTATTCACGCGACCACCAGAGCCGATAAGTTTTGGATAAACGCCGAATGGACAAAGCTCGCCCGGCTGTTAGCGGCAAAAGGCTACCATATTCACTTGCCTTGGGGAAACGAACGGGAATACGAGCAAGCGCAACAGATTGCCCAAAATATCCCTCAGGTGAAAATCCTGCCGAAACTTTCCCTTTCGGCGCTCGCCGAAGAAATAGCACAAAGCAGTGCCGTGGTTTCCGTCGATACGGGGCTCGCCCACCTAACCGCCGCTTTGGATATCCCCAACATCACTCTCTACGGCGCAACAGACCCTAAATTAATCGGTACATACGGCAAAAACCAACATCACCTAACAAAAGAAACAATGCGCGCAATCAGCGCAGAAGAAGTGTTTGAGAGATTTTTTGGTGTTGTTTAAAAAAGGTAAAGAGGAATCCGTATAGCTAAATGTTTTCAGACGGCTTTTTAAAATTCAAAGTAAAATTGCATTGATTGCCTTAGCTGAAATAGGTACCAATTTCAACCGTTCAACCAATTTTGGGGGCGATAACACTGGATTCCTACTTAAGAATGATATTAAAAAGCTTGTAATCCTGGTATCCCAACATGATAAAAAAACAGAAAAACCGACCGCACTTTTGAGTAAGTAGGGCCGGTAAGAATCGAAGGGACGAATGTAGTTGGAACAATTCTAAACGATTATTTTTTACGATCCGCTTCAATAGAGGCGTTGATTTTTTTCAGCCAATCATCGCCGTTTTTCTCAACATAAGGTTTCTCAACTAACGGGCGCATTTTGGCTTTAAACGGCGTAGTGTCCACTTCGTTAACTAACATCCCTTTGTTTTTCATATCATCGATGAATTTAGCGGCATTTTCATTTGAGAACTGACGCATTTTAACCGCGCCCGCGTAAGAAGCTTTCAGTAAAATATCCTGAGTTTCTTTCGGTAATGCGTTAAATTTCTCCAGATTCATCACCTGAATCAACGGGCCGTACATATGTTGGGTTAAAGATAAATATTTTTGAACTTCATAGAATTTACCGGTGTAAATCGGCGCAATCGGATGCTCCTGCGCATCTAATTCACCGCTTTTCAATTTACCGTAAATTTCACCGTAAGGCAGCGGTTCCGGTTTTGCGCCGACGCCTTGCCATAAATCAACATGAACCTGGTTGGCCGGCATAACCCGGATTTTTAAACCGACCAGATCTTCCGGTGTATTAATCGGTTTTACATTACTGGTGACCGAACGGATACCGTTTTCCCAGAAGGACAGGCCTTTAAGATTAGCTGGTTCCAATGTTGCCAGTATTTCTTTACCGAAATCGCTGTCCAATACTTTGTAAGCCTGTTCTACGGAATCAAATAAGTACGGAATATCAAACACATTTAGGCGTGGTTCTATTGAAGAATATAGCCCGGCACCGCCTTGGAAAATATCCAATTCGCCTTTTTTGACCATCTCGATCATCTGAGGCCCGGTGCCTAATTGCTGATCGGGAAAGAACTCAATCGCAATTTTTCCTTTGGAAAGCTCATCGGCCACCTTTGCCATTTCCTTCGCGCCGACGCCTTGCGGACTCTCGATAGAAGGTTCAAGACCCAGGCGTAATGTCATTTCCGCTTTTGCCAGCACCGAGTTACTAAAAACACTTTTAAGTTTCATAGGATACCTCTTGGATAATTTTTGACAAAAATATGTTTAAATAATAGCCAATATGAATGGTATTGCACTAATTGTTCTAGTACAACGGTTTCTCCCGCCAATCGGAACGTATTTTTCATTATTGAGGCAAATGTCTCATAATGAAAAAATGAATTGAACTATATCGCTTTTTTGTAAGGGTAAGGTTGTCGAGTATTTTTGAAAGTAGCGCCATAGACATATGTAGAAATCTATTGGCGTCCGAAGGGATTATAAGCCTTACCGGTTTTAAGGTGCGGGTTGGTAGCAGGATGGGATAAATCCCGCCCGATAAATGTTACGCCCTTTGTTAAACCGGGACGAAGAGCGGGAATAATATTGTTTTTAGTGGAAAAACTCTACAATTCGTCCAATCGCCAGATCCATTAATTGCGGGTTGGAGAAGGGGTGGTCGGCGCCTTCTACGGCAATTAATTCGATGACGTTATTTTCGGCGAAAGTTTGGGATGTGGCGATGTCCACTATTTCATCGGCAGTGCCGTGGAGAATCAGCATGTCGTCGGCGTAGTCCAAATAGTCGTATTGCTGAATATCGCCTTGTTCCAGTTCGTCCAGGAATTCTTTACCGATTTTCATTTTTCGTTCAAAACCAAGCATGATTTCTTTTCCTTTCGCGACTTTATGGCGTTCGTCGTCAGTCATATTGGCTGTAAGTGTGTGAAACATTTGGATTGCCGGCGCTCTGAGAGCGATTTTTCGGAACGGATTTTCCCGCTCGGCGATATATTTCAGCGTTAGATAGCCACCAAAGCTGGTGGCGTAGGCATAGAGGTTTTGGGCGTTAAGTTTTTCTTTGGCGTAATTGACGACCAATTGAATGTAGGTGAGGCATTCCGCTACGGATAATTTTTTACGGGCGTCTGCGCCGTGGCAAGGCAGATCGAAAGCGATGGCGCCATAGTTTTTGTATTTTGTGATTAAGCGCTCGCCGAATTTGGCATTGGATTTTACTTCTTTAGATGAGCCGAAACCGTGTAAAATCAATACGATATTTTCAATGCTGTGTACATCTTTTTCGTAAAATAGCTTGCATCGTACGCTCAAGCCCTGTTCATTAATATCAAATAGTTTTTCCATTAGATTGCGTTCTCTTTTTATCTAAATTCTACAAAAATCGGAAAATTTTACCGCACTTTAGGCTTTCGTTGTTTTACTTTTCCCGCCAAGAGCCGATTAATATTTGTCGCCGTTTTTCGGATAGCCGGATAATGAGGTCGTAATCTTTTATAAGGCGATTAAGCGAGAGTTGCCTATAAGTCAGGTAAAAGTGCGGTAAAATTTCGGGGATTTTTACCGCACTTTTTAAGATATTTCCAATTCGGAAATGATCAGGGTAAATTATAAAGCGATGGATTTATATAAATCCGGGTCTTTGCCGTCTAAATAGTGCATGGATTGAATGCGGCGGATAGTGTGGGATTGTCCGCGAATCATCAGGGTTTCCGTTGTTGCGAAGTTGCCTTTAATCTGGATGCCTTTTAATAAATCGCCGTTTGTAATGCCCGTTGCTACGAACACCAAATTATCATCATGAGCCAGTTCGTTTAATGATAAAACCTGGTTCACCGCCACGCCCATTTCCTGACAACGGCGCATTTCTTCTTGTGCGATTTGTTGATTTTCCGGCGTATCGTCTTTCACTTCGTTACGAGGTAATAAGCGCGCCTGCATATCTCCGCCTAAGGCCCGTACCGCCGCTGCGGTAATCACACCTTCGGGCGCACCGCCGATACCGTACAGCACGTCCGCTTCCGCATCCGGCAGGCACACTTGCACGGAAGCAGCGACATCACCGTCCGGAATAGCTAATACTTTTGCTCCAAGTGATTGAATTTGTTTAATAATTTCATTATGACGGGGTTTTGCCAGCACCATGACGACCAGTTCCGACATCAGTTTCCCTTTTCTTGATGCTACCCGACGCAGATTTTGTTCGATAGGTAAATTTAAATCAATCATGCCTTTTGCTTCGGCGGAAACCACTAATTTTTCCATATACATATCCGGCGCTTTTAAGAAGGTATTTTTTCCGCCGGCGGCAAGTACCGCCAATGCACCGGATTGCCCCATGGCGGTCATTCTGGTGCCGTCAATGGGATCTACCGCGATAGATACTTGTTCGCCCATGCCGGAACCTACTTTTTCACCGATATAGAGCATTGGCGCGTCGTCAATTTCGCCTTCGCCAATCACAATTTCGCCGTCCATATGAATACGATTCAACATATAACGCATGGCTTTTACCGCTGCTTCATCCGCCGCGTTTTTATCGCCGCGACCAATCCAACTGTGAGCGGAAATTGCCGCCGCTTCAGTTACTCTTGAAAACTCAATGGATAATGATCTGTTCATCTGTTTAATCCTTTATTAATTAACGAAATTGCTATTTATTTTAGCATTCGGCAAACGATTGCGATATAAAATTGTCTGAATACTTGTAAAAATTGAACAAATATACAGGAAATTTTTATTTCACCCTTTAATCTCAAGGCGATTCTAAGGTAGAATAACGTCATATTTTATACAATATTCAGAAGAGGAATTTTTCATGTCTTTAGAAATTTTAGACCAACTAGAAGGTAAAATTAAGCAAGCGGTTGAAACTATTCAATTACTTCAATTAGAAGTGGAAGAGTTAAAAGAAAAAAATCAACAAGCGCAACAAGCGAATGACGAATTACGTAGTGAAAACGAACAGCTTAAAGGCGAACATAACAATTGGCAGGAACGTTTGCGTTCGTTATTAGGTCAGATCGACAACGTTTAATTGCAATTTTTAAGAAAATAAAAGCTGAATCCCAAAGGTTCAGCTTTTTTATGGATATTCATTAAGCCAATTGATAGGCGTATTTGGCTAAACCGAAGGCGATTAACCACATCACACTTCCGATTACAAAATCTAAAATGCGCCAGGTAATCGGGCGTTTGAATAATGGAATGAGCAGTCTGGCGCCGTAGCCTAAACTGAAAAACCATAAAAATGACGTGCAAAGTGCGCCGCATAAAAACAGGATTTTCTGATCCGGTGTCAATGTACCTGCGATACCGCCGATAATTGCAAAGCAATCCAAATAAACATGCGGATTCAGTAAGGTGATGGCAAGGGTAGCCAGTACCGCCTTCCAGGCGGACGATGTATTATCTTGACGTTGGCTTTGTATTTCTAAGCTGGAATTGCCTAAGTAAGCCGAGCGAAACGCTCTTGCGCCGTAAACCGTTAAAAATAAGGCGCCGACAATGCCCAGCGCCACCGTTGCCTCCCGACTTTCGCTGATTAAACTGCCTAAGCCTAAAACACCAAGAGAAATCAATACGATATCGCAGATAAAACAGGTGAGAATCACGGCTAAAATATGATTTTTTAGTAATCCCTGTTTTAATACAAAGGCATTTTGTGCGCCAATGGCAATAATTAATCCGCCGCAAACTAAAAAGCCGTGGATAAAGGTTTCCATTCTATTGCTCCGAAAATATAATTTAATAACTGATGTTGGCAGGCTAAATTAAAAAATTTTGTTTTTTTGACCGCACTTTTCATCAAAATTATAACGCCGCAACGAAATTCGGCAGCCAGTTTTCCGCGCATTGCTCGTGATCATCCGTCGTTAATACGTCAATCCGCAGGGAATCGCAAAGCCGTGCGGCGCCTTGCGCGGTGAGTGCGTTTTCCACTTTATCCACCGCATGGCAGAAGGTATCGTAATCGGAATTGCCTAAACCCACCACAGCGAACCGCACTTGGGTTAAATCTTCAGTGTTAATTTGCCGAATGAACGGTTTTAAGTTGTCCGGCAAATCGCCCGCGCCGTGAGTTGAGGTTACAATCAGCCACAAACTTTGTTCCGCTACATCGGTGAATGCCGCATTATTCTCAACCTGTACGGAAAATCCCCGATTTTCTAATAATTCTGCTAAATGATCCGCCACATATTCCGCACCGCCAAGGGTACTGCCCGTGATAATAGCGATTGATTTTTCCATAACGTTTTCTCAAACTGATGTATAAAAAAGGGCGTACGCTGTACGCCCCAGTTATAACTTAATAATTAAATATCTAAATTTGCGCGTAACGCATTGCTTTCGATGAAATCGCGACGAGGCTCGACTTCGTCACCCATTAAGGTGGTGAAGAGCTGGTCTGCCGCCACCGCGTCTTTAATGGTTACTTTCAGCATATGACGGGCATCCGGATCCATAGTGGTTTCCCAAAGTTGTTCCGGATTCATTTCGCCTAACCCTTTATAACGCTGAACAGTTAACCCTTTACGGGATTCTTTCACAAACCATTCGATCGCCTGTTCAAAGGAGCTTATTTCAAGTTTACCGTTGCCTCGGGTAACGTATGCGCCGTCTTCCAATAGACCTTTTAATTGATTACCCAGTTTGACGATACGGGCGTATTCATTGCCTGTCGCGAATTGGTAATTCAACGTATAATTGGTATCCACGCCGTGGGTGCGAACCGTTAAAATAATATCGTTGACCTGGCGTTCCGTATCATATTGAAGCCGGAACGAATAGCTATTGCCTTGCGTATCTTTTTCCGTTAAGACGGCAATTAAATTTTTTGTCCATTCTTCCGTTGCACCCGTATCTTTCATTAACTCTGTGGTCAATTGCGGATAATAAATTAATTCTTTTAACAGGGCTTCAGGATAACGACGGTGTAAACGTTCGATCATTTGATGCGTGTTATTATAATCCGCCACCAGTTTTTCCAACGGCAAGCCTGTCATTGCCGGCGCATTCGCATTTACGTAAAGCGCCGCGTCTTCCAGGGCAATCGCCAATTCGTATTGGGTCATTGCCGGCTCGTCTTTGATATATTGCTCCTGTTTGCCTTTTTTCACTTTATACAGCGGCGGCTGCGCAATATACACATATCCTCGCTCAATGATTTCCGGCATTTGGCGATAGAAGAAGGTTAATAAAAGGGTGCGGATATGTGAACCGTCCACATCCGCATCGGTCATGATAATCACTTTGTGATAGCGCATTTTATCCGGGTTATATTCGTCGCGACCGATCCCGCAACCAAGCGCGGTAATTAAGGTACCGACTTCTTGCGAGGAAAGCATTTTGTCGAAACGCGCTTTTTCCACATTTAGGATTTTCCCTTTTAACGGCAAAATTGCCTGGTTTTTACGGTTGCGGCCCTGTTTGGCAGAACCGCCCGCGGAGTCCCCTTCCACTAAGTATAATTCGGAAAATGCCGGATCACGTTCCTGACAGTCTGCCAGTTTACCCGGCAACCCCGCGATATCCAACGCACCTTTACGGCGGGTCATTTCGCGTGCTTTGCGCGCCGCTTCTCGGGCACGCGCCGCGTCAACGATTTTGGTGGCAATGATTTTGGCGTCGTTCGGATTTTCTTCCAGATATTCCTGCAGGCGTTCGTTCATCGCCGATTCCACCGCACCTTTTACTTCGGATGAAACCAGTTTGTCTTTTGTTTGTGACGAGAATTTCGGGTCAGGCACTTTAACGGAAATTACCGCGACTAAACCCTCACGAGCGTCATCTCCGGAGGTTTCGACTTTATCTTTATCGTTTTTGCCTTTTTTGTTTAAACCCGCTTTATCCATGTAGCTGTTTAAAGTACGGGTTAACGCGCCCCTGAAACCGGCCAAATGGGTACCGCCGTCGCGCTGCGGAATATTATTGGTAAAGCAGTAAATGTTTTCGTTATAACCGTCATTCCATTGCAATGCGACTTCAACGCCGATCCCTTCTTTTTCAATAGAAAAATAAAAGGGTTTCGGATGAATGGTCGTTTTGTTCTGATTCAAATATTCTACAAACGCCTGAATACCGCCTTCGTAATGGAAGTGGTCGTTTGCGCCGTCTCGTTCATCAAATAATTTAATTGAAACGCCCGAATTTAAGAATGACAGTTCACGTAAACGTTTTTTTAATATTTCATACTCAAAAACGGTGTTAGAGAAGATTGTCGGACTTGGCCAAAAACGAACGGTTGTCCCTGTTTTATCGGTTTCACCGAT
The DNA here is from genome assembly GCF_000007745.1 of [Mannheimia] succiniciproducens MBEL55E. Taxonomy (GTDB): domain Bacteria; phylum Pseudomonadota; class Gammaproteobacteria; order Enterobacterales; family Pasteurellaceae; genus Basfia; species Basfia succiniciproducens. The sequence goes on along the minus strand of NC_006300.1, from coordinate 2,185,318 downwards.
ATTTTTTAATTGTTCATTCGGTTCGCCAAGGCTATAGAATTGTTCGTAAACGTGCCCTTGACGACGAATGGTTAACTGTAATTTATCGGAAAGCGCATTAACGACGGATACGCCCACGCCGTGCAAACCGCCCGATACTTTATAAGAGTTATCGTCGAATTTACCGCCGGCATGTAATACGGTCATAATAACCTGTGCCGCCGAAACGCCTTCTTCCGGATGAATATCGACAGGAATACCGCGGCCGTCATCTTGTACGGATACCGAGTTATCTTCGTGAATGGTGACGATAATGTCTTTACAATACCCCGCCAACGCTTCATCAATGGCGTTATCCACAACCTCAAACACCATATGGTGCAAGCCCGTGCCGTCATCCGTATCACCAATGTACATACCCGGACGTTTACGTACCGCATCTAATCCCTTTAAGACTTTAATGCTACTTGCGCCATAATTTTCTTGTGTATTTTCTGACATAGTATTTCTCTGTTTTATTCATGAAAAAATTGTTCGAATTATAGCAAATTATTGGCTGAATAGCACGTTTTAATAGCGATAAGGATATTGGGAGCCAATCATAAATAATTACTGCTTTGCGGTTATGAATTAAAGTTCGAAGAGATTCTAGGGTTTTATTATTTGAAGTATCTTTAATCCGATTCGGAAAAAATCTATTATAGTGTTTCCAGTTGTTAGTTATTTATCTATTATTTTGATGATAAAGGAATTTATGATGAACATAACCAAAATCACCGCTCGGCAATTACAAGAGAAACTTGCTCAAGGTGCGTTATTAATTGATATTCGTGATGCCGATGAATACTCGCATGAATGTATTGAACAGGCGGTTTCCCAACCTTTAACCGGTTTAAAACCGGAAATCTGCAACAACTCGCCTTGTGTGATTTTTCATTGCCAATCCGGTATGCGTACTCAGGCGAATATGGCGTTATTAGCGAAAGCCTCTGCCGCCGCAGCGGAGGTGTATATTTTAGACGGCGGTTTAAATGCCTGGAAAAAAGCAGGTTTTGCCACGGTCGTGAATAAAGCGCAACCTCTTCCTTTAATGCGCCAGGTACAAATTGCCGCAGGAAGTTTGGTGTTATTGGGGGTTATTTTGGGTTACTCGGTTTCCCCTTGGTGTTTTTTATTAAGCGGATTTGTCGGTGCCGGATTGATTTTTGCCGGCGTCTCGGGTTTTTGCGGTATGGCTGTATTGTTATCGAAATGCCCGTGGAATAAATAGAGTCCGCAGGTATTATCGGCACAATTATTAGATTATTTATGTTACTCGGTTAAATCATTTAAAGTGCCGAAGCCCTGACAGATCTTTACAGAGATTTTATTTCAACCGCTCGCCTTTCGTTGATAATTTTTGTACAATGAGCAACTTTTTCTTACAGGCTGCTCATTGAATAAAAGAGCAGCCTCTTTACTTCCGTTATTGTGAGATATTTTATGAGTTATTCAGCACCGAATATTGGTTTTGTGAGTTTAGGCTGTCCTAAAAATCTAGTGGATTCCGAACGTATTTTGACCGAGTTACGTACCGACGGTTACAACATTATTCCGACTTATGAAAATGCGGATTTAGTTATTGTCAATACCTGCGGTTTTATTGACAGTGCGGTACAAGAATCTTTAGAAGCGATCGGTGAAGCGCTGGAAGAAAACGGTAAAGTGATAGTGACGGGCTGTTTAGGGGCAAAAGAAAACCAAATTCGTGAGGTGCATCCGAAAGTTTTGGAAATCACCGGTCCTCATAGTTATGAAGCGGTGATGGAACACGTGCATAAATACGTGCCGCGACCCGAACGCAACCCATACACCAGTTTGGTGCCTGCGCAAGGGGTGAAATTAACGCCGAAACATTATGCCTATTTAAAAATTTCGGAAGGTTGCGATCACAAGTGTACATTCTGTATTATTCCTTCCTTGCGCGGCGATTTGGATAGTCGTCCGATTACTCAAGTGTTAGACGAAGCGAAACGCCTGGTGGATTCGGGTGTGAAAGAATTGTTGGTGGTGTCGCAGGATACTTCCGCATACGCGCTGGATCAAAGCAAAGAAAATCAGAATAAAACCGTTTTCTGGAATGGTGCGCCGATCAAAAATAATTTAATCACCTTGTGTCGACAGTTAGGTACGCTAGGTGCCTGGATTCGCTTGCATTACGTTTATCCTTATCCGCATGTGGACGATCTGATTCCCTTAATGGCGGAAGGTAAAATTCTGCCTTATCTGGATATTCCGCTTCAACACGCCAGCCCGAAAGTATTAAAAGCGATGAAGCGCCCCGGTTCGGTAGAGCGTGTGTTGGAACGCATTCAAAAATGGCGTGAAATTTGCCCCGAATTAACTCTGCGTTCAACCTTTATCGTAGGCTTCCCGGGCGAAACGGAAGAAGATTTCCAAATGTTGTTAGACTTCTTACAAGAAGCGCAGTTAGACCGCGTGGGCTGTTTTAAATTCAGCCCGGTGGAAGGCGCGGTTGCCACCGATATGGCGGATCAGGTGCCGGAAGAGGTAAAAGAACAGCGTTTCCAACGTTTTATGGAGCTGCAGCAACAAATCTCCGCGCAACGTTTACAGCAAAAAATCGGAAAAACATTGCCGGTTATTATTGATGATATTGACGAAGACGGCATTATCGGCCGTTCAATGGCGGATGCGCCGGAAATTGACGGCGTGGTTTATGTTGATAATCGGAGTGAAAGCGCGGTGAAAATCGGGGATATTATTCAGGTCGCTATTACCAATGCGGACGAATACGATCTGTGGGGAACTTGTTAAAAAACGATGGGGCTTGTTATTCTTGGGGTAACAAGCCTTAATTTGAATTTAGGGAGAGGTTATGTCTGAAAATAAAACTCAAGTAAATCCTAGCGTTGAGCGTTTTGAACAAGCGGTGGCGGATAAATCCTACGAATCGGCTTGTACGGAACTGCTAAGTATTCTGGGCAAACTGGACAGCAATTTTGGCAACATCAATGATATTGAATTTCAAATGCCAAAACAGTTGGCGGAGGCGAATTTACAGCAGGATAAAATAGTTTATTTTTGTACCCGCATGGCAACGGCAATTACAACTTTGTTCAGCGACAAAGAGTTAAATATTTCGGAATCCGGTGCGCAGCGTTTCTTTTTATTTCAACGCTGGATGTCGTTAATCTTCGCCAGTTCTCCTTATATCAATGCGGATCACGTATTACAGGTGTATAACCAAAATCCTGATCGTATTTCGTCGGAAGTTCATTTAGAAGCCAACAGATCGGCATTATTAAAATTCTGTATTCTCTATTTTCCTGAATCCAATCTGAATATTAATTTGGATACATTATGGAATGTAGATGCGAATATCTGCGTTTCCCTTTGTTTTGCTCTGCAATCGCCGCGTTTTATCGGTACCGCAACGGCCTTTTCCAAACGGGCGTTAATTTTGCAATGGCTGCCGGAAAAATTGGCGCAGCTGCCGAATTTAAATAATGTACCGAGCAGTATTACTCATGATGTGTATATGCATTGCAGTTATGATGTGGCGGAAAATAAACATTGGGTGAAAAACGCCCTAAACCAAGTGATTCGCCGCCATGTTTTAGAAGCAGGTTTGCAGGATCGCGATGTGAAAAAATTGGGTTATCGTAACGGCAAGCCGGTTATGGTGGTATTGCTTGAACATTTCCATGCCGCCCATTCGATTTATCGGACTCATTCCACATCAATGATTGCCGCCCGCGAACATTTTTATTTAATCGGCTTGGGTAATGAATCCGTGGATCAAAAAGGTCGCGAGGTTTTTGATGAATTTCATGAGGTCGCCGGCAATAATCTGATTGAGAAATTAGCCTTTTTGCGCAATCTTTGTGAAGAAAACGGTGCGGCGGTATTCTATATGCCGAGTATCGGCATGGATTTATTACCTATTTTTGCCAGCAATATACGTTATGCGCCGATTCAGGTTATCGCTTTAGGACATCCGGCGACAACCCATTCTCCGTTTATTGACTATGTGATTGTGGAAGACGATTACGTGGGTTCGGAGCAATGTTTCAGCGAGAAATTGTTGCGTTTGCCGAAAGACGCCCTGCCTTATGTGCCTTCCGCATTGGCGCCGGAAAAAGTCGATTATAATCTGCGTGAAAACCCGGACGTGGTCAATATAGGCATTGCTTCGACCACTATGAAGTTAAATCCTTATTTCTTAGAAGCGTTAAAAGCCATTCGTGACCGGGCTAAAGTTAAAGTGCATTTTCATTTTGCTTTAGGTCAATCGCAAGGAATTACGCATCCTTACGTGGAACGTTTTGTTAAAACTTATCTCGGTGATTCGGCCACGGCGCATCCGCATTCGCCATACCACCAATATCTCGAAATCTTACGTGGCTGCGATATGATGGTAAACCCGTTCCCGTTCGGCAATACCAACGGCATTATCGATATGGTTACTCTGGGGCTGGTGGGCGTGTGTAAAACCGGACCTGAAGTGCACGAACATATCGATGAAGGGCTGTTCAAACGTCTTGGGCTGCCGGAATGGCTGATCGCCAATACGGTCGACGAATATGTTGAGCGGGCGATTCGTCTGGCGGAAAATCATCGGGAGCGTTTAGCCTTACGCCGTCATATTATTGAAAATAACGGTCTGAAAACGCTGTTTACCGGTGATCCGCGACCAATGGGCACTGTCTTACTGGCGAAGTTAAAAGAATGGGCAAGCGAAAATCAGGTACAACTTGAGATCGCCGAATAAATAACGGGAAAAGTGCGGTAGAAAAATCTCGTTTTTTGTGACTTCAATATTTCTTAATTAAGGCTTGTAGCAGTAACATTACAAGCCTTATTTTTGTTTACGCCTTGTCAGCGCTTGTTTATTAGCGTCGCCCGCATATGATCGTAACCCCAGTTAAAAAAATAGCCGTACAGCATAATTGTGATGGAAATCCCGACATCCATCAAAAAGGCGGTAAACCAATCCACCGCTAAAAAATAAGCGATAACGGGAATGGTAAAAATTAATAAGCCCGTTTCAAATGCGACGGTATGAAATAAACGTAATTTTGCCGTGCGGTATTGCTTTGGAAAGGTGAAAAATTTATCAAAAATCCAGTTAAAAATCATATTCCAAACCATGGCGATAAAGGAAATCAGAATCATAGAGGCGGATTCGACCATTCCCGATTTGCCGGTAGTCAGCCAAATAAATAAAACGGAAAGGATAATTGCGCCGGCTTCAAACAAAACGGCATGAAATAAGCGTTCTTTAACGGTCATCATATAGCCTGCAAACGAAATAACGGATTAAAAATCCGGAAAAAAAGACCGCACTTTTAAAAGTGCGGTGCAAATCAGAGTAATTTTTTCAACTGATACAAATAAGCCAGCGCCTGTTTCGGACTGAGATCGTCGGGGTCAAGCTGAGCCAGCATTTCAAGGGCGGCATTTTTGCCGTCTTCTTCTTCCATCAGATTCAGTTCGCCCTGATTTTGGTTTATGGTGCGCAAATCCTGTAATTTTTGATCCGCACTTTGCTGCGATAATTTTTCTAAATTCGCTAATTTCTGTTTTGCCAGTTTTACTACATTTTTTGGTACACCTGCCAGTGCGGCAACCGCCAAACCGTAGCTTTTGCTAGCCGCTCCGTCTTGTACGGCGTGCATAAAAGCAATGCTGTCACCGTGCTCCAAAGCGTCTAAATGCACGTTTGCGGTCCCCGCAAGTTGCTCCGGTAACACGGTTAATTCGAAATAATGGGTGGCGAACAAAGTTAAAGAACGCAGTTTTTTGGCTAACCATTCCGCACAGGCCCAGGCGAGCGACAAACCGTCATAGGTTGAAGTTCCCCGCCCGATTTCATCAATTAACACTAAACTGTTTGCGCCGGCCTGGTGCAGAATATTTGCCATCTCCGTCATTTCCACCATAAAGGTTGAGCGGCCCGAAGCCAAATCGTCGGAGGCGCCGATACGGGTGAATATGCGATCAATAGGGCCTATCAAAGCGCTTTCCGCCGGCACGAAACTGCCGATATAGGCCATTAACGTAATGAGAGCGGTTTGCCGCATATAGGTGCTCTTACCGCCCATATTCGGACCGGTAATAATCAATAAATGGCGCTGCTGATTTAAATCTACCGGATTGGCAATAAAGGGTTCTTTTAACACTTGCTCTACAACAGGATGACGACCGTTTTCGATTTTAACCCCGATTTCATCGCTGAAATCCGGCGCAACATAATTCAGGGTTTCCGCCCGTTCCGCCAGATTCGTTAATACGTCCAGTGCCGATAAGGTCAAACTCGCCAGTTGTAATGCGCCCAAGTGCGGTAACAATCGGTCGAAAAGTGCGTCATAGAGTTGTTTTTCCAGAGCAAGCGAAGCGCCTTTTGCCTTTAATACTTTATCTTCATAGGTTTTTAATTCGGGAATAATAAAACGTTCCGCGTTTTTTAAGGTTTGCCGCCGAACGTAATGAATCGGCGCTTTATGAGCCTGCCCCTGGCTGATTTGAATATAATAACCGTGTACGGCATTAAAACCGACTTTCAGCGTATCAATACCGGTGGATTCGCGTTCGCGGATTTCCAAATCTTCTAAATATTTAGTGGCGCCGTCAGACAGCGCCCGCCATTCGTCCAACTCCGCATTATAACCTTCGGCAATTACGCCGCCGTCACGGATGAGTAACGGCGGATTGTCGATAATCGCCTGCTGCAATAATGCAAAAAGTTCGTCAAAATCGCCGATTTGCTGAAAAAGTGCGGTAAATTTTGGCGAATTTTTGAGAATGTCTTTAATTGTCGGAATTTGTTCCAGCGCCGTACGTAAACGGGTTAAATCGCGGGGGCGGGCCGTACGTAACGCTACGCGGGCGAGAATACGTTCCATATCGCCGACTTGCTGCAAGTAAGGTTGTAGCTCGCCGATTAAATCCAATTGGATAATTTCACTAATGATTTGCTGGCGTTGCCGTAATTTCTGTATATGGCGGATAGGCTGATGAATCCAGCGTTTCAACAAGCGGCTGCCCATGGGGGTAACGCATTTATCAAGCACGGATGCCAATGTGTTTTCCGTACCGCCGGCCAGATTTTGAGTCAATTCCAGATTACGTCGGGTTGCCGCATCCAACTGAATATTTTCGTTATTCTGAATTAATGTAATGCTCTGAATATGAGGCAATGCGGTGCGCTGGGTTTCTTTCGCATATTGTAGTAAACAACCTGCCGCGCACAAGCCTAAAATCGCTTTTTCAACCCCGAAACCGCGTAAATCTTTTGTGCCGAACTGACGGTTAAGCAACTGTACCGCCGTACTTAATTCGAATTCCCAAATCGGGCGCCGGCGTAAGCCTTTGTAATGTTCAATAAGTTGCATATCCGCAAAGTCTTCGCAGTAGAGCAATTCGGCGGGCGCAAGGCGCTGTAATTCGGCTTTCAGGCTCTCCGCATTTTCCGGCTCGCTGATTTGGAAGCGACCGGAGGTCATATCTAAGGTCGCCAGCCCGAATTTATCTTTTTCCTGATAAACGGCGACGATTAAGTTGTCTTGTCGTTCCGGCAGCAGATTTTCATCACTGACGGTACCGGGCGTAACAATTCGAACGATTTTGCGTTCTACCGGACCTTTGCTGAGCGCCGGATCGCCGATTTGTTCGCAAATAGCCACCGATTCGCCCAATTGAACCAGCTTAGCGAGATAACCTTCCACCGCATGATAAGGCACGCCTGCCATAGGAATCGGCTGTCCGGCGGACTGACCCCGTTTGGTCAGGGAAATATCCAGCAATGCCGCCGCTTTTTTTGCGTCGTCATAAAAAAGCTCATAAAAATCCCCCATTCGATAGAATAACAAAATATCCGGATTTTCCGCTTTTAAGGCGAGATATTGGCGCATCATGGGCGTATGTTGCTCGAGATTTTCCATTACGTTCACTCAGTTGGTTAATTAGCTTGACGGGTTATTATACTGAATTGCATGGCGGATTTCGAATATCCGCCTTTTATTTTATTTTTGCGCGTAGGATCGCAAAATTTAATAAACGCATGAAAAAGATCAAAATTTCTCTTGATACTGTATATTATACCAGTTATTATACACCACAAATTTTGAGAATGACTTTATTTGACAGAGGTTATACATGGCAACGAATGATGAAAAATCCAAAGCGCTGGCTGCCGCTTTAGGTCAAATTGAAAAACAATTTGGTAAAGGCGCAATTATGAAATTAGGCGATACGCAAGCGCTTGACGTAGAGTCAATTTCAACCGGCTCAATCGGTTTGGATGTGGCGCTTGGTATCGGCGGCTTGCCAATGGGGCGTGTCGTTGAAATTTTCGGGCCGGAATCTTCAGGTAAAACCACATTAACTCTGTCCGTTATCGCGCAGGCGCAAAAAGCAGGCAAGGTTTGCGCATTTATTGATGCTGAACATGCGTTAGATCCGATTTATGCCGCAAAATTAGGTGTTGACGTTAAAGAATTATTAGTTTCTCAACCCGATAACGGAGAACAGGCATTGGAAATTTGCGATGCGTTGGTTCGTTCCGGCGCAGTGGATGTGATTATTGTGGACTCGGTGGCCGCCTTAACCCCGAAAGCGGAAATTGAAGGCGACATGGGCGATTCGCATGTTGGTTTGCAAGCCCGTTTAATGTCTCAAGCTTTGCGTAAATTAACCGGTCAGATTAAAAACGCCAATTGTTTAGTGGTATTTATCAACCAAATCCGTATGAAGATTGGTGTTATGTTCGGTAACCCGGAAACCACCACCGGCGGTAATGCGTTGAAATTCTATTCGTCCGTACGTTTAGATATTCGCCGCGTAGGCGCGGTAAAAGACGGTGATGAAATCATCGGTAATGAAACCCGTGTGAAAGTAGTGAAAAACAAATTAGCGCCGCCGTTCCGCCAAGTGGATTTCCAGATTCTTTATGGCGAAGGTATCTCTAAAAACGGCGAATTAATCGAACTTGGGGTAAAACACAAACTGGTTGATAAATCCGGTGCGTGGTATGCCTACAACGGCGATAAAATAGGTCAGGGTAAAGCGAATGCCATGAAATGGTTAGCGGAAAATCCTACCGTTGCCGCCGAGTTGGAAAATAAAATCCGCGCCGAATTGCTGGCAAATCCGGAACAGGCATTGTTAGCCGATATCGAAACCAATAGCGAAGAAAAAGAAGATTTCGAATAAATTTCGTTCAAAAGTGCGGTAAAAAATACCGCACTTTTTCTATCATTTTTCTTTCCCGTCTTACTTGATTATTTTGTTCAATACAGCGATAGATTTCAAATTTATCTGTTAAATAATAAGGATTTCATTATGACAACATTGGCATTCAGTTATGCGGTAAATTTATTGTCCCGCCGTGAATACAGTGAATTTGAAATTCGTTGCAAAATGCAGGAAAAGGCCTTTTCCGAACAGGAAATTGAGGACACGCTGGCTCAACTGCAACAGAAAAACTGGCAAAGTGACAAACGTTTTACGGAGAATTATTTAAGGGCTAGAGCTCAACGGGGTTATGGCGTTAACCGTATTAAGCAGGAACTTCGGCAGTTAAAAGGCATTTTGCCCGAAACCGTTGATGAAGCCCTGATGGAATGTGATATTGACTGGTCGGAAATCGCGCTTAATGTGTTGGCAAAAAAATTTCCGGATTACAGAGCCCGGCAGGATGCAAAAAACAAACAAAAAATCTGGCGTTATATGCTTTCTCACGGATTTTTTGCAGAAGACTTTGCCGATTTTATCGGCAACGGCACAGAAGATGAGTTTTATTAATTCGGTGTTTGTGAGAGATTGATATTAAAAAATAAGCCGTGATTTTATCACGGCTTATTGTCTTTATAATAGCATAAACTTTGCAACATCAACGCATTGCAGAATTAACGACATTCAAAGCTTGAAGCTTTATTTTTGTCGCCGCCTTTATAGGTTGCTACTTGTGGATACGGGCATAAAGGCATTTCTTTTTCTTTATTCGGAAATTCTTCGCCCGCTTTTGCAAGAATAAAGTCCGGCGCTTTGTTTTCATCCGTCCATTGTTCTAATGCGGTTAAGGGGTCGAAATTTTCTAAAGCCGGACCGCCGCCGCAATGAGTCATGCCGGGAACCATAAAGACACGGGCAAATTGATTGGCATCTTTCATATCCTGATTCAGCTTGTTATACCAGTCACGTAAATCATGGGCGGAAAATACCGGATCCGAGACTCCTTCAAAAATAATCATCTTGCCGCCGCGCGCTTGGAAAGTTGTCAGTTCGGTTTCATCGGCGTCATTCATACCGGCAATTTGCGCCACTTTTTGGGTATCTTTATCGAAATCGAATTGCATAGGATCAAAATCAGGGCTAATCGGCATCATAAAATAATTGGTTAAGCTTTCTACGCCCATTGTAAAGTTACGTCCGTTAGGAACCGCAGTTTGTGAATCGCCTATTTTCCATGCCCGCCAACCTTTGCTGTTAATGCCGGCGTCATAAGGCCAGGAAGCATAAACATTTTCTCCACGGCTGTTTTTCGCTCCGCCAAAAACAGCGTTTAACAATGCGACTTTATCTTTACCTATTTCTTTTTCCACCATTTCCGGTTTGAAATCACAGGCTTCCCAGGCGTTGATCACGCCGTCCGCCAGACCGTCTTTTGCATCGCAACGTTTCAGCACTGCTTTAGATACAATATCTAAATCCTCTTGAGTTAAACTGTTTGCGACGATCTTCTCACCTTGTTCATTAGTCGGTGCATATTTCATAAACTGTTGATTATCCCAGGCTTCGCCCACGGCGGCGTAAGATAAACGGAATCCCGGATTGCCGGCAACCACGCCGTCGAATTCAAGGGGATAACGCATTGCCGCGTGCATGGCTTCGCGACCGCCGTTTGAACAGCCCATAAAATAGCTGTGTTTCGGTTGTTCTTTATACATTTGCTCGATTAATTGTTTTGCCACGGTGGTGACTTTGCCCGTAGAGGCGTAAGCAAAATTCAAGCGAGCCTGTTGGTCTTTCGCGAAAGAAGGATCTCTTGCGCCGGTATGTCCGCTATCCATACTGACAACCGCATATCCCCTCATTAGCGCGGGTGTTGCCGTTGAACCGTGAGTGGGAATGGAGCCGATCGCCGGTGCGATAAAGCCGTCCAAACCGCCGCCGCCCTGGAATAAAAATTTATTATTCCAGTTTGAGGGCAGGCGCAGCTGAAAACCGATGGCGTATTCTTTACCGTCGGCACCAATACGTTTTTCAATTTCACCGTTTACCACGCAATGCGGAGCGGCTTCAATGTTGCTGTTGCTTGCGCCGGTGAAGCTGGCCTGTTCATCGGGCGGTAGATTACCGCCGGCAAACCATTTCACCGATTTGATTGAAGTATTCATAATGTTACTGTCTTTAAGGGCATTACATTGCTGTTCTAGTTTTTGTAGCGCTTCGGTTTTGCTGTCGTCGGGAGCTGAAAGGGCGAGAGGGCTGGTACAGACGAAGGAAATAAATAATGCGCTTTTTGTCAGATTTTTCATATATTCTCCAAAATTCTCCTAAAATTAACCGCACTTTTTAAAAGTGCGGCCGATTTAACGTTGATTTCTAAGCATTCAGAATATTTTGAATTTCAACTAAACTTAAATGATATTGATGTGGGCAGGCTTTCCACATGTCTAACATTTTATTGTATTTATCCCACATCGGTGTTTGTGAATCACAGCCGGGGGCGCAGCGCATAAACTCTTGGTATTTACCTTCTATACCGGTAATAAAACGTAAATAATTCAAATATTTGCGTTCACGGATTGCATCGTAACCGATAAATTGTAAACGGTGAGCGGTTAAATCAGATTTATCCGCCAGATTTTCATAGGAAACCTGTAACGCATGATACATTTCAAGAGTTTCTAAAACGGTTTGGCATTCCGCTTCGGAAATTGCCAAAAACTCGTTATCCAATTCTTTTAATTCTAATGAGAATCCGCCTTTAACGATGGTTTCAAGACGGGCGTATTTTTGTGCATTGGCGGGATCCAGCAAGCCCATGAGTTTATACTGGTTGGCTAAAATTAAACGTTGTGTGGATGTCATTTCCATAGAGGGGTCCTCATATTAGGTCTGTTTATAAAAGATAAACAGTACCTAGTCGATACTGTTTAAATCATCTTGAGACAAACCGCTGTCTTTGGCTTTTACATTGCCGTCGGTTGCCCGGTATTCTAAATTCTGATAATAGGCTTCGCGGAAGGTGATATACGGATCCTGAGCTTGGTTGAGCAATTCCTCTTTATCCATGGCTTTGGCTCGTTTATCCACCGCTTTCACGACGGTCGGTACCAGAGACCAGGCGCCGCCCACCCAATGCCAGAACGGATAGGTATAAGCGGTATCGACGGCAGTACCGGTGAGCTCGCGAGGCGAACTTGCACCGTAGGCCGGCAACATCACATAAGCGCCGGGTTCAACGCCATAACTGCCCAGCGTATCGCCAAAGGTTCGGTCGTTTTCGATTTTTAACGGGTCGCTATAACTTGCCCAGTCGATTAAACCGCCTAAGCCGAAGGTGGAGTTAATAAAGAAGCGGTCAAAGTGAACAAAGGCTTTTTTCACTTCGCCTTCCAATAAACGGTTCACAAAACTGACTGGTTCTTCTAAGTTTTTCGCAACGTTGGATAAACCTGTGGTCAACGGTGACGGCAATGCCTGCCAGCCTTTTGCCGCCGGTTTTAATACGTATGGATCTAATACGTCATAGTTAAAGCTCCACATTGTGCGGTTGAAACCTTCCAATGGATCCTGACGTTCTCCCGTTGCGGGGTCAATGGTTGCACAACCCGTAAGTATTGAACCGGCGAAAAGTGCGGTGGCAATCAGAGTAATTTTCTTCATCGTTATTTCCTCAAAGCAAACGCTATTTGAATTTCATTGTAAATGAGTTATCGATGATCTACAAAATAAATCCGTTCGGAATGAAAAAACTTGCCTTAAAATGAATTTTTATGCAGAATAAAAGCATAAATAATCATTTAAACGTTTGCGAATTTAGCTTGAATAGCGTTGTATTGTCCTTTAGAATAGGCAGAATTTAGCTCGCTAAAGCTAAAAACAATCAGCGATTTCGTCGGATTTATTAACGGGCGCACAAAATTTCTCTAAAAAAGTGCGGTCATTTTTCGATGAATTTCGTGGTTAATGAACATTCGCAAGTGTTCGACCGAATAATAGTCTGTTTATGAAAAATAAACAGACCTGATTTATAGGAGATATTTTATGTCTGAACCTGCAATTCTTGTATTGGCAGATGGCAGTATTTTTCGCGGCACCTCTATCGGCGCTGCGGGGCACACGATCGGCGAAGTGGTATTTAATACCTCAATGACCGGTTATCAGGAAATTCTTACCGACCCTTCTTATTTTAAACAAATCGTCACTCTGACTTACCCGCATATCGGCAACACCGGTACAAATTCCGAAGATCTCGAAAGCAACGGCGTGTATGCCGCAGGCTTAATTATTCGCGACTTACCGATGATTCACAGCAATTTCCGCGCCAATCAAAGTCTGTCGGATTATTTAAAAGACAATAACGTAGTTGCCATTGCGGATATCGATACCCGTCGCTTAACCCGTTTATTGCGGGATAAAGGCGCCATGGCGGGCTGCATTATGAGCGGCGAAGTTGACGAGCAAAAAGCTCTCGAACTAGCCTTGAGTTTCGGCTCTATGGCGGGTAAAGATTTAGCCCAGGAAGTCACGGCACAGCAAAGTTACCGTTGGACACAAGGCGAATGGGTGTTGGGCAAAGGTTATGCGGAACAACAAAACGCATCGTTCAATGTGGTGGCCTATGACTTCGGAGTGAAACATAATATTTTACGAATGCTTGCCGAACGCGGCTGTAAATTAACCGTGGTGCCGGCAAAAACATCCGCTGAAGAAGTGCTTGCGCTGAATCCGGACGGTATTTTCTTATCTAACGGCCCCGGCGATCCGGAACCCTGCGATTACGCAATCAGCGCCATTCAAACCTTATTAGCCACTAAAAAACCGATTTTCGGTATTTGTTTAGGCCATCAATTGTTAGGTTTAGCAAGCGGCGGCAAAACCAAAAAAATGGCATTCGGACACCATGGTGCCAACCATCCGGTACAGGATTTAGATACGCAAAAAGTGATGATCACTAGCCAAAACCATGGGTTTGAAGTGGATGAACACAGCCTGCCCGCCAATGTGCGCGTCACTCACCGTTCATTATTCGACAATTCCGTACAAGGCATCGAACTGACCGACCAACCGGCATTCAGTTTCCAGGGCCACCCGGAAGCCAGCCCGGGGCCGCATGATGTGGCTTATTTATTTGATAAATTTATCGATGCCATGAAACAGGCCAAGGCTTAATGTCAACCGCAGGGGCGTATCGTATACGCCCGATGAATAAAGTGCGGTGGAATTTTAAGTATTTTTTAATAATGGTGCGGGTTTCTTAACATGCGCCGGATAACAACAAATTAAATCGGGAGTATTTTGCGGGGTATTAGGACAAATCTCCCCTAACCCCTCTTTGCTAAAGAGGGGAATCGATCTTGATGAGGCGTTGAGATCTTTATATTACCCTCAACTCAGTCCCCCTCTTTAGTAAAGAGGGGCTAGAGGAAATTTGAAAACCGACAACAAAAAGTGCGGTCATAAAAAGCGAAATTTTTTGAACGTTGGCTATGTCAACGAAGCCGTCAGGAGCGAGCAAATTTGTTTACAAAACTGCGAATAATTTTTTAAAAGTTTTATCAAGAGAAAATAATATGCCAAAACGTAACGACATAAATACAATCCTTATTATCGGCGCCGGTCCGATTGTTATCGGTCAGGCCTGTGAGTTTGACTATTCGGGGGCGCAGGCCTGTAAAGCTTTGCGTGAGGAAGGTTATAAAGTGGTGTTGGTGAACTCCAACCCGGCGACTATTATGACCGATCCGAATATGGCGGATGTGACCTACATCGAGCCGATTCACTGGCAAACCGTGGAAAAAATTATCGAAAAAGAACGTCCGGATGCGATTTTGCCGACCATGGGCGGACAGACTGCGCTGAACTGTGCGTTGGATTTATCAAAAAACGGCGTATTGAAAAAATACGGCGTAGAGTTGATCGGGGCGACGGAAGACGCCATTGATAAAGCGGAAGACCGCGGGCGTTTTAAAGAAGCGATGGCGAAAATCGGTTTAAATACGCCGAAATCTTTCGTTTGCCATAGCTTTGACGAAGCCTGGAAAGCACAAGAAGAAGTCGGTTTTCCGACCTTAATTCGTCCTTCATTCACCATGGGCGGTTCCGGCGGCGGTATCGCCTATAACCGCGATGAATTCCAGGCCATTTGCGAACGCGGTTTCGAGGCCTCGCCAACCCATGAATTATTAATCGAACAATCGGTCTTGGGCTGGAAAGAATACGAGATGGAAGTGGTGCGCGATAAAGCGGATAACTGCATTATCGTGTGTTCCATCGAAAACTTCGACCCAATGGGCGTACACACCGGCGATTCCATCACCGTGGCACCGGCGCAAACTTTAACCGATAAAGAATATCAAATCATGCGTAACGCATCGTTGGCGGTATTGCGTGAAATCGGTGTGGATACCGGCGGTTCCAACGTGCAGTTTGCCATCAACCCGGAAAACGGCGAGATGATTGTCATCGAAATGAACCCGCGTGTGAGCCGTTCGTCGGCCCTTGCTTCCAAAGCCACCGGTTTCCCGATTGCCAAAGTAGCGGCAAAATTAGCGGTGGGCTATACCTTAAACGAATTACGCAACGACATTACCGGCGGCTTAATCCCGGCCTCTTTCGAGCCTTCAATCGACTATGTAGTCACCAAAGTGCCGCGTTTTGCCTTTGAAAAATTCCCGAAAGCCGATGATCGCCTAACCACTCAAATGAAGTCAGTGGGCGAAGTGATGGCCATGGGACGTACCTTCCAGGAATCAATCCAAAAAGCTTTACGCGGTTTGGAAACCGGGATTTGCGGTTTTAACTTAAAAACCGAAGATATGGAAAAACTGCGCCATGAAATTTCCAATCCGGGCCCTGAACGCCTGCTTTATGTAGCGGATGCTTTCGGTATCGGCTGGTCAATTGAAGACGTCCATCATTACAGTAAAATTGATCCCTGGTTTTTAATTCAAATTCAAGACCTTGTGCTTGAAGAATTAGCCCTTGAGAAGAAAACGCTGGCTGATTTAAACAAAGACGAAATTTATCGACTAAAACGTAAAGGTTTCTCCGATAAACGTATTGCGCAATTGGTGAAATCCGACGAAACCTCGGTACGCAGCTTGCGTAACGCATTCAATATTCACCCCGTTTATAAACGTGTGGATACCTGTGCGGGCGAGTTTAAGTCCGATACCGCTTATTTGTATTCCACCTATGAAGAAGAATGCGAAGCTGCACCGTCCGATCGCAAAAAAGTGATGATTTTAGGCGGCGGTCCGAACCGTATCGGTCAGGGTATCGAATTCGACTATTGCTGCGTGCATGCGGCATTGGCGTTACGCGAATCCGGTTTTGAAACCATTATGGTGAACTGTAACCCGGAAACCGTTTCTACCGATTTCGATACCTCCGACCGTTTATATTTCGAGCCGTTAACCCTTGAAGACGTCCTAGAAATTATTCACGTAGAAAAACCCTGGGGCGTGATTGTGCATTACGGCGGTCAAACGCCGTTGAAATTGGCAAACGCGTTACATGCAAACGGCGTGAACATTATCGGCACATCGGCGGACAGCATTGATGCGGCGGAAGACCGAGAACGTTTCCAAAAAATCTTACATGATTTGAATTTAAAACAACCGGCGAACCGCACGGCGCGTAACACACAGGAAGCGGTAGGTCTGGCAAATGAAGTGGGTTATCCGCTGGTAGTTCGCCCGTCTTACGTATTGGGCGGACGCGCAATGCAGATTGTATATAACGATGAAGAATTGAACCGTTATATGCGTGAAGCGGTGTCCGTTTCCAACGACAGCCCGATTTTATTAGACCATTTCTTAAATAACGCTATTGAAGTGGACGTGGACTGCATTTGTGACGGCGAACAAGTAATTATCGGCGGTATTATGCAGCATATCGAACAAGCCGGCATTCACTCGGGCGACTCCGCCTGTTCATTGCCGCCTTATTCGTTAAGTATGGAAATTCAGGATGAAATCCGTCGCCAAACGGCAGCGATGGCGCGAGCCTTAAACGTAGTCGGTTTAATGAACGTGCAATTTGCGGTACAAAATGATGTGATTTATGTGCTTGAAGTGAATCCGCGCGCCAGCCGTACCGTACCTTTCGTGAGCAAAGCCACCGGTCAGCCATTGGCGAAAATTGCCGCCCGTGTAATGGCCGGTATTAGCTTGAAAGAACAAGGCATTCAAGGCGAAGTGGTGCCGCAGGATTTCTATGCGGTGAAAGAAGCGGTATTCCCGTTCATTAAATTCCCCGGCGTAGATACTATTTTAGGACCGGAAATGCGTTCCACCGGCGAAGTGATGGGGGTGGGAGCAACCTTTGCGGAGGCCTTCTTAAAAGCACAGATTGGTGCCGGCGAGCGGATTCCTCGTACGGGCAAAGTATTTGTATCAGTGGATAACAACGATAAACCTCGTTTATTGCCAATCGTAAAACGCTTACAGGAACAGGGCTATGGCTTATGCGCAACCTTCGGTACGGCAAAATTCCTGCGCGAAAACGGCATTGCCGTGCAAACCGTGAATAAAGTACGTGAAGGCAGACCGCATATTGTTGATGCCATTAAAAATGATGAAATTGCGCTTATTATCAATACTGCCGGAGGAATGGCGGAAAGCGTGGCGGACAGCGCATCAATCCGCGCCAGCGCATTAAAACAACGCGTGCCGCTTTATACTACCATTGCAGGTGCCGATGCCATTAGCCTTAGCGTAGCAAATTTGGATATTCACGATGTGTATTCCGTGCAGGGTTTACATGCAGGTTTAACTAAATAACAAAATAGGCTCGAACGAGCCTATTCTTCTTTAATAAAGTAATAAAGTGCGGTGAAAATTCTTGAAATTTTGACCGCACTTTTACTTAAGTTTAATCTTCAATTAATCCGGCTTTGACTAAGAAGTTGTAAATGCCGTGATCTTCAATACGATCGGTAACGAAATCAGCGACTTTTTTCAGTTCGTCGCGGGCGTTGCCCATCGCTACGCCGACCCCTACGGTACTTAGCATTTCAAGGTCGTTTAAACCGTCACCGAATGCCATCACGTTTTCCATTTCAAAGCCTAACCGTTTGATTGCGGAAGCAATTCCGCGCGCTTTTGAACCTTCGGCATCAAATAAATCCACAGAATCTTTATCCCAGCGGACCACTCGCAAACCGTCCAAGATATTTGCATTTTTTACAAGTTCGTCCTGACTTTGGTCATAGAAGGGCAATAATTGGAAAACTTCGTTATGTTTAAAATAATCTTTATCGACAATATAATCCGTTAAAATCGGATCCAGTGCGGATTTTTGTTTAGCGGTGATTTTGGATACCGCAACGTTATTATCGGATACAAAGGCATAATCAATTTGTTGGGCATCAAAGAAATCAACTAAGTGTTGCACTTTTTCAGTAGGAATCGGATGTTTTTCAATCACCTTATTTTGAAATACGGAAAATTGGCCGTTCATGGTAACGAACAGTTCGATGGGTTCTTCAGCAATCAACGCTTTGATTTTAGTCGGTAAACTGCAACGAGAGCGTCCGGTGGCGATGGCGGGAATAATGCCGTTTTGTTTGAGTTTGCGAATGACCGGAAGAACGGAGTCAGGCAGAATATCTTCAAATTTCATGATGAGAGTTTCATCAATATCAAAAAAAACGATTTTAATTTTGTCGCGGAGATTTGGAATTGTCATTAGCGCTCCTTAAAAGTAAGAAAATATATAAAATAATTTTAACATTATTGCGATAAAGATCGAAAAATTTTCCTGTGATTAGGGCGGAAAAGGTTAGATTTTATTATGTTGTTCTCTTCGTTGTCTTTTTAGGAGAATAACATGAATTGGTTTGCTTTCCGCTGCATTTATTGTCAAAGAAAACTAGCCATTGGCTCGCATGGTCTGTGTTGCAGCTGCAATAAACAGATCCGCCGTTTTAATTATTGCGGCGTTTGCGGATCGGAATTGGCGGAAAACACTTTAGGTTGCGGAAACTGTTTGCAAAACCGGCCCGCTTGGCATCGTATGGTGATTATCGGCGCTTATAAGATGCCGCTTTCAAGTCTGATTCATCGTTTTAAATTTCAAAATTCCTTTTATTTTGACCGCACTTTGGCGCGTTTGCTTTATCTGGCAATTCGAGACGCCCGCAGAACTCACGGGCTTATGTTGCCGGAAGTGATTATTCCCGTTCCGTTGCATCATTTTCGCCACTGGCGGCGAGGGTATAATCAGGCGGATTTATTGGCCGGACAGTTAGCCAAATGGTTAAATATTCCTTGTAATAATCGGCTGATTAAGCGGGTTAAACATACAAGAACGCAACGGGGATTAAGCGCTGCCGCCCGACGGGTTAATTTGCAAAAAGCATTTCGATTCGCCGACAAAAAACAAGCTTGTCCGTATAAATCCGTTGCTTTAGTGGATGATGTGATTACTACGGGGTCGACATTAAATGCCCTTGCCGGTTTATTTGTTCAACAAGGTGTGGAACAAATTCAGGTGTGGGGTTTAGCGCGCGCATAAAAATTTGCATAAAAGGTAATCTAAGCGTATCATTCCCGACTATGTTAGTCAGCTATCAGACGTTTTTTAGTTATATTTTAGGATTATTTTATGCAACAAATTCAAATTTCTGACGCCGCACAAGGGCATTTTCGTAAGCTGCTGGATCAACAGGAAGAAGGCACGAATATCCGTATTTTCGTGGTGAATCCGGGGACGCCGAATGCCGAATGCGGCGTTTCTTATTGCCCCCCTAATGCTGTGGAAGCAACGGATACGGAAATGAAATATGCTACGTTTTCCGCCTTTGTGGATGAAGTGAGTTTGCCGTTTTTGGAAGATGCGGAAATTGATTATGTGACGGAAGAACTCGGTACGCAGTTAACTCTAAAGGCGCCTAATGCCAAAATGCGTAAAGTTGCGGATGACGCACCTTTAATCGAACGAGTGGATTATGTTATTCAAACTCAGATTAACCCTCAATTAGCAAGCCACGGAGGTCGTATTACCTTAGTTGAAATTACTGATGAGGGCTATGCGATTCTCCAATTCGGCGGCGGTTGTAACGGTTGCTCAATGGTGGATGTTACCCTGAAAGACGGCGTAGAAAAACAATTAGTGGAATTATTTGCCGGCGAATTAAAAGGCGCGAAAGACATCACAGAGCACCAGCGCGGCGAACATTCTTATTATTAAAGTCCGTTTATAAAAGATAAACAGACCTTAATTTAATACTCTCAATAAAATCGGCTCAAATGCCGATTTTTTATTGAGTTTTTTGGCATAAAACCGCACGGCAAGAAAGGAAAGTGCGGTGGAAATAAAGATGAATGCGGCGCTAATTAATTCATTTGAAAAAATTGCGGTGGCGACAAACGTGCCGATTAATAATGTCATCAGCGGAATCACATAAGCAAGAAAAGCGGAAAATAAAAGGGATTGTTCCTGTAGACCGATTTCCACTTGTTGACCGATTTTTAACGGAGTGATGGTGGAAATAATCAGAATATGTTCTCCCGGTTCTCCGGTAAGTTCCGAAAGTGCCGCCGAGCCGCAAGCGTTTTTAGCCGCACAACTGCCGCAGGCGGTTTTTGATTGGCATTTTACTTTGGCGATTCCGTCTCGGTAATCAATTACGACGGCACTTTCGGTTAACATATTTTTTCTCTAGTTGGATTTAATTTCTTGTACGATACGTTTTGCCGTGGTGAGCGGTATTTGCCCGATAATCGTAACTTCCTTATCTTTCATGCTTTCACTGTAAATAGTGAACGAGCCTTGTTTCCATACATTTTCTTGGTTTTCCGGCAGGATATTATTGGAAACATAAATAGTAAAAGAAAATAATCCGTCACTATATAAACGGCTTTCTATCGTATCTTCATCAGTTTTGGTGAGATAGTTATTCAATACCGCAAATCCTTGCGGAAGCCAACCGGCTTGCCAGCTTAATTTGTTTTTTGGTGGCGTTGCTTTATCTAAAACGGGAGGCGTTGGCAATTTGCTTAATGCATCGGTTAGCGGTTGTGTCATTTGGTCGTCAATATAAAAATTCACTACACGGAAACGCTCTAACAGATTGCCGTCCTGATCTAACATATCCGAGCCTAATAATAGATGAGTTTTTTCTTCAATAAAAACGACGTATTGATAACGGAAGTTATCTTTCGGCAAAATTCTAACCGTTTGAACTAAACGATCGGCAATGCGATTACGCCCCATATTAATGAAATCATAATGTTTTTCAATACGGGAAAAATCCGCGTTAACGATGTTAGGTAAATTGTCGATAATTTGCGAACCGCGAATTGAGAAAGGGCTGTAATTGGAATGAAAATAACTGATTAAGTTATCGCGTTGTATAATTTCCTGTTTACCGCCCTCTAAGGTTGCAAGTTGAGCGTAAGATTTGCCTTCGTTATACACATGGCGATAGCGATAAGTATCAATCTCGGCACCCGCGATTTGAACATAGGAAATTTCATAATTAAGCTTATTTTGGGCAGCGAGCATTTCTGTGAGTAGTTGCTTAGGCGAAAGATTGTCTTGCCCGAATACGGAAAAAGAGAAGGGCAAGATAAAGAAAAGTGCGGTAAGTTTTTTAAACATTTTTGAAGTCCCTTCATCAACCGGAAACAAATTCACCACCCATTAAGGTGGTGAATTAAAATAATGTTAACTAATTAATGTTGTTGATTTTGTACTGAGTCCGCATAAACACGGCGTTGCAATTCGTAACTTTGCAACATTGCGCCGATACGTTTATTTTTTTGTTCAAGTTGTTCTTGTGTCACCGCATCTTTTGTTGGAGCGTTATAGCTTACTTCCTGAACATTGTTGCTAAACGGTAAGGTTTGCAATACTGGCGTATCCGCTGTGGTTTGCGCATTATTATTAGCATTAAAAGACTGAACGCCCAGTACGGCAACTAAACACACACCGGCGGCAACACCGACTTGAACCATTGGTGCAAATAACGCTTTGAGTTTTTGCATAAACGGCAAGTTTTCAACTTCGTCCGGAGTCGGTTGAGATAGGGTAATCGCATCTTCCTGATCAATCAATGTTGCCATTTTTGCGGTGAAATCGGCGCCTAGAAATACCTCGCTTTCATCGCGCATAACGGAACGAATTACATGATAATTTGACCAACTTTGTTGCAACTCGGCATCGTTACATAATTCGAGGGTGATGTCGTTACCGACTTGTTCACCGTCAATGTATGCTGAAAGTAACTCTTTTTGCATTGTAAACTCCAACTCTTTTGTTATTCGTTTAACGTTGAATGAGCGGTCGAATTTTGCTTTCTATAATTTCCCTTGCCCGGAATATACGCGAACGTACCGTTCCTACGGGGCAATCCATTATATCGGCAATCTCTTCGTAACTTAACCCTTCCATTTCACGTAATGTTATCGCCGTTTTTAATTCTTCTTGCAAACCGTCGATAGTATCAAAGATAACCTTTTTTAGCTCTGCGGATAACATTTCATGTTCGGGCGTATCCACATCTCTTAAATTTCCACCTACATCATAGGTTTCCGCTTCTTCCGCTAGAATGTCTTCATTCGGCGGGCGGCGTCCTTGAGCGGTTAAGTAGTTTTTTGCAGTATTTACTGCAATTCTATAAAGCCATGTATAGAAAGCGCTTTCACCCCGGAATGACTCAATAGAGCGATATGCTTTAATGAATGATTCCTGTACTACATCGGGAATATCATTACGCGATACATAACGGGTTAATAGCCCCGCCACTTTATTCTGATAACGAGAAACCAACAAATTAAAGGCTTTCTTATCCCCCTGCTGCACTCTTTCTACCAAAGCCTGATCTGTTAGCTGTTCAGCCATATAACCTCTTGTCAATAACAAGCTCTAATTTCAAGACAGCAAGCCTATGTATTTGGTTAGAGCATGTGAAAATAGAAAAGTTCACCGAAACGTAAAAATATTTCCAATCAAAATCAATTATTAATTACAACGCCTTGTTTTTCCAAAATTAAATCGACCATTTGTTGCAATTCCGTATCGGAAGCCCGCGCCCGCTTGAATAACCAGGAAAAAAGCTGTAGATCGGTGCAAGCCAATAAACGCACAAAGGTTGCTTTTTGCGTTTCGGTCAGATTATCAAATTGTTCCAGATAGAACGGCATAATGATTTTATCGAGTTCTAACATACCCCGACGGCAATCCCATTCTAAGCGTAATTTATCGTATTCAGCCATTGTTGTTACCATAAAATAAAATTAGCGCATTATAGCGTTAAATTCGGCAAAATTGCCAGATAAGCATAATTTTTAGTTTAACCAGCGTGTTATCAGCACGCCGATACCGGTGAAAATAAGGCAACCGAATAAATGAGCAGACATAATACCTAAACCTATTAACCATTTTTGTTGGATAAAGTTTTCCATTACTTCAGCGGAGAAGGAAGAAAACGTAGTCAGGCTACCGAGAAATCCGGTTATCATGAATAGGCGCCATTCGCCACTAAATTGCGGATGCTGCCAAATCATCGCCATAATTAAGCCGATAATAAAACAGCCGAGATAATTCGCAATAAGCGTACCGAAGGAAAAGGCGGCAAAGAGCGGATTTAAAATCAATCCCATGCCCCAACGCAAAGAAGCGCCGAGCGCGGCACCCGAACTTATCAGAATTAATGATTGCCACATAATCACGCCTAATAAATTCCGAAAACGGCCCGCACATAGCTTGCGACGGATTCATCTTTATTTAAGCCGATACGTTCGTTATCGGGTAAAAGTTGCAATAAACGCGGATCGGCATTTTGCATTATACAGCCCTTACCCACTTCGGTTAGCATTTCGATATCGTTCATGCCGTCGCCAAAGGCGATACAGTCCGACAACGAATATTCTCGCTGCTCAATAAGATGTGCAAGTGCGGTGGCTTTTGACACATTTTTATTCATCACTTCAAGACAAACCGGTGTGGAATAAGTAATGGTCGCATAATTGCCGAAACGCGTGGTGAGTTCCTGTTCAATCTCCATTAAATCCGCCGGTTTTTTACCGATAAAAAAGACTTTTTCCGTATCGCGCCCGTGATGTTTTTTGAAATCCACCACTTCGTACATAAAGCCGGATGTTTGATGATATTTGCGCAATTGCGGTAAATCAATATTAATAAACCAGTCGTTATTTTGATAGGTATTCATGCAAACCCGATCCGCATCAAAAGGCAGTTGCATAACTTCAAACGCCACATCTTCGGGGAGGTAGTTGCTGTAAAGTCTATTTCCCTGTAAATCGTGAATTTGCGCGCCGTTTGAGGTGATCATCGCGGCATTTTTAATCTTCATTTTACTTAATGTGGAGGCAACATCTGTGTAGCCGCGCCCTGTCGCCATTACGATATCCACGCCCTTTTGCGCAAGTTTTTCTAATGTATTGATGGTGAAATCGCCAACCACATGATTGGCGTTTAACAAAGTGCCGTCCATGTCGGACACTATGGCTCGAAAAGGAAGTTGTTTCATTCATTTAAACCTAATTGATTATTCATTTTGCTATCATAACAAAATAATCGAACGGAGTTTACTTTTGTATATTGATATAAATTACCCTATGGCAGAATAAAATTGTTTGCTCTTTGAAATGGCATGGCAAACTACAAAAATTAATTTTTTTGACCGCACTTTGATCAAGAAAAGCATGACTAAAGCTAGCTTAACGGGCAAATCCGGTTATAATTAAAAACCTTGTTAAATAAGAATAACAAACACAAAAAAATTTAAGATTTTTACAGGTAAGAAAATGAACGGAGCAAACTTAGTTACAGAATGCCTAAAAGCCCATAATGTAGACACCGTGTTTGGTTATCCCGGCGGTGCCATTATGCCGGTATATGACGCCTTATACGATTGTGGTATTAACCATCTTTTATGTCGTAATGAGCAAGGTGCGGCGATGGCGGCTATCGGTTATGCGAGATCCACCGGCAAGACCGGCGTATGTATCGCCACTTCAGGCCCCGGTGCAACCAACTTAATTACCGGTTTGGGCGACGCCTTAATGGATTCCATTCCTCTGGTGGCGATTACCGGGCAGGTAGCCGCGCCGTTAATCGGTACCGATGCATTTCAGGAAGCGGATGTGCTGGGGTTATCTCTCGCCTGTACGAAACACAGTTTTATCGTACAGAATATTGAAGAATTACCTGAAATTTTTGCCAAAGCCTTTAAAATCGCACAAAGCGGCCGTCCGGGACCTGTTTTGATTGATATTCCTAAAGATGTGCAATTCGCTGAAACTTTACTTCAACCTATTGTTTATTCTGTTGAAAAACCGACCGCACTTTCCGCTAAGAGTTTGGAAAAAGCCGTCGAATTGCTGAAAAATGCAAAACGCCCGGTGGCTTATATCGGCGGCGGTGTAGGCATGGCAAAAGCGGTGCCGGCATTGCATGAATTTTTAACCGCAACCCGAATTCCGACAATTTGCACATTAAAAGGATTAGGTGCCGTGCCAGCGGATAACCCTTATTATATGGGCATGATCGGTATGCACGGTACGAAAGCGGCTAATTACGCAACACAAGAGGCGGATTTGCTGTTGGTGTTAGGTGCGCGATTTGACGATCGCGTAACGGGTAAATTAAGCAGTTTTGCCACCGAAGCGAAGGTGATTCATGCGGATATTGACGTTGCGGAAATTAACAAATTACGCCGTGCCGATGTGGCGTTATGCGGCGATCTCGAGCAGGCGCTCAAAGCTTTGAGTTTTGCCTTGGATATCGAGCCTTGGCGTGCGGACGTTCAACGTTTAAAACGGGATTTTGACTGGGATTACGGTGAAAACGAAGGCGAAGGGGATATTAATCCGCTGTTTTTATTAAACCGCGTTTCCCGTTTGAAAGCGGAAAATGCCATTGTGGTCACCGATGTGGGGCAACACCAAATGTGGGCGGCTCAACATATGAGCTTTGGCAAGCCGGAGAATTTTATTACGTCGGCGGGTTTCGGTACCATGGGATTCGGTTTGCCGGTGGCCATTGGTGCACAAAAAGCCCGCCCCCGGGATCAGGTTATTTTAGTAACCGGCGACGGTTCGATCATGATGAACATTCAGGAGTTGGGCTCAATCAAACGGGCGAAAACGCCGATTAAGATTTTATTATTGGACAACCAACGTCTCGGCATGGTGCGTCAGTGGCAGTCTTTATTCTTTCACGGTCGTCACAGTTCGACAATTTTAGACGATAACCCGGATTTTGTGACCCTGGCGTCCGCTTTCGGTATAAGAGGGGAACGTATAGAAAAAGCCGGTGAAGTAAACGAAGCGTTGGATCGTTTCTTTGCAAGCCAAGAGGCTTATTTGCTGCATGTTTGTGTGCATGAAGACGAAAACGTATGGCCGCTTGTGCCACCGGGCGCCTGTAATGTAGAAATGATCGAAGAAATGAGCTAATTATCTGCAGGGTTTATAAATTTATTTTTTTGAATGGATTCAAGTTGGAGAAAATCAATGACTAACGAACTTACTATCGTGGCGCATCATCGCCCGGAAATTCTGGAACGCATTTTGCGTGTTGTTCGCCACCGGGGTTTTACGGTGATTAAGCTTAAAATGAATTTGGAAAACGGTAAAATCTGGTTGGATTTTGTGGTGGAAGGCGAGCGAGATATTTGTCTATTGGTACATCAGTTAGTGAAATTGGAAGATATCATCGATATTACGACCGATGAAGAATGTGAATGCGACGAATAAATGAAATTTCGGCGGAAAGCCTGTACAGTCAAGTAAAAACTGTTATACTTTCGACGTTTTGATAAGTTATCACTAGATAAAAAAGGAAAATACAATGGCTGATTTCAACCAAATTTTAACCCCGGGTGATGTTGATGCGGGTATCATTAACGTAGTAAATGAAATTCCGGAAGGCAGCTGCCATAAAATCGAATGGAACCGTAAAGTTGCGGCATTCCAGTTAGACCGTGTAGAACCGGCAATTTTTGCCAAACCGACTAACTATGGTTTTATCCCGCAAACTTTAGATGAAGACGGCGATGAACTTGACGTGTTATTAATTACCCGTCAACCTTTAGCTACCGGCGTATTCCTTGAAGCAAAAGTAATAGGTGTGATGAAATTTGTTGATGACGGCGAAGTGGACGACAAAATCGTTTGCGTACCGGCGGATGACCGCGATACGGGTAACGCTTACAACACATTGAGTGATTTACCGGCACAATTAATTAAACAAATCGAATTCCACTTCAATAACTACAAAGCATTGAAAAAACCGGGTTCAACCAAAGTAACTCACTGGGGCGATGTAGAAGAAGCGAAAGAAGTGATTCGCGAATCCATTAAACGTTGGAACGAACAATAATTCCGATTTCCGTTTTTTTAAAGGCAATTCGTTGGAATTGCCTTTATTTTTATCTGTAGCATTAAAGGCTTGCTATCGGCCTAATTAAATTTAAAGATATGAATTTTTAGAACATATTCGTAATCATTATACGGATATTTTCCCATAGGAAGCCGTTGACATAACCAACCTTCAAAAAATAAACTTTTTTGACCGCACTTTTTATGATTTATACGGGGATGTGCTAAAATAACGCGATACAAACACAACCCTAATACTTACTTGGAGATATTTATGCCAAAACTACGTTCGGCGACCAGCACACAAGGTCGTAATATGGCGGGTGCCCGCTCATTGTGGCGCGCAACGGGAATGAAAGAAGGCGATTTCGGTAAACCGATTATTGCCGTGGTTAACTCATTTACTCAATTTGTGCCGGGTCATGTGCATTTACATGATATCGGTCAAATGGTGGTAAAACAAATCGAAGCCGCGGGCGGCGTTGCCAAAGAATTCAACACTATTGCGGTGGATGACGGTATCGCAATGGGTCACGGCGGTATGCTTTACTCTTTGCCTAGCCGTGATTTGATCGCCGATTCGGTAGAATATATGGTCAATGCCCATTGCGCCGATGCGATGGTGTGCATTTCAAACTGCGACAAAATTACTCCGGGGATGTTAATGGCGGCAATGCGCTTGAACATCCCGACAATTTTTGTTTCCGGTGGCCCGATGGAAGCGGGTAAAACCAAGCTTTCGGATCAATTAATCAAATTGGATTTAATCGACGCGATGATTCAAAGTGCGGATAAAAACGTATCGGATTCCGATGTGGATGCTATTGAACGTTCCGCTTGTCCGACCTGCGGTTCATGTTCCGGTATGTTTACCGCTAACTCTATGAACTGTTTAACGGAAGCGCTTGGTTTATCTCTGCCGGGCAACGGCTCCTGTTTGGCGACTCATGCGGATCGCAAACAATTATTCTTAGATGCTGCAACACAAATCGTTGAGCTTTGCAAACGTCATTACGAACAGGATGACTATTCCGTTTTACCTCGTTCAATTGCCACTAAAGCGGCATTTGAGAACGCCATGAGTCTGGATATTGCAATGGGCGGCTCAACCAATACGGTACTTCATTTATTAGCGGTTGCTCAGGAAGCCGAAGTTGATTTCACCATGGCGGATATTGACCGTTTATCCCGCATTGTGCCTTGCCTGAGCAAAGTGGCGCCGAATACCAATAAATATCATATGGAAGACGTGCATCGTGCCGGCGGTGTGATGGCGATCCTCGGCGAATTGGATCGCGCAAATTTATTGCATCATGATACGAAAACCGTATTAGGCTTAACCTTTGCCGAACAATTAGCGAAATATGATATTAAATTAACCCGGGATGAAGCGGTAAAAACCTTCTATCGTTCGGGGCCTGCGGGCATTCGCACTACCGAGGCTTTCTCTCAGGATTGCCGTTGGGAAACCTTAGACGATGACCGCGAAAACGGCTGTATCCGTGATAAAGCCCATGCTTACAGTCAGGACGGAGGTTTAGCCATGCTTTCCGGCAATATCGCTTTGGACGGTTGTATTGTTAAAACCGCGGGTGTTGACGAATCCATTTTAAAATTCACCGGCGAAGCCATTGTGTTTGAAAGCCAAGAAGATGCTGTTGACGGCATTTTAGGCGGAAAAGTGAAAGCCGGTCACGTGGTCGTGATTCGTTACGAAGGGCCGAAAGGCGGACCGGGTATGCAGGAAATGCTTTATCCGACCAGTTATTTAAAATCCATGGGATTAGGTAAAGCCTGCGCGTTATTAACGGACGGTCGCTTTTCCGGCGGTACCTCGGGTTTATCCATCGGACACTGTTCACCGGAAGCCGCATCCGGCGGTACAATCGGTTTAGTGCGTAACGGTGATATTATCGCCATTGACATTCCGAATCGCTCAATTCAGTTACAGGTTTCCGATGAGGAACTTGCAACCCGTCGAGCAGAACAGGATGTGAAAGGCTGGAAACCGGCAAATCGCGCGCGTGAAGTGTCATTTGCTTTGAAAGTATTCGGCCATTTTGCAACTTCCGCGGATAAAGGCGCCGTGCGCGATAAAACAAAACTCTAATCATTAAAAAGTGCGGTAAAAAAGACCGCACTTTTTGTTGGTTTTTTTGTTTATTTGGCAAATCAGATATAGAAGTGGTAACGAATGGTTAATAATTTATCGAACGCCCCGACCGGGGCGGAGTATTTAAGAGCGATCTTAATTTCTAAAGTTTATGAGGCGGCAAAAGTTACTCCGTTGCAATTAATGCCGAAATTGTCGGAACGTTTAGGCAATCGGATTTATGTTAAACGTGAAGATCATCAACCCGTACATAGCTTTAAATTACGCGGCGCCTACGCCATGATTTCAGGTTTAACCCAGGCGCAGAAAGAGGCCGGCGTCATTACCGCATCGGCGGGAAATCACGCGCAAGGCGTAGCCCTTTCGGCAAAAAATGCCGGTATTCGTGCGCTGATTGTAATGCCGCAAAATACGCCTTCCATTAAAGTGGATGCGGTACGCGGACACGGCGGCGAAGTACTTTTACACGGCGCGAATTTCGATGAGGCCAAAGCCAAAGCGATTGAACTTTCGCAAACGGAGCAAATGACCTTTATCCCGCCTTTTGATCATCCTGCGGTGATTGCGGGGCAGGGCTCCATCGGTATGGAATTATTGCAGCAAAACGGTCACATCAACCGCATTTTTGTACCGGTAGGTGGCGGCGGTTTGCTTGCGGGCGTTGCCGTGCTGATTAAACAATTAATGCCGGAAATTAAGGTGATCGGCGTAGAAGCGAAGGATTCCGCCTGTTTATATTATGCACTGAAAGCGGGTCGTCCCGTTGATTTAGAACGCGTCGGACTTTTTGCCGACGGTGTGGCGGTAAAACGAATCGGTGACGAAACTTTCCGCATTTGTCAGCAATATGTGGATGATGTGATTCTGGTGGATGGTGATGAAATCTGTGCGGCGATGAAAGATATGTTTGAAAACGTTCGTGCGGTACCGGAACCTTCGGGCGCATTATCGCTCGCCGGCTTGAAAAAATATGCTAAACAGCATAATTTGCAAGGCGAAACCTTAGTAAATCTGCTGTCCGGCGCGAATTTAAATTTCCATACGCTGCGTTATGTTTCCGAACGTTGTGAAATCGGTGAAAAACATGAAGCCTTATTTGCGGTAACGATTCCGGAACAACGGGGCAGCTTCTTAAAATTCTGTCAGATTTTAGGACAAAATGCGGTGACGGAATTCAACTATCGCTATGCTGATGAAAAACAGGCTTGTATTTTTGTCGGTGTGCGCATTACCGGCGAACAGGAAAAACAAGTTATTATCCAGCAATTAAAACAGGGCGGGTATGACGTGCAGGATTTGTCTGACGACGATATTGCTAAAACTCATATTCGTTATATGGTCGGCGGCCGCTCATCCAGTGATTTAAACGAACGTCTATATAGCTTTGAATTTCCGGAACAAAAAGGCGCATTGCTGAAGTTCCTGGAAACCCTCGGCACCACGGATGCGAATATTTCCCTGTTCCATTACCGCGGACACGGTGCGGATTACGGCGATGTGTTGGCAGGTTTCCAAATTAATGACGCGGATTTACCGGCATTTAAACAACATTTGGAAAAATTAGGCTATGCTTATCAGGATGTTACCGACAGCCCGTCTTATCGGTATTTCTTAGGATAGATAACCGGCAGACTTATTAATAGAGTTACATTAAAAAGTGCGGTAAAAATTTCGGAAATTTTTTACCGCACTTTTTTGTGTACACTTTGATTCGGGCGTAAAAAAAAGCGGCGCTAAAAGCACCGCTTTACATTTATTTATGTAGTTATAGGAACATATTGGCGAATAACAAACCAAAACCTAAGCTGAACGCCATGCTTAATAAACCTGGAAGCATGAAGCTGTGGTTAAAGATGAATTTACCGATTCGCGTTGTACCTGTAGTATCAAAGTCGATTGATGCAATGATCGGACCATAGTTCGGGATGAAGAAGTAACCGTTTACCGCAACAAATACACCGATTAAAATCGGCGCAGGAATACCTAGCGCAATACCTAGCGGGAACAAGGTTGCAACTGTCGCACCTTGGCTGTTTACTAAGATTGATAAGATAAATAACGCTAATGCGAATGCCCAAGGCGCGGTTTCAACCAAACCGGAAACCATTCCTTTCACTTCGTCCATATGCGCTTGCATTAATGTATCGCCTAACCATGCAATACCGAAAATAGCGATTACCGCACGCATACCGGCATGGAATACGGAGCCGCGAGTAATTTCGGTACCGTCCGGTTTACAGGTGAAAATGATCAATGCACCTATAGTTAGCATCACGATTTCAATTGTGTGCGCCATACCCATTGGTTTGCCGTCGAATGAAGGGCGTAATTCCGGTAACGCACCCATCACAACTACTAATAACGCACCTAACAGGAATAAACCTACGGATAATTTTGCAGTCGGTTTTAATTGAATTTCGTCCATGTTTACGTCGGCGTGATTTGCTTTTACGTATTCCGGATCTTGTAAACGGCGTTGATATTCAGGGTCGTCTTTTAGTTCTACGCCGATTTTATTAACGAATACACAGGCTAAGAAAATCCCTAACAACGTTGCAGGAATAGTTACGCTTAATACGTTCGCCAGTGTAATGCCTTGCGGTTCGAGATAGGCGACCACGGCAACAACCGCTGCGGCAATCGGACTTGCCACAATAGCGAATTGTGAGGCGATTACCGCCATTGAAAGCGGACGTTCGGGGCGTACGCCGTTGTGGCGGGCCACTTCGGCGATAACCGGTAATACGGAATAGGCAACATGGCCGGTACCCGCAAGAAAAGTGAACAACCAAGTTACCGCCGGCGCCATAAAGGTAATATATTTCGGATTACGGCGCAGAATATTGGTTGCGATTTTGATCATATAGTCCAAGCCGCCTGCCGCTTGCATTGCCGCTGCAGCGGAAACTACCGCCATGATCATAAACATAACGTCGATTGGCAAGCCCGCCGGCTTCAGCCCGAATCCGAAGGATAAAATGGCCAAACCTAACCCGCCGAATACACCCAAACCGATACCGCCGGCACGGGCACCCATCAAGATACATAGTAAAACTATGGCAAATTGAATAAGAAACATTGCAGACATATTTGTCTCCTAAATTATTTTTAATTTTTTATTAAGAAGTATTTTTAACACTTCCGTCTGTGTCAACACAGTGATTTCTAGCAGAAAAAACAAAACATTAACGCTGTTTTGAAATCGCTTGTTAATATACCAATAATAGGTAGTCATATCTATAATGTAGATCAATTAAATTGTAATAGTTTCTTTGAAAGATCAAGAAACTGCGGTTATACTTAACCCCTATTTTTGATTACTTATTTTCGAGAGTGAAATGGAAGAATTTATGCCGATGGCAACCGAGTTTGCCAAAAATCATACCCTTTTAATTGCAGCCTGGGTTGCAATTTTCGTAATTGTGATTTTTCAATTAGTAAAATCCTTTACCAGTAAAGTAAAAATCCTGTCAAATGCCGAAGCGACAAGCTTAATTAATAATGAAGATGCGGTGGTAATTGATTTACGCAGTATTGATGAGTTTAAGCGCGGACATATTGCAGGTAGTCTGGAGTTTATTCCGACCGATATCAAAAACCGGAATCTCGGCAAGCTTGAACAACATAAAGACCGTCATGTTATTTTAGTTTGTGCAAACGGTTTTACTGCACGTTCATCGGCGCAGCTTTTAACAAAACAAGGCTTCGCTCATGTTTATGTCTTAAATGAAGGCATTATGGGCTGGAAATCGCAAAATTTACCATTAGTTAAATAAGGATTGTCACAATGGCAGAAGAAAACCAAACTCCGGCAACAGCCACAGAAGAACAACAAGCGGTGTTACAAATTCAACGCATTTATGTGAAAGACATTTCATTTGAAGCGCCTAATCTCCCTCATGTTTTCCAACAGGAATGGAAACCGAAATTAAATTTTGATTTAAGTACGGAAGCAAAACAGTTAGGTGAGGATTTATACGAAGTCGTGTTGAATATTTCCGTTGAAACCACTTTGGAAGATAGCGGTGATTTAGCCTTTTTATGCGAAGTGAAACAGGCGGGCGTATTTACCATTAGCGGTTTGGAAGATATGCAAATGGCTCATTGTTTAACTTCTCAATGTCCGAATATGCTTTTCCCTTATGCGCGCGAATTAGTGTCTAACTTGGTAAATCGCGGCACGTTCCCGGCATTAAATCTTTCTCCGGTAAACTTTGATGCGTTGTTTATGGAATTCTTACAACGTCAGGAACAAGAAAGTCAAAACGCCGAATCTTCGACCGAAGTGCAACATTAATATTATCTTGATGGCACGGGCATTTTGTCCGTGCTATTTTTATCGCTGTAATATTTTTTCAGTTTTGCTGATAATTTTCATTTCAGAGGTAATTTATGAGTATTCAGGCTTCTCCCGTGACAATTCTGGGCGCCGGTTCTTACGGAACAGCCCTGGCAATTGCCCTATCCCGCAACGGCTATCCCACTTATTTATGGGGACATAACCCGACGGCTTGCGCTCAAATGGCGCAAGAACGTCAAAATGCCCGTTTTTTGCCCGATATTTCCTTTCCCGAAGCCTTACGGGTTGAATCCGATCTTAAAAGTGCGGTGGAAAAATCCAAAGATTTGTTAATTGTGGTGCCAAGCCATGTATTCGGTGAAGTGATTCAACAAATTAAGCCGTTTCTGCATAACCGGCACCGTATTATTTGGGCGACTAAAGGGTTGGAACGAGGCACGGGACGATTATTGCAAAATCTGGTGGAGCAGGAATTGGGTTCGCAATATCCTTTAGCCGTGTTATCTGGGCCGACTTTTGCCAAAGAACTTGCGGCAGGTTTACCAACGGCGATTACCCTGGCGGCGGAAAACGAACAATTTGCCAAAGAATTCCAAGCAAGAATTCATTGCAGCAAGCATTTTCGCGTGTACATCAATAATGATATGGTAGGTGTGCAACTGGGCGGCGCAATTAAAAATGTGATTGCCATTAGCGCGGGTATGTCGGACGGCATGGGATTCGGCGCCAACGCCCGTACCGCATTAATTACCCGCGGTATTGCGGAAATCAGCCGTTTAGGCGTATCCTTGGGGGCGAATGTAAATACGTTTATGGGTATGTCCGGCCTTGGAGATTTGGTATTAACCTGCACGGATAATCAATCAAGAAACCGTCGCTTCGGTATGATGCTCGGTCAAGGTGTGGATGCGCGAACGGCAATGGATGAAATCGGCCAGGTGGTAGAAGGCTATTACAACACCAAAGAAGCCTATATGCTGGCACAGAAGCAAGGCATTGAAATGCCGATAACGGAACAAATTTATCAGGTCCTATTTTGCGGTAAAGATGCCAAGGAGGCGGCAACCGCATTATTAGGACGTAAAAGCAAAGTTGAATAATTTACTGATTAAGGAACAATAATGTTACGTGAAGTCTGGAATAATATCCGCAATGAAGCAAAAGAACTTGTTGAACATGAGCCCGTTCTAGCCAGCTTCTTCCATTCCACTATTCTAAAACATAAAAATTTAGGCGGTGCATTGAGTTATATTTTAGCCAACAAATTGGCAACCTCTACCATGCC
The DNA here is from genome assembly GCF_000007745.1 of [Mannheimia] succiniciproducens MBEL55E. GTDB lineage: Bacteria > Pseudomonadota > Gammaproteobacteria > Enterobacterales > Pasteurellaceae > Basfia > Basfia succiniciproducens. Next base: position 2,150,051 of record NC_006300.1, on the reverse strand, counting down.
GGCAATTACCTTGCGTGAAATTATTGAAGAAACTTATCAAGACGACCCGCGTATTATCGACAGCGCCGCTTGCGACATTCATGCCGTGCGTCAACGTGACCCTGCAGTCGGCTTATGGGCGACGCCGTTACTTTATTTAAAAGGTTTTCATGCTATTCAGAGTTATCGTATTACTCATCATCTTTGGCAACAAAACCGCAAATCGCTTGCCATTTATCTGCAAAACCAGATTTCCGTGGCGTTTGACGTGGATATTCATCCGGCGGCGCGTGTGGGTTGCGGCATTATGTTTGACCATGCCACCGGCATTGTGGTGGGGGAAACCGCAGTAATTGAAAATGACGTATCTATTTTGCAGGGCGTAACCCTTGGCGGTACGGGGAAAGAATCCGGCGATCGCCACCCGAAAATCCGCGAGGGCGTGATGATTGGTGCGGGTGCGAAAATTTTAGGTAATATTGAAGTGGGTAAATACGCTAAAATCGGCGCTAATTCCGTGGTTTTGCAACCCGTACCGGAATATGCCACTGCAGCGGGTGTGCCGGCGAAGATTATCAGCAAAGACCGCAGTGCAAAACCGGCTTTTGATATGAACCAATATTTTATTGATGATGCGGAAGCTTTGAATATTTAGTCAATATGCCCCCCTCAGTCACTTCGTGACAGCTCCCCCCGTAAAGGTGGGAGCGAAATAGAATAACGTTACATTTATGCGGAAATCGTAAGCGCCGGCGTCACCTCAGAGGGTTATGACATGGTAGCGCCAAGCAGCGAAGGCGCGAAACGTTATTTTCTCTCTCTCAAAGCTGGGGGAGGCTCCTGCATGAAAATACCCCCCTCAGTCACTTCGTGACAGCTCCCCCCGTAAAGGTGGGAGCGAAAATAGAAAACGTTACTTTCCCTCCCCCACGAAGCTGGGGGAGGTGCCTGTAAGGCGGAGGGGGAAATCACAAGTGAATTTTGCAAAAATTTAGCGAAAAATGATTGTTTGTATCCCCAACCACCTGCTTTCTACAATACTTTCTCCTGCGAACGGGAGCAGAATTATAATATTAAAGGTTCTGAACAGCTATGACTTGGTGCAAGCATAGGAAATGTGCGTTATAGCATGAGTTTTACCATTTTTTTGGGGAAAAATAGAAAATAAAATTAAAATTTTCCAAATTTTGACCGCACTTTTAATTAAATTTATGTCCTTTAAGCGATAATTTCTTAAGGTTTATTAAGAATTCTATTCTTTCACAAAGCCCCAAATCACATTTTGCAATAAATCCACCATTTGTTCGGGTGTTTCCTGCCGGCCTCGTTTAATCCATTCGTCCAGCGCACCAAAACAAACTCCCACCACAATAGAATTTTGATAGGCATCAAGATTTTCCTGTTCGGGTTTCGCGCCTCGTACAAAATTAAAATATTGTAAAAAAATATGGGATAAATTTTGTGCATAAAGTAAATTGATAATATCTTCCATTCCCTCAATGGATTTGAACATACCGATTAATTTGTCACGTACGCTAACATCTTGACTTTCAAAGGGTTTATAAAGTTCTTTGGCTCTTACGTACATATATTTAATCAGTACGTCTTCTTTAGAATCAAAGTTACGGTAAAAGGAAATGCGGCTTACACCGGCGAGTTCGGTAATTGCGGTGATATTAATTTCATCGAAGTTTTTTTTCGCCATTAAACGCAATAAGGCTTCGGTGATACTCTCTTTTACCACAAAGTTCAGATTTTTTTTCATACTGTTACAAATCTCTCATATTGTTTCAGTTTAGGGTAAGTGTATTGACTAGGTCACCGGTTTCCATAAAATAGCGACCATGAGGTGTTACAAGTGTAACATTAAATTTCGAAATAAAAATCGGAGAAATAAAAAATGACAAGTAAAATTATAAAAGCGGTTGTAATCGGCGCACTAGCAACTTCAGTTTCCGCTTGCGGACTTCACGGTCAACAACGTGATACCGCCACCGGCGCAGTTATCGGCGGTGTAGCAGGAAACATTATCGGCGGGAATACCGTCTCAACCGTGGCGGGCGCTGCACTTGGCGGTGTAGTGGGCAGCCAATGGAATAAACATCGTTAAGCATAACGGTTACTTTTAGTAAAATAAGAGGTGGTTTTATGAAATCAATTTTAGCTAAAGGCTTAATCCTTGCATTATTAACAACGTCCGTTTCCGCTTATGCGTTAAACCGTCAGCAACATGATACCGTTGTGGGCGCGGCATTAGGCGGCGTAGCGGGCGCCGTATTAGGCAACGATGTCACCTCCACCGTGGCGGGAGCCGCACTTGGCGGCGTGGTAGGTAGCCAATGGAATGCTAATAAACAGCGGGATGATCATTATCGAGTGGGAGACCGTCGCCATCATAGAGATTTCGACAGATTACGCTATGAGGATCGTCGCCATCATCCAAAAGAGCGTTATTTTGCTCATCATAAACCAAAACACTCGGATTATCGGGAAATGAGAAGACACAGACATTAAGGCTCATTGATATAAAGAAAAGCTATCACCGTTCGGCGATAGCTTTTTTGTTAATTTAAATCCGTATAAAACCTGTGTTACGCTTTATTTTTCATACCATATGTTATTCACATACAATAAAACCTTACCCGCCGGTGTTTCTACCCGCACTTCATCGTCAATTTGTTTGCCGATTAATGCTCTGGCGACGGGCGAATCAATAGAAATCCAGTTTTTTGCCGGATCGAATTCGTCGCAACCCACAATACGGTATTGTTTGATTTCGCCGCTTTCATTTTCCAGTTCGATCCAGGCACCAAAAAACACTTTGCCTTCCTGTTTGGGGTTGTAATCGACGATTTGTAGGACTTCCAGCCGTTTGGACAGAAAACGTACTCTGCGGTCGATTTCGCGTAATCGGCGTTTGCCGTAAATATACTCGGCATTTTCGCTGCGATCGCCCATGGCGGCGGCATCGGAAACCGCTTGTGTGACTTTCGGACGCTCGTCTTTCCATAAATATTTTAATTCCTGATCAAGCACATTCCAGCCCGCTCGGGTAATGTAATTTGATTTTGCCATAATCCAAGTTCCTCAAAAAAGTGCGGTCAAATTATATCCTAATTTTAAGAAATATTTGAGCCATATCCCTAAAACCAGTATGCTATGCACAATTTTTAGTAAAAGAAAGTTATAGAATTTACCATGTTAAACCAACAAATCAGTCAAGTTATTGCCGCTGAACTCAGCGTTCAGCCGAAACAAATTTTAGCCGCCGTTCAATTATTGGACGAAGGTAATACCATTCCTTTTATTGCCCGTTACCGTAAAGAAGTGACAGGCGGCTTAGACGATACTCAGTTGCGTCATTTTGAAACCCGTTTAATCTATTTGAGAGAGCTTGAAGATCGCCGCCAGACGATTTTGAAGTCTATTGACGAGCAAGGCAAACTGAGCGATGAATTACGCGCTAAAATTAATGCCACGTTAAGCAAAAACGAATTGGAAGATTTGTATCTGCCTTATAAACCAAAACGCCGTACAAAAGGGCAAATTGCCATTGAAGCGGGGCTTGAGCCGTTGGCGGATTTATTGTGGTCGGAACCGGAACATGAGCCGGAAAGCGCCGCACTTGCTTATGTGGATGCGAATAAAGGCGTGCCGGATACAAAAGCCGCGCTAGACGGCGCCCGTTATATTTTAATGGAACGTTTTGCCGAAGATGCGCAATTATTGGCTAAAGTCCGCCAATATTTACAGCATAATGCCGTTTTAGTATCGAAAGTTATTGAAGGAAAAGAAACGGACGGTGCAAAATTTCAGGATTATTTTGACCATCAGGAATTATTGAAAAATGTGCCGTCTCACCGGGCGTTAGCAATGTTTCGCGGGCGTAACGAAGGTTTTCTGCAGTTAAGTTTAAATGCGGATCCCGATGCGGAAGAAGGTTCCCGTTCCAGTTATTGCGAGGAAATTATTCGCGAGCATTTAGCGGTACGTCTGACCGGATTGCCGGCGGATAAATGGCGTGCGCAGGTGATCGCCTGGACCTGGAAAATTAAAGTGTCGCTGCATTTGGAAACGGATTTAATGGGCTCATTGCGTGAAAAAGCGGAAGATGAAGCCATTGATGTTTTTGCCCGGAATTTAACCGCACTTTTAATGGCGGCGCCTGCCGGTGCGAAAACCACAATCGGTCTCGACCCGGGTTTGCGTACCGGGGTGAAAGTAGCGGTTGTGGATAGTACCGGCAAATTATTGGCAACGGATACAATTTACCCCCATACCGGCAGAATGAATGAGGCAATGGTTTCCCTTTATCAATTAGGCAAAAAATATCATGCCGAGTTGATTGCTATCGGCAACGGTACTGCTTCCCGTGAAACCGAGCGTTTTGCCAAAGAGGTGATTAAGCAATCGACGGATTGGTCTGCGCAAACCGTTGTTGTGAGCGAAGCGGGGGCATCCGTTTACTCCGCTTCCGAATTTGCCGCCGCGGAATTCCCCGAGTTAGACGTGTCATTGCGCGGTGCGGTGTCTATTGCCCGCCGTTTGCAAGACCCGTTGGCGGAGTTGGTAAAAATTGAACCGAAAGCCATTGGTGTGGGTCAATATCAACATGACGTCAACCAATCTCAGTTAGCCCGTAAACTGGATGCGGTGGTGGAAGACTGTGTGAATGCGGTCGGCGTGGATCTTAACACCGCTTCCGCGCCGTTACTCACACGCGTGGCGGGGATGACGAAAGTGCTGGCGCAAAATATCGTTGCCTATCGTGATGAAAACGGATGTTTTGAAAGCCGTCAGCAACTACTAAGCGTTCCGCGTTTAGGACCGAAAGCCTTTGAACAATGTGCGGGATTTATGCGTATTCTTAACGGGAAAAATCCGTTGGATGCCTCAGGGGTTCACCCGGAAACTTATGCGGTAGTGGAAAATATCCTACAGGTTACGGAACAATCCATTCGGGATTTAATGGGTAATTCAAACGCCCTTCGCCGTCTTGATGCAACGCAATTTACTAATGAAAAATTCGGTTTGCCGACCGTGCAGGACATCTTCAAAGAATTGGAAAAACCGGGGCGGGATCCCCGCGGCGAATTTAAAACGGCGACCTTTATGGAAGGCGTTGAAGAGATTACCGATTTGAAAGCCGGTATGATTCTGGAAGGCACTATCACTAACGTAACCAACTTCGGCGCCTTTGTGGATATCGGCGTTCATCAGGACGGCTTAGTCCATATTTCTTCATTGAGCGATAAATTTGTGGAAGACCCGCACCAGGTAGTGAAAACCGGCGATGTGGTAAAAGTCAAAGTACTTGAGGTGGATGTAGCCCGCCGCCGTATTGCGTTAACCATGCGTTTAGACGAAAGTGCGGTCAAAAATTCGGAAAAATCCGACCGCACTTTATCAACAAAATCCGGACAGGATCGCAACCGTCGGGATAACCGGCAACCACAACGCAATCAGTTTGCCAATAACGTCTTTGCCGATGCGTTGAAAGGGTGGAAGAAATAATAGAAGAAGATAAGATTTATCAGAACTATAATAGGGATCGGGCGAATCGGCTCGTTGGCGAATAACTCAAATTTAATAAGGAAAATATTATGTATATTGGTGATCTTAACCGAAATGACTATCAACGGGATTTACCTAAAGTGTTAGCGGATGTCTGCGATTATTTAAAAACGCTGGATTTATCCGCATTGGAAAATGGTCGTCATGAAATTAATGAAAATATTTTTATGAATGTGATGACACCAACCAGTGATGCGGCGGAAAATAAAAAATCCGAACTACACCACAGATATATTGATATCCAGCTGGTTATTTCCGGTTTGGACGGCATGGAATACAGTGTGACAGAGCCTGCTCTGGAGAAATACGAGGAATATCACCAAGAAGAGGATTATCAACTAACCGCAGCTGAAATTGCAGATAAAAACTGGATTGTTGTGCGCCCGAATCAATTTGTAGTGTTCTATCCGTACGAACAGCACAAACCGTGTTGCAATGTGAACGGTCAGGCTGAACTTAAAAAATTAGTGGTTAAAGTACCCGTGGCGTTACTGTAATTTCATTTATTTTTCACGCTTAAAAATGAAAGAATGCATTGCAGGATAGTTTTTGCGAAATGCCGGATTTTCTTTTCTGCCCGTTATTTTGCAAGCGGGACCGGTTTTGGATTATTTGTATTGAATTTAGGAGAATATAATGCGTTTAATTCCTTTAAAAAACGATGAACAGGTGGCAAAATGGTCGGCTCAACATATTGTTGATCGGATTAATGCTTTTAATCCCACTGAGGATCACCCCTTTGTGCTGGGTTTGCCCACAGGCGGTACGCCGTTAAAAACTTATCGGGAATTAATTAAATTATATCAGGCAGGTAAAGTCAGTTTTAAACATGTGGTTACCTTTAATATGGATGAATATGTGGGTTTGCCGAAAGAGCACCCGCAAAGCTATCATTCGTTTATGTATAATAATTTTTTTAATCATGTGGATATTCCGGAAAAGAACATTAATATTTTAGACGGCAATACGCCGGATCATGATGCGGAATGCCGTCGTTATGAAGAAAAAATCAAATCTTACGGTAAAATTAATCTGTTTATGGGCGGTGTCGGTGTGGACGGGCATATTGCCTTTAATGAACCCGCTTCTTCCTTAAGTTCCCGCACCAGAATTAAAACCTTAACGCCGGATACTTTAATAGCCAATTCGCGTTTCTTTAATAATGATGTGAGTCAAGTGCCGAAATATGCCTTAACTATTGGTGTCGCCACCTTGCTTGATGCGGAAGAAGTCATGTTGCTGATTACGGGGCATCAAAAAGCGCTGGCATTACAGGCCTGCGTAGAAGGGGCTGTGAATCACTTATGGACGGTAAGCGCTTTACAATTACATCGTCATAGTATTGTAGTTTGTGATGAACCCGCTACCCAAGAGCTGAAAGTGAAAACGGTGAAATATTTTACAGAGCTGGAAGCTTATGCCATCCATTCGGTGATTTAAATATCAGGACGCAAATTAACGCGTCCTTTTTCATTGAGGAAAGAGATATAAAATGAAATATGCGTTAACAAATTGTGTGATTTATACGGCAAAAAACGTGCTTTACGAGCATGCCGTGATTGTTGAGAAAGATAAAATTCAAGCCGTATTACCTGAAAGAGAATTGATACCGGAAATCCAACGGATCAATTTAAAAGGCAGTAATTTAACCGCCGGTTTTATTGATTTGCAACTTAACGGCTGCGGCGGTGTGATGTTTAACGAAGACATCAGTGTCAAAACCCTGGAAATTATGCAGGAGACCAATTTAAAATCAGGCACCACCAGCTATTTGCCGACCTTTATTACATCCCCGGATGAAGATATGAAAAGTGCGGTCAAAATTATGCGAGATTATTTAGCGAAACATAAAAACCAGGCGCTCGGATTGCATTTGGAAGGCCCTTATTTAAGCGTGGAGAAAAAAGGGGTACACCGCGAGGAATATATCCGTGAAATCAGCCCTGAAATGAAAGCATTTTTGCTGGATAACGCCGATGTTATCAGTAAAATCACTATTGCGGCGGAAAACCCGGCCATGCAATATGCCGGCGAATTTGTAGAAAAAGGCATTATTGTTTCCGTAGGGCATTCCAACGGCACTTATGAACAGGCGAAACGGGCGTTTGCTCAAGGCGCAAGTTTTGCCACTCATTTACATAACGCCATGTCACCGGTAAGTTCCGGGCGTGCTATGGGCGTAGTCGGCGCGGTGTTGGATTCCGACGAAGTTTACAGCGGCATTATTGCCGACGGTTTGCACGTAGCGTTCGGCAATATTTTGATTGCTAAACGGGCAAAAGGCGACAAACTTTGTTTGGTGACCGATGCTACCGCAGCGGCAGGCGCCGATATCGAGCAATTTACGTTTGTGGGGAAAACCGTTTATGTGCGCAATGGTAAATGCTATGAGGCAAACGGTACGCTTGGCGGTTCGGCGGTTACTATGATTGAATCAATCAGAAATGCGGTGGAACAAGTGGGTATCCCGTTAGAAGAAACCTTACGCATGTGTAATTATTACCCGGCAAAAGCCATGAAGGTAGACGACCGTTTAGGCTCTATTGAAGCGGGGAAAATCGCTAATTTAACCGCATTTACTCACAATTTTGATATTGTGGGTACGTCGGTAAACGGTGAGTGGAAATTTGCTTAATCTATTAAAAAGCCTGTAACCTATAAACGGTTACAGGCTTTTTAACGTATCAACCGCCCTTTTTATCGGTTTTTCTTAGTTTTGCGTAGTAGAAGCCGTCACCTGAAAATTCGCTCGGAATAAACTGTTTACCGATTTCATTTTCCTGTGTAGCAAAGGGTAGCGGTTCTAATTTCGCATCTGGCGTGTTAGCTAAGAAAGTTCGGATTTGTTCGCTGTTTTCCTGCGGCAGCAATGAACAGGTCGCATATAACAATATGCCGTTTGGTTTCAATTTTTTCCAAAGTGCGGTCAGAATTTGTTGCTGTAATGCCGCTAACTGACCAATATCTTGCTCCTGACGCAACCATTTTATATCCGGATGGCGACGAATCACTCCCGTAGCCGAACATGGCGCATCAAGTAAAATACGGTCGAATTGCAGATCGGTTTTTTTGCCTATAAGCCGTTCGGCAGCATTTGGGAGCCAATCATCCGGTTTGGTGGCGTCGCCGCAAATCAGTACCGCTTGTTGATTTAAGCGGGCAAGATTTTCCGCTACGCGGTTCAAACGGCTTTGTTCCACATCCAGCGCAATTACTTTTGCCTGCGGCGCCAGTTCCAATATATGGGTGGTTTTTCCGCCGGGCGCCGCGCAGGCGTCAAGAATGAGATCGCCGTTTTTAGCTTCCAGCAAAAGAGCGGACCATTGCGCGTGTACGTCCTGAACCGTTACCCAGCCTTCGGTAAAATGAGGCAGGTTTTGTACTGCCGTAGGTTGTGCCAGGCGTAATGCATTAGGGTTTTCGTCCTTAAAGGAATCCAGCTCTTGCTCGGTTAATAATAAAGTGCGGTAGTTTTCCGTCGTACAAAGTTGTTGATTGACCCGAATCCACATCGGCGGTTTTTGATTATTCGCTTCTATAATTTCACGCCAGTTCGGATAAGCTTTTTTCAATTTGTTGACAAACCATTCCGGGTGAAGGGTTTGCCAGTTTTTATCGACAACCGCCAGAATTTCCTGTTGTTCGCGCAGAAAACGGCGCAATACTCCGTTAACTAAACCGCGGAAATTCTCCGACTTTAACGCCGAGGTCGCATTAACCACTTCATCAACTGCGGCGTGAGCAGGAATTCTGGTATAAAGAATTTGATATAACCCGACCAATAGCAGGCAATGTACGATGCGAGTTTTACCTTTTAAAGGTTTATCGACCAGCTTTTTAATAATTTGTTCCAAGCGGGGCAGTACCCGACAAACACCGAAACAGATTTCCTGCAAAAGCGGTAAATCCTGTGCTTTTACCTGTGATTGCAATTCGGGAATTAATGCCGAGAGCGATTTACCCTGATCCAATACCTGCAAAATAATCCGCGCGCTTAAAGCGCGTACGGATTGTATTTTTTTATGTGCCGGAGTTTGAGGGCGTTTGAATGCTTTTTTCGGGCTTAAAAGTGCGGTCGTTTTTGCTGAATTTTTCATTAGTTAAGCACCTGACCTAAGACGAACCAATCGGCACGACCGTTTAAAAAGTCTTGCACGGACATGGGTTTTTTACCGGAAGGTTGAAGTTGCTGAATGTTCAGTACGCCTTCCGCCGTGGCGATTCGTAAGCCTTTTTTATCGAAAGCCAGCACTGTGCCGGCAGCACTGTTTTGATGAGGGAGAACTTCCGCCCGGTAAACCTTAATCCGTTCTTCCGCTTCATTTACCGGCACGGTAAGAAATGCCACCGGTGCGGGATTAAATGCGCGGATATTACGTTCAAGTTGTGCGGCGGAAAGCGACCAATCCAGTTTTGCCTCTTCCTTCGACAGTTTTTCCGCGTAATTGGATTTTGAATCTTCTTGTTTTTCGGCGATAAACTTTCCGCTTTCCAACTCGTCCAATACGTCAATTAAAGCCGGCGGCGCGAGGGTTGCAAGTTTATGGTAAAGGCTTGCGGACGTTTCCTCCGCCGTGATATCGCAATAAACTTTGTGTAACATATCGCCGGTATCCAAACCTTCGTCCATTTGCATAATGGTCACGCCGGTTTGTTTGTCGCCCGCCCAAATAGCCCGCTGAATAGGCGCGGCTCCGCGCCAGCGGGGAAGAATGGAACCATGTACGTTCAGGCAACCTAAACGCGGCATTTCCAACACCGCTTTCGGCAGAATCAAGCCGTAAGCAACCACTACCATCACATCCGCCTGCAGTTGCGCAAACTGAGCTTGCGCCTCTTCTTTGCGCAGTGATTTCGGCTGATAAACGGGAATGTTATATTGCTCGGCAAGTTGTTTTACCGGACTTGCCTGCAGTTTTTTACCGCGTCCGGCGGGTTTGTCCGGCTGCGTATAAACCGCAATCACCTGATGATGTGAATTAAGTAAAGCCTGTAAATGTTGGGCGGCGAAATCCGGTGTGCCGGCGAATATAATTTTTAGCGGTTTCATCATAATGTTCTACGTTAAAAACGGTCTGAAAATGAAATGGCTTCCTTCAAAATCGGAAGCCTTTGGGATAATTAAGCTTGATGGCGTGAAATCTGTTTTTGCAGTTTCACTAATTTTTCTTTCATACGGTTGCGTTTCAGCGGCGATAAATAATCGGCGAAGACAATACCGTTTAAGTGATCTATTTCGTGCTGAATGCAAATTGCCAACAAGCCGTCCGCATGAAGGGTAAATTCTTCACCTTGGCGGTTTAGCGCTTTTACCGTTACTTTTTCTTTGCGGGGCACGAAACCGCGCAAGCCGGGCAGGGATAAACAACCTTCTTCGATACCTGTTTCCCCTTCTCCGTCAAGTAATTCGGGATTGATTAACACCAATTGTTCGGTTTTTTCTCCGGTGATATCAATGGTGATAACCCGTTTATGTACGTCAACCTGCGTCGCCGCCAGACCAATTCCTTCTTCCTGATACATGGTTTCAAACATATCGTCAATGAAAGTCTGTAATTCGTCATTGAATTCGGTAACGGGTTCGGCGATGGTTTTTAAGCGCTCATCCGGATAAATAAGTACGTTTAATACGCTCATAGTCTCTCTTTGTTATAAAATTGTTAGCATTGAATTCGGCTATTTTACAGACTTTTTCATGATTTTTTAACTAAAATTATATGGTTTTGCAGAATTGCATTAATAGGAAAAATTTACAAAAAGAGACCGCACTTTGATTCGCAATACAAAGTGCGGTCATAAAACAGCATTTTTTTAATGTTGGCGTTGCCAATCCGAAGCGGAACAATCCTTTCAAGGATTGCAAACACTAAAAAGATTAGTGACCGTGTCCGCCACAACCGCAGTTGCCGTGACCATGACCTTCTTTTTTGCCATGTCCGCCGCAACAGCCTTCGCCGTGATGGTGATCATGGCCGTGATCATGATGATGACCGTGACCGCCGCAGCCGCAACCACCGTGACTATGGTCGTGATCGTGCTCATGACCGTGACCGCCGCAACCGCAGCCGCCATGACCGTGATCATGATCGCCAGAATGGATATGACCGTGAGCGATTTCTTCCGGTGTCGCTTCACGGGCGGAAACAACTTCTACGGTGAATAATAATTCCTGACCGGCTAACATATGGTTGCCGTCAACAACCACATCATTTTCACTGACTTCGGTGATAACCACAGGCAACGGACCCATGTCCGTATCGGCGATAAAACGCATGCCTACCGCTAATTCGTCAACCCCTACAAATACGTCTTTCGGGACGCGTTGTACCATATTTTCATTGTATTCGCCGTAACCTTCTTCCGGTTTTACGCGTACTTCAAATTTATCGCCGACCGCTTTGCCTTCCAATGCGTTTTCTAAGCCGATAACTAAATTGTTGTGACCTTGTAAATATTCTAAAGGTTGGTTGGTTGGCGCTTCATCTACTAATACGCCGTCTTCCGTGCGAACCTGGTAAGCAATGCCTACAACAATATTCTTAGCAACTTTCATTTTGACCTCATTTTATGGTTAAAAAAATTTTTCCGTATTGTATAGGATTTATCAAAGCCTGTCATGCTCAATTAGGGCTTGCGGCGGTCTCAAGTATTTTTAAAGCGTCCGTCGTCGGAAGGTTTTATTCTTTAATCAATTCAATGCGCCCACGGGCAATGGCTTTTAAACGGGTTTTCCCGCTTTCCAGTTGTACCGGCGCCGCTTGTTCCGCCACAGCCATTTTCATGGCAACGTGATTGACCATCGGTGAGGCGTAATGCTCATTGAGGGAATCTATATTGATGTCCAGTAAACGGTAACCTTTTGCCTGTAAACTGTGTTGGATTAATGTCGCTTTTGCCTGAAACTTCGCCAATACGCTGTCGGTCATTTCATCTTCCATTGCAACGATGGCCTCTTTGGAAAGTGCCGCTTCGATATTGCCGATGGCAAATAGTGGCGATAAGTCTTCAATCAATTGAGACAATTGGCTGAAATTTTTACTTTGCAGTACTAATTCCGCAGTCGCAATCCAACCGTCTTTTTGATTTTTATTGTTGTAACGCACCTGGGTTTGGCGGTTATTGCTTTGAATTTCTATTGCAGGCTGCTGTTTTATCAGCGTTAGACCTTTGTTCAGTTTTTCTGCGATAACTTTGTTTAAATTCTTTAAATTGTTTCCTTCTTCATGTAAATACAGGGAAACCTGCATTAAGTCGCGCGGTACTTCTTTTTCCGTTTCCGCGGAGAAACTGACTATATTTTGAGGGTTTTGCGGCGCTTCGTTATTCGCCGCCGCCATCAGCGGGAGCGCTAAACATAAGCAAAATAAGGATTTGAGTTTCATAGAAATTTCCTAAAAAATAACCGCACTTTTATAGTGCGGTTTGTATGCGGATTAATGAACCGGTCTTTCGTTTTCGTCGTCGAAGTCGTCTTCATCATCAAAGAATTCACCGTCATCGCCGTATTCGTCGTCGGAGGCATTAGGGTCTTCAAAATAAGTTCCCCAGCCGTCATAAATACCGTTGTGTTTTTGCAGAATCGGCAGAATCTCTTTCTGTTGTAAATCAATGATTTCAGGTTTTAATTCCACTTCGCTGATAATATCAAAACAGTAAATGACTTTACCGTTTTCGTCTTCAAATTCTTCCGCTTCCGAAACTTCATAGCCCGCTTTGAAGGCATCAACGGCAATTTTTTCTAGTTTATCGAAGTCATAATGAGCAATATGGTGTTCAATAATATAAAGCGCATCAGGATCACTACCGTCGTTCAGTAAGTCGGTAATGATTTCTCTGGTTTCCGCCCGGAGTTCTTGTAAATCTGTCATGTTGATCCCCTTAATTCAGTTTGGACGATGAAGATTAAATAAAAAATCTTCCCGATAAAAGGAAGATTTTCCGCAATCGCTATTTTTTCAGTAAATCGCGAATTTCTGATAACAATTCTTCTGAAGTCGGGCCTTTAGGCGCTTCTTCAACCGGTTTTTTCAGTTTGTTGATGCCTTTCACCATCATGAAAATGGCAAATGCGATAATGATAAAATCAAATACGTTTTGAATGAATAAACCGTAGTTTAAAGTAACTGCCGGCGTTTCGCCTACGGCTTCCGCTAATACAAATTTTAAATCCTTGAAATCGACGCCGCCGGTTAAAATACCCAGTACAGGCATAACCACATCGCCTACTAACGAACTAACGATTTTACCGAACGCGCCGCCTATGATCACACCGACTGCCATATCAACAACGTTGCCGCGCATGGCAAATTCGCGGAATTCTTTCATAAAGCTCATAAATATTCTCCTAAAGTTAATTGCTATCAAAAAAGAGTGCGTATTATAGGGCCTGTTTAAAATACCTACAACCTATATAAATTGATTATTTTGTGTTATTTAAATGAAAAATGCGCTTGGTTGGAACAATTTTTCAATTTCACTGATATTTTTCTTATCACTCAAATAGATAACTACATGATCGTTTTCTTCAATCACCACCTGTTTTTTGGCAATAATCACTTCTTCATTTCGCAAAACGGCACCTAAAATCACCCCTTGAGGCAGTTTCAGTTCGCTTACTTTTCGCCCGACCACGTTGGAGGTGGCTGCGTCTCCATGTACCACAACTTCCAGAGCTTCCGCCAGACCGTGGCGTAATGAAACCACATTTTTCACATCGCCTTTTCGTACATGCGTCAATAAGGCGGAAATGGTGGCTTGTTGCGGTGAAACGGCAATATCAATGGTACCGCCCTGAATGAGATTAATGTACGCCATACGTTGGATTAACACCATGGCTTTTTTGGCACCTAACCGTTTTGCCAGTAATGCCGACATAATATTGGCCTCATCATCGCTGGTGAGTGAGATAAATACGTCGATGTTTTCAATATGTTCTTCGAATAATAAAGATTGGTCAGAGGCATCGCCGTGAAAAACTAATGTGTTAGAGAGTTTTTCCGCCAGTGACTTTGCTTTTTCAGCATTACGTTCAATCAATTTTACGCTACAGCCGGCTTCCAATTGTTTTGCCACGCCGGCGCCGATGTTGCCGCCGCCTACAATCATAATGCGCTTATAAGGTTTATCCAAACGCTGAATTTCAGCCATAATGGCTTTAATGTGTACGGTTGCGCTGATAAAGGTGATTTCGTCACCCGCTTCAATGATAGTTGAACCTTGCGGACGAATTAATTTATCGTGGCGCAAAATAGACACGATACGGTAATCGATATAAGGCAAATGTTCTTTCAGCATAGAAATGGCATAACCTACCAAAGGACCGCCGTAATAGGCTTTTAATACTACCAGGCTAATGCGTCTGTCAGCGAAATGGGCGACCTGTAATGCGCCGGGGTAGTCGATTAACCGGATAATTTCTTCCGTTACCAGATTTTCAGGGGAAATAATATGATCAATCGGGATCATATCGTTATGAAATAATTTATCTTTTTCCCGTAAATATTCGGAATTCCGAATACGTGCGATTTTAGTGGGGGTATGGAATAGGGTGTACGCCATTTGGCAGGCAACCATATTCACCTCATCGGAACTGGTAACGGCCACTAATAAATCGGCATCGGGAGCGCCCGCCTCGCGAAGTACGCGCGGCGATGACGCGGAACCGGCAACCACCCGCAAATCGTGTTTATCCTGCAAGTCTTCTAAACGGAGCAATTCATTATCTACTAAGGTAATGTCGTTATCTTCGCTTACCAGATTTTCTGCCAGCGTCGTACCCACTTGACCCGCGCCAAGAATAATAATTTTCACAAGTATTCCTTTTTATTGGGTTCAATCATAAAAATTGAACTAGTTTACCTAAAAAATCAGCTATTCAGCCAATTTATTAGCATTTGTTCGCCATATTCCGAAATATAAGATTCGGGATGAAACTGCACGCCGTAAATCGGTAAGGTCTTATGTTCAAACGCCATGACGACTTCTTCATGGCATTCGGCGGTAATCGTTAATTCCGCCGGAAAATTTTGGCTGTCTACCGCCCAGGAATGATACAGACCAATATCAAATTCCTCCGGCAAGCCCGAAAAAATGGCGGATTTTGACCGCACTTTTAACCGCCCGCAAACACCGTGGCGTACCTGCCGTAAATTATACAAACGCCCGCCGAAAAACCGACACAAGGTTTGGTGGCCAAGGCACACGCCGAGAATCGCCTTATGCCGATAATAACGGGTTAACAAAGCGAACATTTCGGGATAGGCTTCCGGCACGTCGGGGCCCGGCGATAATAAAATATGGCTGAACTGTTCCACTTCGTCTAAATCTAATTTTTCTACCTCAATCACTCGCATGGGGACGGATAATCGGCGGATCAAATCCACTAAATTGTAGGTGAATGAGTCATGATTATTCACAATAAGTAAGCGTTTTGACATAAATTTTCCGAATCGTCCATAATTGTTATAAGTATAAAATAAAAAATAAGATTTTTCTGTGACTTTAAGCTAGAATCCGGTCATTTCTCACTTTTTGTTAAGAATATGAATTTTGCTTCTTTTATCCGACAAGCCAACCGATTGGGGCGACAAAAAACGGCGTTTTTCTTTTTAATTGATTTTGAGCGGCAAAAGCCTTTGATCAGCCCGCTTGAAAGTGCGGTGGAAAACGGCATAATTTTTTCTGTTGAAGGCAATACGAATTTTTACCGACCCGTTGAATTACCGCGGCAAAAGATAAGGTTTTCCAGCGAGCCTGTTTCTTTTGAGCGCTATGCCGCGGGGTTCGCACTCGTGCAACAGGAATTACAAAAAGGCAATTCTTATTTGCTGAATTTAACCTATCCTAGCAAGATTAATACTAATTACAACTTAGCACAGATTTTCCAAGCCACAAAAGCGCCTTATAAATTGTTGTTGCAGGATCAGTTTGTGTGTTTTTCACCGGAATCTTTTATCCGAATCCGGCAAAATCAGATTTTTACCTATCCGATGAAAGGCACAATCGACGCCGCATTGCCTCAAGCGGAACAGCAGCTTATGCAGTCGGAAAAAGAGGGGCGCGAGCATTATACTATTGTGGATCTTATGCGTAATGATTTAGCCATGGTAGCGGAAAATATCCGGGTACGTCGCTTTCGTTATATTGATAAAATCTCGACTAATCGGGGCGAAATTCTACAAACCAGCTCCGAAATTACAGGAAATTTGACCGCAGATTGGCAAAACCGTATCGGTTCCATATTAGCCGCATTGTTACCGGCGGGTTCAATAAGCGGTGCGCCGAAAGAAAAAACCGTCAGTATTATTCGGCAGGCGGAAGGCGGTAAACGGGGCTATTACAGCGGTATTTTCGGTATTTTTAACGGCGAGGAGCTGAACAGTGCGGTGGCGATTCGCTATATTGAGCAAAAAGACGGGCAGCTTTATTTTCGTAGCGGTGGTGGTATTACCAGCCAAAGCCGGTTGCAGGAAGAATATGAAGAATACTGCCAAAAAGTGTATTTGCCGATTCATTGTGTCGAATAGGAATTTTTATGGATTACCCATTGTTTGAAACCGTTGCCGTTGAACGGGGCGAAATATTAAATCTTGATTATCATCAGACGCGTTATGAACAGGCGTTACATCAATATTACGGGCGTAAGGTATTGCCTTTCAATCTTCAGGAAATTTTGCAAAAATCCACCGCACTTTTAACATTAAAGCGCAGTGAGCCGCTGATCCGCTGCCGTATTGACTATAATGATCAAGACTATCGATTACAGTGTTTTGCTTATCAACGAAAAGTGTTTCGCTCTTTTCAACCGGTGATTTGCGATCATATCGATTATGGGTTGAAATTCAGCGACCGCCGGATTTTTGCCGAATTGCTGCGACAAAAAGGCAAGCATGATGAAATCATTATCATCAAGCAAGGGCTGGTCACGGATTGTACTATCGGTAATTTATTATTTCGCAAAAATCAGCAATGGTTTACGCCCGAAGCTCCGTTGCTGAACGGTACGCAACGGGCAAAACTGCTTGCTGAAAAGCGAATTCAAACTCTTAATATCAAACGGCAGGATATCGCTCAATTTGATGAAATCAGGCTGATTAATGCCATGAATCCGTTTTCCGAATCATTGTAAAGCGCGCAACACGTCCTGATATTCTTTAGATTGTTGCAGTAATATTTTTGCCGAACGTTTTAATTTATTGACGTCCGAATGTAGTAAATAAAAAGACGTACTGATATTCAGCACCTCTTTTTTCAACTGCGATTCAGGCAAATCTTTCAGCGATAAATTCACAAAGTGCATATTAATGCGTTGTTTGGGCGGTTTGTTTGCCATGGATTTATTCCATTCATCGGTAAATTCGCGGAACCGGCGCAGGCTCACCTGGCTGTTGCGATCGATAGGTACGTTGATTATGGTGTTGATTACATCTCTTGTACCTGGCACATTTGCCGTTTTATCAATTTCACTGCTCACCTCGTTTTGTGCGTTCACGTTGATTACAATGATGTTTTTTAATTGATTCTTTACCGCTTCCCGGTACATACCTTCCTGACCCGCAACATCATAAATATCAATTAAGCCGGACAGCCCTAAATTATCCGTTAGGCCGCCGTCCACCAAATGAATAAAGGGGCGTTCTTTGCTGTTTTGATATAAAGACAAGGTATTTTTTAATTCTTCCAGATTTTTTGATTTTTGCGCATCATTGCTGATATTTTGGCTGATTTGAATTAATTCCGGTATATCGAAATGGCAGTTGCCGCCGTTGTTGTTTAAAGTCAACGGGCTGAACAGCAACGGTACCGAACTTGATGCGGCAACGGCACGGGAAATTTCCATTTTACTTAAGTCAATACAAAGACCGTCGAAAAATTCTTGCGTAAAGGTTATTTTTTGTCCTAAATTCATATCCGTCGCACTCACTACGACAAACGGTCCTTTACGTTTTCGCTCAAGATCACCGAAGGTAGCGCCTTTGTATAATGTTTGATCCAGCTGTTCCTGTAATAAGTCGCCGCGACCGAATTGAGGGGAGGTTATTCGCGGTAAATTGGAAAGGGAGAAAACCTGACTGATAATTTCCCGCTGGAAATTTTTTTTCAGGAAGTTTTCTTCAAATTTAGGCACCGCATCCCGCCCGTATAGGGAATAATAGGTGGCTAATACGGATCCGCCGGATACGCCGTATACCAAATCTACATTATCAATTAGGGTTGTACCTTTTGCCGTCGGGCGCACGGCGGCATTTTTAAATTCCTCTAACACGCCGTAGCCCAAACTTGCCGCCCGGCTACCGCCGCCCGAAAACATTAAAATAATCAAATTGCCGTCGGGTTGCTGAATGGCATTTCTCATTCGATACCCTTGCTTGGCGTTCACATGGCTGATGGTATCAACGGGCTGATAAGTCACTAAGGTACAGGCTGACAACAACAAAACAGTCAAACCGGCGAAAATATTTTTTAGCATCATAGTTGTAACGGATAAATCTAAATTTTTATTTATAGAAAAAGAAAATAATATGCTACATCGTACTATATTAATTTTATCCTGCGTTCATATCTTATCAGAAGGCAAACCGCTTTTTCTATGCAAGGAAAATTTTATAAACGACTAATGTACTCAAATAATGAAGAAAGATAAACAAACATTTTTTCATGAGAAAATTCTTATGAATTCTAAGCCTCGGTAATTCTTATTGGTATTTTATTTTGAAACCGATTACCTTTTAAATTAAAATTTTTTATTTGATTTAAATCAATTTAATCGCATTATTAATCCCATTTCATAACTCCAAAGTAGTAAAATTCGCACCAGTAACCAAATTTAAATATTAAACAACTTTAGGAGAAATGATTATGAGTAACGCTGTTGAAAACACAGTAAGCCCCGCTCAAGCGGAGGTGAACTCACTGGTTGAGAAAGGTTTAGTGGCACTGGAGCAATTCCGCCAACTAAATCAGGAACAGGTGGACTACATTGTAGCGAAAGCTTCTGTTGCCGCTTTAGACCAACATGGAGCATTGGCGCTACATGCGTTAGAGGAAACCGGGCGCGGCGTGTTCGAGGACAAAGCCACTAAAAACCTGTTTGCCTGCGAACATGTAGTGAACAAAATGCGACACTGGAAAACCGCCGGGATTATCAGTGACGACGATGTCACAGGTATCACCGAAATTGCCGATCCGGTGGGCGTAGTTTGCGGCATTACACCTACCACTAATCCTACTTCCACGGCTATCTTCAAATCACTGATCGCTTTAAAAACCCGCAATCCTATTGTTTTCGCTTTCCACCCTTCCGCCCAACAGTCTTCCGCTCATGCCGCACAAATCGTGCGTGATGCCGCAGTAGCCGCCGGTGCGCCGGAAAACTGTATTCAATGGATTGCACAACCTTCTATGGAAGGTACTAATGCGTTAATGAATCACCCGGGCATTGCCACCATTCTGGCTACCGGCGGTAATGCTATGGTGCAGGCCGCTTATTCATGCGGCAAGCCGGCATTGGGAGTCGGTGCCGGAAATGTGCCCGCTTATGTGGAAAAATCCGCCGATATTAAACAGGCAACTCACGATATCGTGATGTCGAAATCCTTTGATAACGGTATGGTATGCGCTTCAGAGCAAGCCGCTATTGCCGATGCGGAAATTTATGAGGAATTCGTCAACGAATTAAAATCCTACGGTGTGTATTTCGTCAATAAAAAAGAAAAAACTTTATTGGAAGAATTTATGTTCGGTGTAAAAGCTAACGGTGCAAATTGCGCCGGTGCGAAACTAAACGCCGACGTGGTAGGTAAATCCGCATACTGGATTGCTCAACAAGCGGGCTTTGAAGTGCCGAAAAAAACCAATATTCTTGCCGCAGAATGTAAAGAAGTCAGCCCGAAAGAACCTTTAACCCGGGAAAAATTATCACCGGTACTTGCCGTTTTAAAATCCCGTTCTACCGAAGAGGGATTAACGCTTGCCGAAGCCATGGTGGAATTTAACGGTTTAGGACACTCCGCGGCAATTCACACCAAAGATGCGGCGCTTGCCAAACGCTTCGGCGAGCGCGTTAAAGCCATTCGCGTTATCTGGAATTCGCCTTCTACCTTCGGCGGTATCGGCGACGTTTATAACGCTTTCCTGCCTTCATTAACCTTGGGTTGCGGTTCTTACGGCAAAAATTCCGTCAGCAACAATGTCAGCGCCATGAACTTAGTAAATATCAAACGTGTGGGAAGACGGAGAAATAATATGCAATGGTTTAAAGTACCTTCAAAAATCTATTTTGAACGGGATTCAATTCAATATTTACAATCCGTACCGGATATGCGACGAGTAGTTATCGTAACCGACCGCACTATGGTGGATCTTGGGTTTGTACAAAAAATCGCCCATCAGTTGGAATCCCGTCGCGATCCGGTTTCTTACCAGTTATTTGCCGATGTAGAACCGGATCCGAGCATTCAAACCGTGCGCCGCGGTGTGGATTTAATCCGTAATTTCAAACCGGACACTATTATCGCGCTTGGCGGCGGTTCCGCCATGGATGCGGCAAAAGTGATGTGGTTATTCTATGAACAACCGGAAATTGACTTCCGTGATTTGGTTCAAAAATTCATGGATATTCGTAAACGTGCCTTTAAATTTCCATCATTGGGAAAAAAAGCCCGCTATATCGGCATTCCGACCACATCCGGTACGGGTTCGGAAGTGACCCCGTTTGCGGTGATTACCGAAGGTAACAAAAAATATCCGATTGCGGACTATTCGCTAACGCCGACTATCGCTTTAGTGGATCCGGCATTAGTTATGACGGTACCCGCCCATGTAGCGGCGGATACGGGATTAGACGTATTAACCCATGCCACCGAAGCTTATGTTTCCGTACTGGCCAACGATTATACCGACGGTCTTGCTTTACAGGCGATTAAACTGGTATTCCGGTATTTGGAAAAATCCGTAAAAGAAAATGATCCGGAGGCAAGAGAAAAGATGCATAATGCGTCCACCATTGCGGGTATGGCGTTTGCCAATGCATTCTTAGGTATGAATCATTCCCTTGCACATAAACTTGGCGGCCATTTCCATACGCCTCACGGGCGCACTAATGCGATCTTAATGCCGCACGTGATCCGTTATAACGGTACTAAACCGACGAAAACCGCCACATGGCCGAAATACAACTATTACAAAGCGGACGAAAAATATCAGGATATCGCCCGTTTGTTGGGCTTACCGGCGGCGACCCCGGAAGAGGGCGTGAAATCTTATGCCAAAGCGGTTTACGATTTAGCGGTACGTTGCGGTATTAAAATGTCCTTCAAAGAACAGGGATTGGAAGAACAAGCCTGGATGGATGCCCGCCATGAAATTGCATTGCTTGCCTATGAAGACCAATGTTCGCCGGCAAATCCGCGATTACCGATTGTGGCGGACATGGAAGAAATTCTCACTAACGCCTACTATGGTTATGATGAAAGCAAATACTAATTTGTAAAATTCTTAAAAATCGTACCGCACTTTTTCTAAAAGTGCGGTATTTTTTTGATTGTTTTTATCCGTCTAAAGGGTAAAATCAACAGGATTTATTGATATTAAAGGAAACAATTATGGCAACAACTATTCATACAGAAAACGCGCCCGCAGCAATCGGTCCTTATGTTCAAGCGGTAGATTTAGGCAATTTAGTGCTGACTTCGGGGCAAATTCCGGTGAATCCGGCAACCGGTGAAGTGCCGGCGGATATTAGCGCACAAGCCCGCCAATCTTTAGAAAACGTTAAAGCGATTATCGAACAGGCAGGGTTAACCGTGGCGGATATTGTAAAAACAACGGTTTTTGTTAAGGATTTAAACGATTTTGCCACCGTAAATGCGGAATACGAACGTTTTTTCAAAGAGAATGACCATCCGAATTTCCCTGCTCGCTCATGCGTTGAAGTGGCGCGTTTACCGAAAGACGTCGGCTTGGAAATTGAAGCTATTGCGGTGCGCAAATAAGGCTGGGTTAAGCGCTTATTTATACAAAAGTGCGGTCAAAAAATCCGTTTTTTGTAAAAGAAAAGGCATAGTTTTATTGACCGTGCCTTTTTGCTATTTGATGATTTATTTGCGCAACTTCACTTCTTGTACCGCATGGTCGGCGCCTTTACGCAAGATTAAATTTGCCCGTTCACGGGTTGGTAAAATATTTTGCCGTAAATTCAAGCCGTTAATGGTATTCCAAATATTAGCGGCGGTTTCAACCGCTTCTTCTTTAGAGAGTTTCGCATAATCTTTAAAATAGGAATTCGGATCGGTAAACGCGCTTTCACGGAATTTCAAAAAGCGGCGAATATACCATTCCTTTAATAAGGCTTCATCGGCGTCCACATAAACGGAAAAATCAACAAAATCGGAGACAAAA
Organism: [Mannheimia] succiniciproducens MBEL55E; assembly: GCF_000007745.1. Lineage (GTDB taxonomy): Bacteria > Pseudomonadota > Gammaproteobacteria > Enterobacterales > Pasteurellaceae > Basfia > Basfia succiniciproducens. The sequence continues at coordinate 2,127,101 of NC_006300.1, read as the reverse complement.
GTCTGTTCCGCTTTGCGCGAACCGGTTTGTAATACGTTTAAACCTTCCAATATAAGAATATCCGGGCGATCTACCTTGTTAAATTTATCGGGGATAATATCATAGGTCAAATGCGAATAAATCGGCGCCGACACGTTCGGTTTGCCGGATTTTACGTCCGCCAGAAATTTGATTAATTTGGGCGTATCGTAAGAGACGGGGAAGCCTTTTTTATGCAATAAATTTTCTTTTTTTAATTTTTCTAAGGGATAGAGAAAACCGTCGGTGGTAATCAAATCCACTTTGCGATTTTCAGGCCAGTTAGACAGTAAAGACTGCAAAATACGCGCGGAAGTGCTTTTCCCGACCGAAACGCTGCCGGCAATACTGATAATATAAGGTACATTGGCGTTGGTATTGCCGAGAAAACGGTTCATTACGGTCTGGCGACGTAAATTTTCTTCAATATAATAATTAATTAAACGCGCAAGAGGCAGGTAAATGGTGCTGACTTCTTCCAACGATAATTCTTCGTTAAAACCGAGTAAAGGCTTTAAATCTTGTTCTGTCAGTTTTAAAGGCACGGATTTCCGCAATTCCGCCCATTGTTTACGGGTAAATGTCAAAAACGGGCTAAATTTCTCTGAAACTGACGATTGGCTTTCTATGTTCACGGCTCATTCTAATGTTAAGAAAGTAAAAATTACTGTGAATATACAATAGAAAAATTTTTTATGCAGAAAAATATATAAAAAATGGTTAAAAAGGTGGCAAAAACCGTTGTTTTTGTCTGAATATTAGCCTAACAACAAAAAAAAAGTATTTTTTTTCAAAAAAACACTTGTCAGTCATAAAATTTTCCCTATAATACGCCTCACTTGCTTATGAGATGCCGACTTAGCTCAGTAGGTAGAGCAACTGACTTGTAATCAGTAGGTCATCAGTTCGATTCCGATAGTCGGCACCATTCTCATTTTCAAGTCTTCATTATCGTCCAGGGATTCCCGAGCGGCCAAAGGGAGCAGACTGTAAATCTGCCGGCTCAGCCTTCGAAGGTTCGAATCCTTCTCCCTCCACCATTCGTTAATGAAAGTATCCAGATTTGATGGGACAGACGAATTTAGAACAGCGGGCATCGTATAATGGCTATTACCTTAGCCTTCCAAGCTAATGATGCGGGTTCGATTCCCGCTGCCCGCTCCAAGCGCTGATATAGCTCAGTTGGTAGAGCGCACCCTTGGTAAGGGTGAGGTCGGCGGTTCAAATCCGCCTATCAGCACCATTCACTTAAGTTTCCAAATTCCAATCTTTCCCTCAAACCAGGTTAATATTTAATTTTCTACATTTGGTTAATGTGGTATTATTGAACCATCGATAACCGTGTTTGTTTAGAGGGACTCTCAATGTCTAAAGAAAAATTTGAACGTACAAAACCGCACGTAAACGTGGGTACAATCGGCCACGTTGACCATGGTAAAACAACTTTAACAGCGGCAATCACTACCGTGTTATCAAAACACTACGGTGGTGCGGCTCGCGCATTCGACCAAATCGATAACGCGCCGGAAGAAAAAGCGCGCGGTATCACCATCAACACTTCACACGTTGAATACGATACGCCAACCCGTCACTACGCACACGTAGACTGCCCGGGACACGCGGACTATGTTAAAAACATGATCACCGGTGCGGCACAAATGGACGGCGCAATCTTAGTAGTAGCGGCGACAGACGGCCCAATGCCGCAAACTCGTGAGCACATCTTATTAGGTCGCCAAGTAGGCGTACCATACATCATCGTATTCTTAAACAAATGCGATATGGTAGATGACGAAGAGTTATTAGAATTAGTAGAAATGGAAGTTCGCGAACTTCTTTCTCAATACGATTTCCCGGGTGACGATACACCAATCATCCGTGGTTCAGCGTTAAAAGCGTTAGAAGGCGAAGCGCAATGGGAAGAAAAAATCCTTGAGTTAGCAAACGCATTGGATACATACATTCCGGAACCAGAACGTGCGATTGACCAACCGTTCTTATTACCGATTGAAGACGTATTCTCAATCTCAGGTCGTGGTACGGTAGTAACGGGTCGTGTAGAGCGCGGTATCATCCGTACGGGTGACGAAGTAGAAATCGTTGGTATCAAAGAAACGGCGAAAACAACGGTAACAGGTGTTGAAATGTTCCGTAAATTACTCGACGAAGGTCGTGCGGGTGAAAACATCGGTGCATTATTACGCGGTACTAAACGTGAAGAAATCGAACGTGGTCAAGTATTAGCGAAACCGGGTTCAATCACACCACACACAGACTTCGAATCAGAAGTTTACGTATTATCAAAAGAAGAAGGCGGTCGTCATACTCCGTTCTTCAAAGGCTATCGTCCACAATTCTACTTCCGTACAACGGACGTAACAGGTACAATCGAATTACCTGAAGGCGTGGAAATGGTAATGCCTGGCGATAACATCAAAATGACCGTAAGCTTAATCCACCCGATTGCGATGGACCAAGGTTTACGTTTCGCAATCCGTGAAGGCGGCCGTACGGTAGGTGCGGGTGTTGTTGCGAAAATCATCAAATAATTGATGTAACGGCAAATCTGAAAAGGGGCTCGAAAGAGTCCCTTTTTTTACGGCATAAATTTTATTTTTGTGAAGTCTTATTTTTTTTAGAAAATAAATGCAAAAGTGCGGTGAAAAATTTGAAATTTTCTACCGCACTTTTTTATCGGTTTTATTTTGGCACTTGAGCGGTTATTTACATACTCTTAATTCTACCGAGCTGTTATGGATTAATTCCATAATGGATTTAGGCGGTTCCTGGTCGGTAAATAAATAGTCCACATCGGTGACGGAAGCCAACTTCACAATGGCTTGACGTGAAAATTTTGAATGATCCGTAACTAATACTGTTTCGCGGGAGCTTTCCATAATAGCTCGTTTTACTTGCACTTCATGATAGTCATAATCCAACAACGAACCGTCAAGATCAATACTGCTAATGCCTAAAATACCGTAATCCAAGCGAAATTGGGAGATAAAGTTTACCGTGGCTTCTCCAATGATTCCGCCGTCTTGACGTAACGAGCCGCCGGCAACAGTGATTTTAAAGGTGTCATTTTTCATTAGAATATGAGCGGCATTGAGATTGTTGGTAACGATGCGTAAGTTTTGATGGCCTAGCAATGCATTTGCCACCGCTTCGGATGTCGTCCCTATATCAATAAACAGCGAGGAACCGTTTGGAATTAGGCGGGAAACCGCTTGAGCGATATGATTTTTTTCCAATGAGAAGAATAGCTTACGTTCGGAATAATCGCTGTTTTCCGCACTTGAGGGTGATGCCGCACCACCGTGATGGCGGCGAATGAGGTTGTTTTCCGCCAGTTCATTGAGATCGCGACGGATGGTTTGCGGGCTAACATTGAGTAGTGTAACCAATTCATCCGTGCTGATGTAGCCTTGAAGCTTAACAAGTTCAACAATTTTTTGATGGCGAATAGACTGTTTCATAATGTTCCTCTAGAAATAAAAGACAAGGCCATTGTACCCTCTATTTACTTTTTTTGCCGATTTTTTCTTGTAAAAAAGCAAGAATTAGTCCAACTAGCAACCCTGTGATATGAGCGGTATTACCCATTTTTATGCCAATCAACGGGGTTACAAAACCGAGTGCAATCCCTATGATTAAAACATTGAAGAAACCCGAAGGCAGGTTAAATCGGTTATTCGGACTAAATTTATCTGCAACAAAAACATAACCTAATACGGCATATACTACCCCGGATAAACCGAAAAAATGAGGTCCGGAGGCAAAATTCTGGGTAACGCCTGTTGCGAATGCGGCTAAAACATAGATTATGATTAATTTTGTGCTGCCAAAATAGCGTTCGATTGCGCCGCCGAAAATCCACCACCAAACAAGATTAAAAGTAATATGCATAGATGAAAGGTGAACTAAACTATGGGTGAAATAACGCCAAATTTGCTGATTTTCGCCGAATTCATAAGGAAAATGCGCAAATTGCATAATTTGTTCAGCCATGCCGCTGATTTCAAAACCATATACAATAATACAAATAAGCGTAATTAATAAAGTGACGGGGCCTGTTTTGAGCAACTGTTGCTTAATTCCTTGGCTTGAGTTTTCCGCAAGCTCTTTCAATGAATGTGAGCCGCTTGACACATCACCGGTTTCCCAACTTGCCCGTTCGTAACGTTCATCAAAAGGATTACGATGAAATTCTGCAAGATCCTGTAAAATGGCCGCGGTTTGCTCGCTATTTCCCGAAAGATATACGGCAATAACGTTTTGCCGCATATCGGTTTTTTCTTGCTGTAAAATGAGTTCAATTTGATATTTTTTACGAATGTAATCGCGAAATTGCCAGGCAAAGCTTGGAATTTCGCTTCTAAACAGTAACTGCATTTGATATATTCCTAATCTGAATTTTATTTATTGTAAGGGATAGCAACGAAATGGGGAAGAATACAATGGATAATCAACAAGATTCCATGCCGGAAGGGTTTAGCAAATTCAGCTGGGCGATTGCCGCGTTTTGTTTACCGGTTTTTCTGTGGCCTTTAGCGTTGCTGGTTTCCACTAATTTAGAAAAAAATCCGGCATTAAGCCAGCAACAAAGCATGTCTATGTCGATGTTTCTCTGGCTGTATCCTTTATTATTGGCGGTTATGGCTCGTATTTGCTATAAGTTACATCAAGGGAGCCCTAAATCGGCAAAACGTCTGTTAATGACAAGTGCGGTAATTTTTTACGGAATTTTATTTTATGTGGCTAGAGTAGGGTTTAGCGGATAATTTATTAAAGACCTGCCGATCTAATATGCCGTTTCAATAGGTAACCCCGCTCGTTGCCAGCCTTCAAAGCCGCCAATTATGCTATATATGTTGTCGTATCCCTGCTCGACTAAAAAAGCGGCGACATTTCTACTACTGATACCATGATAGCAGCTGACAATAACGGGATCATCGAAATCACATTGTATTTGAAACTTGCCGTAGCTTTGGCCGGTTAAATGAAATGCGCCCTTTGCATGGCTATAAGTAAAGCGCTGTTCGTCGCGGATATCCACTAAGGTTGCGTTTTCTTCGATCATTAATTGCCAGGCCTGTTGAGGGGTAATTTCTTTAAACATAATAATTCCGAGTGATTTTGTAAGGTATGAGCGCTAATATAGCAACGTTTTATGAAATGGTAAATGCGCCGACAAGATTATCTCAATATTTTTTACCGCACTTTTATTGCTTTTCCGATCAAAATGCGAAAACTATTTGGCATATATTCAACTCACAGTATAATGAACGAGGCTATTTTCTTAACTAAAAGGGCGCTTATGTTAAAAAAACTATCTTTTATTGCTATGCTGGCAATGTTATCGGCTTGTTCTTTATCTTCTTACGTACCGTTTATGGGCAATGACAAACCCGTTATTAATCTTGATAAAGACAAAATCGATCAAAAATCTTATGCGGTGGCTTATGCTTCGACGGTTCAATCCTATAATGGACGCATTACCGAAGATTACGACGTGAATTCCTTTGCCAGCGGCGCAAACGACTGGTATTTAGGGCGCATTTTAGTGCCGACGGAACAAATTCGCGCAAGATTGGGTAGCGGATTAGACAGCAAATTGCACGCCTATTACAGCGGTGTGATTTTTGCAGCGGATTTGCAGACTAACTTTAGCCGTTTAAGCGCAACTTGTTGGTCTAAAGTAGACACCCAAAGTATGACCCAAGGTATTTACGATGCGGTAATTGATTTACGCAAAGGTAAGGTTCGCGGCGAAAATGACGAATATATTACAAAAGGTAGTGAAGAATTATTAAACCTTTGTAAATAATTTATATTGAAACTGTGAGCAAGTTCAAACTTTTGACTTTTTATGTCATTGTGAGCTTGCTCATTTTTTTATTATTCGTGATAATTTATCAATTCTCTTTCTTTTAGAACATAAAAACTGAAACGTTTTTGCAAGCTGCGGCTTATGAAAATCTTCGGTATTTTATCGGGCTTCAAATAACCTAAATCAAATAAGGATACAGAATGTTTAATTTACCTGAAAACAACATTCATTTATCAGCTCAGGCTGGCAATAAAGAGCAGGCTATCGAATTAGCGGCGAAAGCGTTGGAGCAGGCCGGTTATGTAGAAAGCGGTTACTTACAAGGTATGTTGGGTCGTGAATTACAGACCTCAACATTTTTAGGCAACGGGATTGCTATTCCCCACGGTACGTTAGAAACCCGTAATATGGTAAAAAATACCGGCGTGCAAATATTCCAGTTCCCGCAAGGTATTGAGTGGGGAGATGGTAATATCGCTTATGTTGTGATTGGCATTGCCGCCCGTTCTGATGAGCATTTGGCGTTATTGCGCCAATTAACGCACGTATTAGGTGATGAAGATACGGCGGCGAAATTAGCAACCTTACAGGATGCGAAAAAATTCCGCGCGATTTTAATGGGCGAAGATGATGAGTTTGCGGTTAAAACGGAAAATATCAGCTTAGATGTAGATACTCAAAGTTTATTAACCCTTGTGGCGATTAATGCCGGTAAATTGGAGCAACAAAGTGCGGTAGAAAATTCCTTTGTTTCCGATGTAATTGCCAGCCCTGCGTTACCTTTGGGTAACGGATTATGGGTGACTGACAGCCCGCTAGGCAACCTTAAGAACGCGCTGGCTTTTAGTCGTGCAAAGAACGCTTTTTCGGTTAACGGTAAAAATGTGCAAGGGGTTGTAACCGTTTCAGCGAAAGACGATGCGGTAAATGAAACCCTTGCCCGCTTATTAAGTGAACAAGTACAACAAACTTTGCTTGCCGGCAATGCGGAGAAAATTATTGCCGCATTGAACGGTATACAGGCGGAACAAGCGGTAACTGCCGAACAAGTAACGACACAAGCGGTGCCGGCTGCCGGTACGGTAATCGGCACATTTACGCTACGCAATGAAAACGGCTTACACGCGCGTCCTTGTGCGAATCTGGTTAACTTAGTTAAAAAGTTTGATGCAAAAATCACGGTGGAAAATATTACCCGCGGTACAGCGGCAGTGAGTGCGAAAAGTTTAATGAAGGTGGTTGCCTTAGGAGTAACTCAAGGTCACCGTTTGCGTTTTGTTGCCGAAGGTGCGCAGGCGCAGCAGGCGATTGAAGCCATCGCTAAAGAAATTGCGGCGGGCTTGGGTGAGCCTGTTTCCGCCGTTCCGCCGGCAGAACCGGATACTATTGAAGTCGCTAACCCGGCGACACCGGAAGTTGAGCAACCTAAATCCGACAGTATCGAAGCGGTTTTTGTGATTAATAATGAAAACGGTCTGCATGCTCGTCCTGCGGCGACTTTAGTGAATGAAGTCAAAAAATATAATGCGTCGGTGGCGGTTCGTAATTTAAATCGCGACGGTGGGTTAGTGAGCGCTAAAAGCATGATGAAAATCGTTGCATTAGGGGCGACAAAAGGTTCTCGTCTGCATTTTGTCGCCACCGGTGAAGAAGCGCAACAAGCGATTGACGGTATCGGTGCGGCAATCGCGGCAGGTTTAGGAGAATAAATAATGGCAAAAGTGGCAACAATCACATTAAACGCCGCCTATGATTTGGTCGGGCGTTTAAAACGCATTGAATTGGGCGAAGTGAATACGGTGGAAACCCTCGGTTTATTCCCTGCCGGTAAAGGTATCAATGTGGCTAAGGTGTTGAATGACTTAGACGTTGAAGTCGCGGTCGGTGGTTTTCTCGGTGAAGATAACGTAGGCGATTTCGAGCATTTATTCCAACAACAAGGTTTGCAGGATAAATTCCAGCGGGTTGCCGGTAAAACCCGAATAAACGTAAAAATCACCGAAACGGACGCGGATGTAACGGATTTGAATTTTCTTGGTTATCAAATCAGTGAACAGGATTGGCGGAAATTTACCGCAGATTCCCTCGCTTATTGTAAAGAATTCGACATCGTTGCCGTGTGTGGCAGTTTGCCCCGCGGCGTAACGGCGGATATGTTTCAAAGCTGGTTAAGCCAATTACATCAAGCGGGTGTAAAAGTCGTACTAGATAGTAGTAATGCCGCATTAACAGCAGGTCTTAAAGCAAATCCTTGGTTAGTGAAGCCGAATCACCGCGAATTAGAAGCCTGGGTCGGCCATGAGTTACCGACTTTGAAAGACATCATTGACGCCGCAAAACAATTAAAAGCACAAGGGATAGCCAATGTTATTATTTCCATGGGCGCAAACGGCTCATTATGGCTAAGTGATAACGGCGTGATTTTGGCTCAGCCGCCGAAATGTGAAAACGTAGTAAGCACAGTCGGTGCCGGCGATTCGATGGTCGCAGGTTTAATTTATGGTTTTGTAAATAATTTATCTCAACAAGAAACATTGGCGTTTGCAAGTGCGGTATCTGCCTTCGCCGTTTCACAAAGTAACGTGGGTGTCAGCGATCGCAAGTTGCTCGACCCAATCTTAGCAAATGTAAAAATCACAACGATTGAAGGATAAGCCGATGAATATTTTTCTTACGCAATCACCAAATTTAGGTCGTGCAAAAGCATTTTTATTGCACCAGGTTTTAGCTGCCGCAGTAAAACAACAAAATCATCAAGTGGTAGAAAATGCCGAACAAGCGGATTTAGCGATTGTTTTCGGTAAAACTTTGCCGAATTTGACCGCACTTTTAGGTAAAAAAGTGTATTTGGTGGATGAAGAACAAGCGTTGAATGCGCCTGAAAATACCGTCGCGCAGGCATTAACCGAGGCTGTGGATTATGTTCAACCGGCGCAACAGGACGTGCAACCCGCAACTGCTTCCGGTATGAAAAATATCGTGGCGGTTACCGCTTGTCCGACCGGGGTGGCACACACCTTTATGTCTGCCGAGGCGATTACAACCTACTGCCAACAGCAAGGTTGGAATGTAAAAGTGGAAACCAGAGGTCAAGTCGGTGCGAACAATATTATTTCTGCGGAAGATGTGGCGGCGGCCGATTTAGTCTTTATCGCTACGGATATTAATGTGGATTTAAGCAAATTCAAAGGAAAACCGATGTATCGTACTTCAACGGGCTTAGCATTGAAGAAAACCGCACAGGAATTTGATAAAGCCTTTAAAGAAGCGACGATTTATCAGGGTGAAGAAACTACAACCGCCACAGAAACACAAACTTCAGGCGAGAAAAAAGGTGTATATAAACATCTTATGACCGGGGTTTCCCATATGTTACCGCTTGTCGTTGCCGGCGGTTTATTGATTGCTATTTCGTTTATGTTCGGTATTGAGGCGTTTAAAGACGAAAACATCGCAGGCGGCTTGCCGAAAGCATTAATGGATATCGGCGGCGGTGCGGCGTTCCACTTAATGATTGCCGTATTTGCAGGTTATGTTGCATTCTCTATTGCAGACCGTCCGGGTTTAGCCGTAGGTCTTATCGGCGGTATGCTTGCCACATCCGCCGGTGCCGGTATTTTGGGCGGTATTATCGCGGGTTTTCTTGCCGGTTATGTAGTGAAATTCCTGAATGATGCCATTCAACTGCCAGCCAGTTTAACTTCGTTAAAACCGATTTTAATTCTGCCTTTATTAGGTTCGGCGATCGTCGGCCTGGCAATGATTTATTTATTAAATCCGCCGGTTGCTGCGGCAATGAATGCGCTAACCGAATGGTTAAAAGGTTTGGGCTCGGCAAACGCGCTGGTGTTGGGTGCGATTCTTGGCGGTATGATGTGTATCGATATGGGCGGTCCGGTAAACAAAGCCGCTTATGTATTCGGTACGGGTATGATTGGTTCACAGGTTTATACGCCGATGGCTGCGGTAATGGCTGCGGGTATGGTACCGCCTTTAGGAATGGCGATTGCCACCTGGATTGCGCGCGCTAAATTTAACGCAAGCCAACGTGATGCGGGTAAAGCTTCATTCGTACTTGGTTTATGCTTTATTTCCGAAGGCGCGTTACCGTTTGTTGCCGCCGACCCTGTACGCGTGATTGTTTCAAGTGTAATTGGCGGAGCCATTGCCGGCGCAATTTCTATGAGCCTTGCCATTACGCTGCAAGCGCCTCACGGCGGTTTATTCGTGATTCCGTTTGTGTCGCAACCGTTAATGTATTTGGGTGCGATTGCCGTAGGTGCCTTAACAACCGGCGTTCTTTACGCAATTATCAAACCGAAACAAGCTGCGGAATAATTTCCTAATCAAGCATAAAGCCTTTGTTTATCTCAAAACAAAGGCTTTTTTTATAAGTATTCCGCTTTGCCCGAACTAATAGAAAAATTGGCAGACAAAAGAAGTGTTCATAGCACAGGAGGAACAATATGGATTTCAATGCAATTTTAAATCAAGTTTTAAGTGCCGCTCAGGAAACCGTTAAGAAAACGGCAAGCGGCAATAGCACAACGGATAAAGTGGCAAAAATCGGTGGCGGTGCAGCGGCTATCGGCGTGCTTTCGATGATTTTCGGACGCACCGGCGGAGCGGGGCTTGCAAAATTAGGTTCGCTTGCCGCATTAGGCAGCCTTGCTTATCAGGCTTACCAGGATTATCAACATAAACAAAGCCAAGTTGTACCGGTTACTGAAATGGAATTTACCCAAAGCGTACAACAATCGGCGGAACTCAGCAAAGTGATTTTGCAGGCAATGATTGCGGCGGCGGCTGCAGACGGCGCAATTTCCGACCGGGAACAACAAGCGATTTTAAGCCAGGCCGGCGATGATGCGGAAGTACAGCAGTGGATTCGGCAAGAAATGTATCAACCGGCAACAGTGCGGGAAATCGCCCAACAAGTGGGTGATAATCAGGCATTAGCATCACAGGTGTATCTGGCGGCAAGAATGGTTTGCGCCGATTTAGCACGCAAAGAAATTGTTTTCTTAGCAAATTTAGCGCAAGCGTTGGGGTTAGATGAAGCGCTTGTAGAACAGTTAGAAAAACAGGCGGGTTTCTGATTTAATCATTCCGCGATGTGCAAAGTGCGGTCAAAAATAACGATTTTTTTACCGCACTTTTGCATTTGCAAGACGTTTCGAAAATGCCTGTTCTAACTTCTATTAAAACCCTTCTTCTAAAATTTTCTCCAATAACTCAAATACCAGCAACACTCGTTTGGGAGTAATGGTTTGATAAGGACGGTAGAGGTAAATTCCCCAAATCAAGGTTTCCTCATTAGAGAAGACTACTTGTAACTCGCCGGAATCAAGATAGGATTTACAGTCATGATACATTATCGGCGCGAAAATCCTGCCGGATAAGACCGCCGGTAACAAGCTTTTAATATCGCTGGTGATAACCGTCGGCTTAGTTAGAATTATGGGTTGTTCACCCATCATCCAGTCCCATACTTTGCCGGTCTTAGGATTTAAAATATAGCCTACCGGAAAATTGGCGGCTAAATCAAAAACGTCTTTTGGCAATCCGGTTTTAGCGATAAGACTAGGTGCTGCCACGATAGGCTCTTGTAGGTCAGTAATCTTTTTCGCCACCCAATGATCTTCGGGCGTGCGGCTGATGCGAATACCGATATCAATTTGGTCATCCACCGCTTTGAGCGTATCGAAATCCGTGCGCCAGTCAATCTGAATATCCGGATAGGGCGCAAGTGCGGTTAGCAATCGCAATAAAATTTTATCCGCATAATCGGAAGGCGGTAACGTAATCCGCACTAAGCCGGAAAGGCTCTCTTCCGCAGTTTTTACGCCGCCGAATAACCGCTCTTCCTGCTGTAAAAAAGCAATGGCATCGGCTAAAAACCGACTACCGAAATCCGTTATCCGAATAGCTCGGGTATTGCGTTTAAACAACTGTTCGCCCAACTCTCCTTCCAACTCGGAAATTACCCTTGTAATCACCTGAGGGGACACCGAAAACCGGCTTGCCGTCGATTTAAAACTCAGCGTTTCCGCCGCCACAATAAAATATTTAAGGGCGTCTAATCGGTTCATAATCTCATTCTCCGGAATAAATGATTTGGCTGTCTTCATTTTATGGAATAAATATGAAAATGCAATCTTCGGCACAGTGATAGAATAAAACTGCATATTTTGTTACATTGAATGTCGTTATACTGCACATTCCGGCAACACAATAGGTAAAATCATGTTCAAAAAAATAATCCTGACCCTGTTTAGCGGGCTGATTTTCACAGAGGTGACTATGGCACAGACAAAATATGGTGTGGGCAGCTACAACACCGAAGAAGTGGCGGCGGAAATGGAATATATTGAGAAACATATCCGTCCGCTCAATCCGAAACCGACAAAACGGATTTTTATTACCGGTTCTTCCGCCGGTATCGGCGAGCTGACGGCTAAAATGCTGTTGGCAAAAGGTTACGAAGTGGTGGCGCATGCCAGAGACGCCAAACGTGCCGCTGATGTGAAACGGGATTTACCCGAAATAAAGCATGTGGTTATCGGCGATTTGGCAAAACCCGATGAAGTGGACAAAATTGCCGATCAGGTCAATGCCCTCGGGCGGTTTGACGTAATTATTCACAATGCCGGCGTTTATCGCGGCGAAAACATTTTCCAGATCAATTTGCTTGCGCCTTACGTATTGACGGCAAAAATCACTCAACCGCAAACTCTGATTTATGTCAGCTCCAATATGCACAACGGCGGCGAACTCCGCTTAGACGCATTCAATGCGGGAAATGTAGGATACAGCGACAGCAAACTGCAGCTGCTGACCTTGGCGAAAAGTTTGGCGGTGCGTTGGTCGAAGGTGCGGGTCAATGCGATGCATCCGGGCTGGGTCGGGACTAAAATGAGCGGCGGCAGCGCGCCTGATCCGCTACGTCAAGCCTATGAAACCTTGGTCTGGCTTGCGGAGGGAACCGATCCCGCCGCACAAACCAGCGGCGGATATTTTTTCAATAAACAGCCGGATTCCCATTATCGTCGAGATAGTGAAGATTCCGCTCAACAAGCGGTATTATGGCAGGCATTAGAAAAAATCACCGGTGTAAAATTGCCCGAGTAGCTAAATTCAGCACAGTAATTGGCTGAAACGGCACATTTCCTTAAAGTGAATTTTCTTATACTGCGAGGGATTTTTCACCATTAGGAATGATTATGTTTAAAAAATTACTTATTGCGACCGCACTTTGTGCGTCTTTTTCAGCCATGGCGGACGATTCCTTTACACTAAAAGTGAAGGGGGTAGAAAATGGCAAATTCCAAAACAAACATCTGTTAAGCGCAGAATATGGCTTTGGTTGTGCAGGCGAGAATATTTCCCCTGAAATCGAATGGAAAAACGCACCGAAAGGTACAAAAAGCTTCGTGCTTACGGTATATGATAAAGATGCGCCGACAGGTTTAGGCTGGGTGCATTGGGAAGTGGTGAATATTCCGGCGAATGTGAGTAAATTACCCGCTGGTATTGATGCAAAAGATAACAACTTACCGAAAGGGGCATTGCAAACCCGTACCGACTTCGGCGTTCCGGGATACGGCGGTGCTTGCCCGCCTGAAAATGAAAAACATCGCTATGAATTCACGCTTACCGCATTAAAAGTCGAGCAGCTACCAAATGTTACGGCGGACAGCACGCCGGCACTGGTTGGTTTCTTCACAAATGCCAACGCCATTGCCAAAGCGCAAGTCACAGTAGAAACAGCTCGTTAATTCCAGCACAATAGTGATTAGCTCAGTCCTTGGCTTGGACTCAGATTATTGCCAAAGTCTATCGTAGGGGTGGGGTTTATCCCCACCCTTTATGATAATATTTGATAATTCAATATGTTATGGACAGGGATAAACCCTGACCCTACAGATTTTTAATAATTTTTGGGGTTTGTTAGCAGTCTGAGCTCAAGCTCATAGCTTGAGCTATTTTTTTACCCCGATGCGAACCAGCTTTTGCTGTTCGTTTTGCACCGGTTGGGATAAATTTTCCCGTATATCCGAAGGTAAAAAACCGAAACGTTGTTTAAAGCGCACCGTAAAACGGGACGGGCTGTCATAGCCCACCTCGTTAGCGATACGTGCCACTTGCCACTTTGTGATTTGTAGTAAAGTTAACGCCCGTGACATCCGTACATCAGTCAGCACTTCACGAAAGGTCGTGTCTGATTTTTGCAATGCTCGGCGTAATGAGGTTTCACTTAAATGCAACTGCCGGGCGATGGTTTCCGCCGTCCACTCAAACGCCGTATTAGACGCAATCATCTTCCGAATCTGGCGCAGCAAGTTATGCTTCTCGTGCGGTACAAAACTCAAATGCTCCGCTTTTAACCACGCAAGTAATTCAAACAATTTTAATTTTAATACCAACTCAGGCGCCTCATCATTTTCTAACGCTTGCCTAACGACATCAAAATGAGCTTTTAACGGCGCAAGCGGTTGGATTTTGGCTAATTCTTGCACATAGGTTTCTACGCCAAACAGATCGGCAAATTCATCCACCACCCTTTGCTCCAAAGCTATCCAACCGGCTTGATAAAAACCTAATTTAGCATCGGGATTATTCAGCACATCAAAGGTTTGTCCTGCCGCTAACAACACCATTTCACCGGCTTGAATGGTCAGCTCCTGTCCGCGCCAACGCAGCGTTTTTTGCCCCACTTGAATATAAAGCAAAGTCGGCTCATCCACCGCCATTCTGGTGTAAAGCAGCTTGCGCTGCTGAATCACACTACCGAGATTAGCCAGATTTTTGCGGGAAAGAATAAGAGGTTTAGGCATAAAGTGCGGTCCGTTTTTGCAAAGTTTTGCACTAATTTAACCGCTTGTGGCTAAAGTGCAAAGCATTTTTATAATCTCATTTTCCGGAATTGTGTTTTCTGATTTTATTCATTTTAAGGAATAAAAAAAGCAAATACAATGATGTTAATTTAACCAAATAAGAGGATGCAATATGAAATTGAAGGCATTAACCAGCGCATTAATTTTAGCAACAACCCTATCAGGAGGCATCGCAATGGCAAAAACACAATCCGCGACCGTCGCAGAAATGCCGGCACAAACGATTCAGCTCACCCAAGAATGGGACAAAGTATTCCCGAAATCAGACAAAGTTGAACACCGCAAAGTCACCTTTAAAAACCGCTACGGTATTACTTTGGTCGGCGATTTATATCTGCCGAAAAATGCACAGGGCAAATTGCAGGCGATTGCCGTTTCCGGTCCCTTTGGTGCGGTGAAAGAGCAAGTTTCGGGCTTGTATGCACAAACTTTAGCGGAGCGCGGTTTTGTTACTATTGCTTTTGACGGCTCATACACCGGTGAAAGTGCGGGGCTGCCGCGTGATTTGGCTTCGCCTGAAATCAACACCGAAGATTTCTCGGCAGCCGCGGACTTTTTAGGCTCCCTTGAAAATGTGGATCGCGAAAAAATCGGCGTGTTGGGCGTATGCGGTTGGGGCGGCTTTGCACTCAATGCTGCGGTAGGCGACCCTCGAATCAAAGTGGTAGCCACCAGCACTATGTACGATATGACCCGTGTAATGGCAAACGGTTACAACGACAGCGTAGATAACGACGCCCGCTACCAAATGAAACAGGATCTAAACAACGCCCGCTGGGAAGCCATGAGCCACGATTACGCCAACACCGGCGCACCGGTATTACCGTCTGAAAAAGAGTTAAATGCGGATACCCCGAAATTCGTTGCGGATTACGTGAATTTCTACAAAACCAAACGCGGCTTCCACCCGCGCAGTGTCGGCTCAAACGGTTCATGGACCACCACGACACCGATTGCTTTCATCAATATGCCGATTCTGCAACGCGCAGGGGAATTGCGCGCGCCGGCGTTAATCGTTCATGGGGAAAACGCCCATTCACGTTATTTCTCGGAAGACGCGTTTAAAACATTGGGCAGTAAAGATAAAGAACTCCATATCGTCAAAGGCGCCAGCCACACCGATTTGTATGATAACCAAGCTAACAAAATCCCTTACGACAAATTCGAACAGTTTTTTAAAGCGAATTTGAAATAAGCGCAAGCGGTGGGTTTGAAGCTGTTTTTTGCAAAATAAACTTAAAAACCCACCGCTTGTAATATTTCACTTCCGCTGATAAATCTGCTTCGCCAAGCGTTTTACGACGCGGTTTCTCAAGCTCTCGTCACTCATGACCTGATTGCTGATTTCTTCATTGCCCTGCATACGTTGAAACAGTAAATCCAGCAGTTTATCGGCAAAGTAAGCGGTAAAGCTTTCAAGGCTGTTGTTTTTCGCTGCGCCAACAATTTCATTATCCGCTAAGGCATCTTCGATAATTTGTTCAAAGAAAAGTTGGTCGGCAATTGTAAACTGAGTACCGTACATTCCATTGATTTCCTGCACCATATTACTAAGTTCATCAGTGGCGTCGGCGCGCCCCGAGCCTACGTCGGTTGCGCCTTTGAGCGGATCCGCTCCGCCCTCGTCCAAGTGAATCTTGCCCTCGCTGCGCTTTTGCAGTTTATAGAAATGCAGCACCACATCTTTGCTTAAATCCACCTTGTTGCGGTCGCTGTTGTTCGGCAGCTTGCTTTGCAGTGCGCGCAGGTAAACATAGCGTTGTTCATGCAGATCATCGCTGTAATCCATGATTTGCGACACAAACTGATATAAACTCAAATAGCTTTTCAATTGGCTTTTAAACAGATTTTGCTGTTCGTTTTTCAGCTCGGATAAATCATCAACCCCTTGTTGAATCTCATCGCCCACCGCTAAAAATCTCGCCACGGCTTTATCTAAAATACTGTTTAATTGTTTATGCTCCGAGCCTGTCGGCTGCTGTTTGGCGCTAAACCAAATTTCGGCAAATTGGCGGATTTCCGGTTGGAAGTAGATTTTCCACTGGTCAAGAGTAGCCGCCAGTTCATCTAATTTTTCATTACTTGGAATATCGCCCAATTCAGTCACTTCATAAAACGGCTTAAATGCCTTGTAAATATCTTCGGGCTGATTGACAAAATCCAGCACAAAGGTATCCGTTTTGCCTTTGGCGCAGCGGTTTAGGCGGGAGAGCGTTTGCACCGCCTGAATGCCACTGAGCTTTTTATCCACAAACATTGTATGCAGCAACGGCTGGTCAAAGCCCGTTTGATATTTCTCCGCCACCAACAGCACTTGATAATGCTCGGAAGCAAACTGCTCGGGCAAATCCACTTCGCGAATGCCGTTCATCAACGCTTCGGTATATTCCTTTTCAGGGGCTTCTTTGAGGGTAATACCGCCTGAAAACGCCACCAAAGATTTAATCCCCGTATAGCCTTTTTCTTTAATATATTCATCAAAAGCTAATTTGTAGCGTACGGCATGCTCCCGACCGTTGGTCACTACCATCGCTTTCGCCCGCCCGCCGATTTTATGCATGGTGGTGGTGCGGAAATGCTCGACAATAATTTCTACCTTTTGTGCAATTACACTCGGATGCAGGTTCACAAAGCGCATCATCTCTTTTTTCGCTTTGCTTTTACTCAGCTCTTTATCGTTTTCACTGATTTTCAGCAGCTTGAAATACTGTTTCCAAGTGGCGTAATTTTCCAAGACATCCAAAATAAAGCCTTCTTCAATCGCCTGCTTCATCGTGTAATGATGGAAAGGTGTGTTGCCGTCTGCGCCCGGTTCGTCAAATAAAGCCTTGGTTTTCCATTTGGGTGTCGCCGTAAAGGCAAAAAAGCTCAAATTCGGCTGGCGCTGACGTTTAGCCGCTTCGATAAACAGCTGTTTTTTGGCTTCATCGCTTAAACCGGTTTCATCATCGTCATCGTCTAAAAACTCCGCCATCACCGCCGCTTCAATGCCGTCTTTATTCAGCACCTTACGCAATTCCATTGCGGCTTCGCCACTTTGCGAACTATGGGCTTCATCCACAATCACCGCAAATTGCTTGCCTTCGGTAGAAATCGCCACATTGATTCCGCTCTCTTGCTTGCGGGCAAGTGCCGCCATTACAAACGGGAATTTTTGGATAGTAGTAATGATAATCGGGGTATCACTGGCAATCGCTACCGCAAGCTGCTGTGAATTGTGCTCGATTTTCTGTACCACGCCGTCTTTATGTTCAAATTGGCTGATGGTCGCTTGTAATTGGCGGTCGAGTACCACACGGTCGGTGACCACAATTACCGAGTTAAAAATCTTTTGGTCATCACGGTTGTGCAGGCTGCTTAGCTGGTGTGCCAGCCAAGCAATGGTATTCGATTTGCCCGAGCCGGCGGAATGCTGAATCAGGTAATTGCGCCCCGCACCATGTTCGCGGCTGTGAGCAATCAATTGGCGCACCGCGTCCAGCTGATGGAAACGCGGGAAAATCATCGTTTCTTTTTGCAGGAGCCTTAATCCGCTATCGGTACGGACTTTCTTTTCTTCCACACTCAAATGCAAAAAGCGGGCGATGATTTCCAAAAAGCTGTGGCGGGTTA
Organism: [Mannheimia] succiniciproducens MBEL55E; assembly: GCF_000007745.1. Classification (GTDB taxonomy): domain Bacteria; phylum Pseudomonadota; class Gammaproteobacteria; order Enterobacterales; family Pasteurellaceae; genus Basfia; species Basfia succiniciproducens. Next base: position 2,108,741 of record NC_006300.1, on the reverse strand, counting down.
AAATCTGCTCCCACAAATAAGCGGTTTTCACATTCCCCGCTATGGGCGGATTGCCTCTGCCCTTGTTGTAGCCACGGTTGAACGGTAAAAAATAAGTCTGTTCGCCGTCCAGCTTGGTGGTCATATACACTTCCTCGGTATCCACCGCAAAATGCACTAAGGTACGTTTTTTAAAGGTAAACAGTTTTCCCTTTGGATTACGTTCCTTGCGATATTGATAAATAGCGTCTTCCACCGTCCAATGGGTGGCGGACAACACATTTTTCAGCTCTGCCGTTGCCACCGGAATGCCGTTGAGCGACAACACAATATCAGGGCGGTCGCCATCTTCCGTGACCACTTGGCGGGTAATTTTCAAAATATTGGCGTCATAACGCTGCTGCGTTTCCTCATTAATAGAAGTATTCGGCGCAAAATAGGCGGTCTGAAAGGTTTTACCGTAACAGCGGAAACCGTGGCGCAACACATCAAGCGCACCTTTTGCCTCCAATTCTTGGCAAAGCGCCTTAATCAGCACCGCTTTCACATTGGCTTTCTGCCCTTGCGCCAACCGTTCCCAACGTTTCGGCTGGGTGGTTTGAATAAAGCTAAGTACATCTTCTTCAAATAGCGCCGTTTCTTTGTTGTATTCGCTATTCTTGCCTTGCACATAACCGCCCTCTGCCAACAGAAAACGCTCGATTTCATTTTCAAAGTCTTTTTCGGTAATCATGGTTTTTCCTTATTGTTAGACCTTAACTTTTCCCGTAACCACCTGCGTAATCAACGCCATTCGGTATTCTTTTAAACGTTCGATAACCGTTTCAATCTGCGTACGCAAACGGTCGATTTTAGCGGTTTCTTGGTCGAGGTAGTGGGTGATGGTGGTTTGTTCTGAGAGTGGGGGAACACAAGTAGGAAAATCTTTCAACATTGGTAAACGTACCGAATCAACCGTTGATTTTGCTCCACCTTCTTCGATTTTACGACTGAAAAATTCGCGCAAATAATAAAATAAAAATCTGCCTGTAATGTTTTGAAACTGGTTTAAACTATAAACACGCTGATGGCATCCATATTTGCCTTGAACATAATGAAAAACTTTCCCAGCTCCAACCCCATCACCAGCCATTAAAACAGCCTCATCATCTTCAAATGTATAATTATTGCTACGTTCAATAATTGGAGATCGAACATAAAATGGATAAATGCCATCAGGTTCATTATCTTGCGTATCCATATTACCTGTTTGAATATTACAAAGAAAACGCAAGCGAATAACTTCCCACCCCTCCGGCACTTTTCCCAACCATTGAATTCCGCTGTCTTTTAGACAAATCTCCCCCAACCCCTCTTTGCTAAAGAGGGGGGCGGTTTGTGCGGTATTTGGCGATCCGTTTTCTTCATCAAAACCGGTTCCCCTCTTTAGTGAAGCGGAATAAGGGGCGATTGGCAACCGCCCGCACACCGCTTCGGTAATAAGTGCGGTGCGTTTTTCGCTTAATTTTTCCAACAGCGTTTGCTGGCGGTCGATCAGGCGGTCGATATAGGCGGTTTTTTGATCGAGATAATGGGCGATGGCGGTTTGTTCTTCTAATGGGGGAAGAGCAATGGAATAATTATTTAAAAACTCAGATGGAATACGTTTTAACCCTCCCGCTCCAGTCATTGAACCTATCGCTAAATCCATAAATGTATTTTCTTGTAGCCGGTAAAATAGGTAACGGTTTAAGCAATTTTTAACCCTTAACACATAAATTTCAGATGAACCAAAACCAATGCCATTAACAAGTTTTTCTGCAATGACAAAATTTTTATTTTCAAAGCAGGGGGTAACTTTTGCAATTAATAAATCATTATCTTCAAAATAAGTATAGCCATTATATACATCGCTAATAGTGCGTGTTTCATCAAGCACCAAATTGCCTAATTTGAGTTTTTCCATTGGAACAAAGCTACATTCTTTATCCAATTCGGTTAATTCTGATTTTTTAGGAGTAAGCTCTGCAATATATTTGATTTTAGTAACTTCCCACCCCTCAGGCACATCGCCTAGCCATTCTACGCCACTGGGTTTATATTTATCGTATTTTTGCATTTGTAAAAAATCTCTGCTTTTTGAGCGGTTGTATATGTTTGTCGGGCATAAATGCCCGACTACAAATCTTGCTTATTTCAATATTAAACTTGCTTATTTGATATGAAATCTTGTTTATTAAAATAAATTCAATATAAATCAATAGGTTAAAAATATTGTTTAATCTTGCTTAACAAAGGCTAAACCTTGCTTAAACCATTTGTGTGCTGATTGTCTGCCATAAGTGCCCGACTTACTTTACGTATAGTTTAATGTTTTATTTTGCGGTACTTTTGATTTGGGCTAGTCGGTTTTTCGGGGATTGTCCTTTCAATCAAACCTAATTTTAACGCTGGTTCTATATAAGTTTTTCGTATATTTTTCTTATCTGCCACTGACAGTTCAATGCCTAGTTGAACAATTCCCTTTTCTTCATTACCCAATACTTCCATTAATCGAACTAAAGTTTCAGCTAGGGGTGTAACTAGGTCGGTAACTGGGTCGTTTTCTTGCTCTTTTGAAACTAGGGGTATAGTTGAACCGCTATCTAACTCATTGTTATATAAATTCTTTTCAGCTTGACCATCTGCTAAAGTCGCAATGTAATCAGAATTTGATTTGTTTTGGATTACATTACTATTTTCTAAATCAAAACCGACTAAGTGATACATAAGCTCATTACGCTCAATATCGTTCCAAATTAACATAGAAGTTCCTTTTATTGCCAATATCGGCTTTATGTCGAGCATAAATGCCCTACCTACATTTTAGTTACCAAAATCATCACTTGTTGCACAAATTAATTCATATTTTAATTCATCACTATACTGCTCTTCATTATTTAAAATAGAGCATACTAATTTAAGTAATAATTCCTTAGAAATTTTACTTTCCGCTAACCAGACAACAATATTTTCCATTTTAATAGTAAATTCTTTTACACAGTAATCGTAGCCATTTAGTTCTAAAAAGTAAGATCCTAGCACGATACTTGATCGCTTATTACCATCAAGAAATGCATGTAATTTATTGATCGAATAAATTAAATGAACCAATTTATCTTCAAAATTAGGATAATAAAGATCATTTTGAATATGCTCTAAAACACTTTCTAATTTACCCGTACCATCGGGGTACAATCCAGCTAAACCACCTGATTTTTCGATGATCCAATCGTGTATTTGAATACTGTGCACTACATCGAAATAAAGAATTGGTACATTCATTTTAGCGATCCTTTAAACGTTGTAATACTGCAAGGGTTTCAGCATCTTCTAGTTGCTCTTTTAATGAACGACTACGCTCTCCTAGAAAGCGTTCAAAATCATTTTCAGGTATCGCTTGAATATATTTTTCTAGTTTTTCATGTAATACTTCTCTAAAACCTAAGTCTCTACTCGACATTTTAGTGCGAGCATCTAAGATAAAAGGCTGCAAAAATGGATTTGACGCAGCTTCGGCAAGTAATTCATTTAACTCTGTAGGCGTTAATTTTCTTCCTAGCATTTCTGATTTTTGCTTCATTCCTGCAGCCAAACCAGTTTCAAAGCTACCAATTGCTTTTAATACTTCAGCATACATTGTTTCACGAGTTTTATCTTTTTCAGCTAATTTAAGTATCTGGCGATATTCTTTAGTATTCTCACAAAAAATAATTTGGTAAATCTTATCCGTATAAATACCATATTTGACATTGCTCATTTCCAAATAATCCCGTAAAGCATTAGTAAATTGTTTACGGTAACTTTCTTCTTGATAGGCGGCTGGTAAATAATCAACATCCCTTTGGTTAATAAAAGTTGTTTTCCCACCTGATTTTTGAGCAATAACATCAATCACAATATCTAACATTCGGCTACGAATAAATTTAGCTCGTTCACTTTCTGTAACCAACATTGCCAAATTAAGTAAAGCTCTAAATGTAAAAATACCGAGTGATGGTGCTTTAGGGCTGATGTCGACGAAATTCATTTCGTCGACATAGGCTAACCTTATGTTTTTTAAAGATTTTCCTCTTAAAATACGATAACCATTTTTCTCTAATTCATCACCTGAACTAGCGATATAATTATCAATGGTTCTTTCTGTAACATCTAAAATTTGAGCTGCTTGCTGCTTGGTAAATACGGTCTCTCCTTCAAAAGAGAGCCCTCCTAATTGAAGATTAGTTTCTAATTCTGCAAGTGCATATTTATTATTGAGTACGTTATTACGTGCAATTGCAGATGTAGTTAAATCGTTATTCATTTGGTTTTCTCCTAAACATTCCCCAACATCGCCATAATCTCCGCTTCCAGCTCGCTAATTTCAGCTTTAATTTCATCCAATGCTCTAGGCGGTTGGTATTGGTAAAAATGGCGGTTAATCGGGATTTCGTAGCCGACTTTGGTTTTGCTGTAATCAATCCAGGCATGATCCACATGGGGTAATACTTCCGCCTGTAAATAAGCTTCGCAGTGCGCTTTGACTTGTTTGACCAACTCATCGGTTTTACCCTCCCCGTAATCTACCGGCAGTGGTAAAGTGATTTCTTTTGGCAGTGGTACAAGTTCGGTATCGCGTAGCTGGCTGTCGGCTTCCGGATTGCCTTTGCTGTCTAAGCAGATGTCTGCGCTTTGGTCACGTTCGCTCAAGGCTTCTATTATTGCTTTTTTCAGCGGGGCGCCTAGTTTGAAATCTAACCCTTTTAAGGCTTTATCGAGTAATTTTAAGAAAGCAGTGCGGTTTTGATAAAGCCCATCGCCGATAGTTGAAAGCGCAGCCAGAATCGCTTGTTGCTGGCGTTGTCCTTCTGCTTCTTCCGCTTTGATTTGCGCTTCGTCTTTGCGCTTTTTACTTACGGCAAGGTTGATAAAGGCGGTTTGCGTTTTGACTTTTTCAATGCGCTCTTGACCGGCTTGGAAATTGAGGCGCAACGGGCGCTCTACGGTTAATTTTAAATAGCCGAAATCTTGGTTATTAAAAATCTTACTGCAAAATTTTGTTGAAATCCGACCGCTTGCACCGTCTTTGAAATCCGCATAAAGCCGGGTTAAATCGGCAATTTGTGCGGGAGAAAGCTCGTTGCGTTTATCCCCTAAGCTTTTTGCCATTTTCTGATAATGCTGTGTGCCGTCAATCAGTTGCACTTTGCCTTTGCGTCGGTCTGACTTTTTATTGCTGACAATCCAAACATAGGTGTAAATGCCGGTGTTGTAGAAAAGTTGGTCGGGCAGGGCGATAATGGCTTCTAACCAGTCATTTTCGATAATCCAACGGCGGATGTTGCTTTCGCCTGAACCCGCATCACCTGTAAAGAGGGGTGAACCGTTAAATACCACTGCAATGCGCGAGCCGCCTTCTTCTACCGGCTTCATTTTAGAAATCATATGTTGTAAGAACAGCAATGAGCCGTCGTTAATACGCGGCAAACCTGCGCCAAAGCGTCCGGCAAACCCGCTTTTCGCTTCATCATTGATAAAGTCTTGCTCGTTTTTCCACTCCACGCCAAAAGGCGGGTTGGAAAACATATAGTCAAACTTTTTGGTTTGATGTCCGTCGTGCGGGACAAAGCCTGTACCGGTGTTTTTGCTGTTTTTCACGCCCAAGGTGTCGCCAAACACCAGATTGCTGATGGGTTCGTCTTTAATCAGTAAGTCGGCGCAGCAGATGGCATAAGATTCGGCGTTATATTCCTGCCCGAACAATTGCAGCTTAATGCTGTCGTTGTAGCTTTTCAGATGTTTTTCCGACTCTGAAAGCATACCGCCCGTACCCGCTGTGGGGTCGTAAATGCTGGCAATGGCGTGCGGCTGGCTGAGGCGTTGCTGGTCTTCTTCGAAAATCAGGTTAACCATTAAGTTGATGACTTCGCGCGGGGTAAAGTGATCACCGGCTTCTTCGTTAGCCTGCTCGTTAAACTTACGCACTAATTCTTCAAAGATGTAGCCCATTTGTAGATTAGAAATGGATTGAGGCGAAAGATCGATACCGTTTTCTTTGAGGTCTTTTTGAAATTGGGACACCACGGCATACAGACGGTTGCTGCTGTCGAGTTTTTCAATTTCGTTTTCAAATTCAAATTTATCGAAAATGTCTTTCGCTTTGGCAGAAAAGCCTTGCAGGTATTTCACCAGATTAGCGGCGATATGGTCTTGGTCGGCAAGCAGGCGTTGCAGGTTGTAGCCGCTGGTGTTGTACAGCGGTTGTTTGCGATTGGGGTCGGCTGCTTTGGTCAGCGCCATTTCATAGAGTGCACCTTCGGGAGCTTTGCCGCCCATGGCTTGCAACTCATCGGCTTTGGCTTTCATGGCGTCGGTATAGGGCGCAAGAATCGCATCAAAACGTGCCAGCACAATTAACGGCAACATCACGCGGCGGTATTGTGGCGGACGATAAGTACCGCGCAGCATATTCGCCATACTCCAAATAACGGATGAAATGGTGGATTGTTTGGTGTGGAGGTTATCGGTTGTCATAAAATTTAATTATTGCAGATAAAAATTAGCAGGATTTTAACAAAGGCAGTAATGAAACAGAAGATAAAAAGATGACGATAAAACATAATATCTCTTAAAACTTTACTTTTGAAAAAAGTTGGATAACTATTTTTACATCCTAATAATCTCACTTTCCGGAATTCTGTTTTCTGATTTTATTCATTTTGGGGAATTCAAGACTGCGTTATGATATTTATATCAATCCTGTAAATTATTCGTTTTTATCTAACAGTGAATTCGGAAATTCATAATACAAACGAATAAAAAACGGGCGTATACTCAAACTGATTATCACACAAAGAGGAAACGGATTATGAACAATATTCAAGGTAAAGTCGTTATCATCACCGGTGCGTCCTCCGGTATCGGCGAAGCGACCGCTTATAAATTAGCGGAACAGGGAGCGAAAATCGTGCTGGCGGCGCGTCGTGAAGCGCAATTAAAAGCCATTGCCGACAATATTAAAGCCAAAGGCGGTGAAGCGGTATATCGGGTTACCGATGTGGTGAAACCCGAAGATAATCAAGCTTTGGTTGAATTGGCGAAATCCGCCTTCGGCAAAGTGGATGCGATTTTCTTAAATGCCGGTTTGATGCCGAGCGCACCGCTTTCCGCATTGGAAACCGATAACTGGAACCGTATGATCGACGTCAATATCAAGGGCGTGTTGAACGGGATTGCGGCAGTGTTGCCGACCTTTGAAGCGCAGAAATCAGGGCACGTATTGGCGACATCTTCCGTAGCGGGTTTGAAAGTGTATCCAGGAGGTACGGTGTATTGCGGTACCAAATGGGCGGTCAAAGCGATTATGGAAGGCTTGAGAATGGAAAGCGCACAAGCGGGCACCAATATTCGCACCGCGACTATTTATCCTGCGGCGGTACAGTCCGAATTGGTGGCGGGTATTACCGATGAGACGACTTCTCAGGGCTATCGCCAACTTTATGATACCTATGAGATTCCGGCGGAACGCGTTGCTAACGTAGTTGCTTTTGCCTTAAGCCAACCGGATGACACCAATGTGAGTGAGTTCACCATCGGACCGACCACTCAGCCTTGGTAATTTTTCTGACCGTTTGTTACCATACAAGCGGTCGTTTTTTATCAATATTTTGCAAATGTAGATACTCCACCTCAGGAGAGGAATATATGAACCGTAGAAATTTACTGAAAGCGGGCGTGGCTCTTGCCGCCGTAGCCGCTATGCCTTTTGGTCGTGCGCAGGCGAAAACACCGAGCAAAAAGACTTTAGTGATTGTTTCCCATCCCTATCCCGAAAGTTCCACCTTTATTAAAGGCTTACAACAGGCGGCAGAAACCGTGGAAGGCGTAACGGTACGTAATCTGGAAACCATTTACGGCTTTGATACCCGTGCCGTTAAAGGCGATGAGGAACGCCGCATTATGCGCGCCCACGACCGCGTGGTCTTTATCTTCCCGACCCACTGGTTCAATATCACGCCGATGATGAAAGCCTATCTGAATGAGACTTGGGGCAGCGTCGGACCTGGCTTGTGGCAAGGCAAAGAAATGTTGGTGGTTTCCACCGCCGCAGGCGGAAGCGAAACCTATGGCAAAAACGGGCGTGTCGGCGTAGAGCTGGCGGATGTGTTCCTACCAATGAAAGCCAGCGCCCTGCATTGCGGTATGACCTATTTACCGCCGTTGGTGTTTCAAGGTGTCAGAAGCAGTGAATTAGCGAATTATCAACAGCAGCTGATTGAACGGCTTATGCAGTGATAGATGGTGGGATAAATCCCACCCAATCCCTAAATTAAACCGCAGGAGTAATTTATGAAAATCTTGCTAAAACTAACCGCACTTTTGTTAAGCCTCGGAGTGGCGTTGAATGTCGCCGCCGATGGAGGCAAAAATCATCCGTCCTATCCTCTGCTGGCATCGGAATTTCGCGATTTGAGTTTGCTGGAAAGCGTGCGCTTCACTCCAGAACAATTGCAGGATAAAGCCAAGCTTACCGAATTAAACGCAGCGTTTTTACAGGCTGCCGAGCAATCAGAAGTGCAACCGAATGAGAAAATCACCGCGCCGGCACAAGGAGCGCAACCGGCGGTGGATCTCTACATCTACCGTCCGGCAACAGCAAAAAATGAAAAATTGCCGGTGATCTATTTTATGCACGGCGGCGGCTATTTATTCGGCAATGCCCGCCAAAACAATGCGGCGTTGGCGGAGCTGGCGGATCTCAATAAGGCGGTGGTGATCAGTGTGGAATACCGCTTGGCAAGTCAAACGCCTTACCCTGCCGATATTGATGACGCTTATCACGGCTTAGCCTATCTGTTTAAGAACGGGCAAAAACTCAATGCCGACACCAATAAAGTGGTGATTATGGGCGAGAGTGCCGGTGGCGGGCTGGCGGCTCGTTTAGCACTGAAAGTGCGCGATAAAGGCGAGTTCAAACTGGCGGGGCAGGTCTTGATTTATCCGATGCTGGATTATCGCACCGGCACCTCTCAAAGCCTGTACAACACGCCTTATACCGGCGGCTATGTGTGGACGGCGGAATACAACCGTATCGGTTGGGAGACGTTACGCGGCGGACAAACTATTGCGCAAGCGGAAATGCCTTACTATTCGGCGGCAACCGCTACGGATCTCGCCGGTTTACCGCCTACCTATATGATGGTAGGTAGCTTGGATCTGTTTGCCAATGAAGATATGGATTATGCCAACCGCCTGGTACAAGCGGGCGTGCCGACGGATTTACAGCTGGTTTCCGGTGTTTATCACGCCTTTGAAATATTCAACCCGAATGCGTCGCAAACGCTGGCTTACAAGCTGGCGCGCACCAATGCGATCCAACAAATGTTGGCAAAATAGTAATAATTCCTCTGTTTAGAGAAGGAGAAAATAAAAACTGTGGCAAAACCGACCGCACTTTTAAAGCAAACGAAACAGGAGAAAAAAATGTGGGATAGCAATACATTAAAGCAAATCTGCCAAGCGGACGATCTCAAAATCGCCCCATTTCATCCGGATATGACCAGCACAGGCACCCCGACCTGGATTTGGGAAGTGGCGGTGGACGGGCGTTTATTCGTACGCGCCTATTACGGCACCAATTCCCGCTGGTATCAATCCGCCCTTGCGCAAAAAGCCGGCAAAATTCATGCCATCGATCAGGTGTTCGAGGTGAAATTCGAACCGATTAAAGATGAAGCGTTGAACCAAAAAATCGACGACGCTTACCGCACCAAATATAGCTCAAGCCGATATATGAGCCATATGATAAGCGCCGGCAGCCGTGCGGCAACGGTGGAAGTAATTCCGGCTTAATTTTAATCAACATAGCTTAGTGCAAGCTAAAGTGCGGTCGATTTTTGGCGTATTTTGGCAAAAGTTGCCACACTAACCTACCCGCTTGCTAACAAGATATAGGAGCGAATCATGAAAAAAATACTGGTACTGACCGGCAGCCCTCACCCGAACGGTGCATCAAGTCGCTTGGCAGATGAATTTGTCAAAGGCGCAAAAGAAGCAGGCAATGATGTCTTCCGCTTTGATGCAGGCTTACAGCCCTTAGGTGAATTACACTTTTTGCAGCTTGATGCCAGTGAAAGAACGATTGCAGATAACGACATTGTCAGCCGAGAAGTCTTACCCAAACTGATTGAAGCCGATGTTGTCGTATTCGTGTCGTCGCTCTATTATTTCGGTATGAACGCCCAGCTCAAAGCGGTCATCGACCGTTTTTATTCCATTAACCACGAACTGAAAGACGACAAACAAAGCGCTGTGATCATGGCAGGCTACGGCGAGGGTGATGATTTAAAACCGATGAAAGATCACTTCAACATCATCCAAAAATATATGCGCTGGCAGAACATCGGTACCATTGTGGCGGAAGATTCCTGGAATGCCGCCAAACTAGCTAAACACCTGCAAGAAGCCTATGCACTGGGAAAATCCATCAGTGCATAAAATAATGAGCAAAGGGTGAAAGCGATGAAAAAACTGAGCAAAATTCTTTTTATAGCAAGCGCGCTTTCTCTGCCAACGACAATGTTTGCCGCTGACACGCAATCCGCCGCACAAACCACTCAAGGAGTAAAGCAAATGACACTTTCAGCACGCCAACTTAGTCTGGCACAAATCGGTGCCTTTACCGCAACCGGCGATATGGAGAGTTTGAAAACCGCAGTCAATCAGGCGTTGGATAGCGGTTTAAGCGTAAACGAAATTAAAGACGCTATGGTGCAACTTTATGCTTATACCGGCTTTCCGCGCAGCTTAAATGCCTTAAACGCCTTAGCTGAAACGGTAAAAGAACGTGAAGCAAAAGGCTTAAAAAGCGAACAGGGCAAAACCGCCACCCCATTACCGGCAAATACCGATATTCTGGCACTCGGCAGCCAAACCCAAACCGAACTCACTGGACAAAAAGTGGATATTTCGGCACTGTCACCGGAAATTGACCGCTATTTGAAAACCCATTTATTCGGCGATATTTTTGCCAGTGATCTACTTAACTGGCAAGAGCGCGAAATCGTGACAGTCGGCGCATTAAGCCATTTGCAAGGCGTGGAAAGCCAGCTTAACGCACATATCGGTATCAGCAAGAAAAACGGCGTAAACGACGAACAAATCGCAGCCATCAAAGCCATTCAACCGTCTGGCTTGCCGCAACTCAGCCAATTCCCCATCGGCGAACCGAATGATGCCTACGCGCAATATTTCACCGGCAAAAGCTATCTTTATCCGGTTTCTACCGAACAGGTAAAAATGTTCAACGTAACCTTTGAGCCAAGTTGCCGCAACGACTGGCATATCCATCACGCCACCAAAGGCGGCGGACAAATGCTAATCGTCACCGCAGGACGCGGCTATTATCAGGAATGGGGCAAACCGGCACAAGAACTCAAACCGGGCGATGTGGTACATATCCCCGCCAATGTCAAACACTGGCACGGCGCAGCCAAAGACTCCTGGTTCCAACATCTAGCCGTAGAAATTGAAGGGGAAAACACCAGTAATGAATGGGCGGAACGGGTGTCCGACGAGGAATATGCGAAGTTGAAATAGATGAAATAGAAAAGTGCGGTCGGGTTTAGCAAAGTTTTTCCAGAATTCGACCGCTTGGTTTTTCTTAAACGATCTAGGGTACGTATACCCTAGGTTAGCATTTTGTCATTCCCTTAGAGTGGAGTTCTATCCGAATTGTAAGGGAAACTCTAAGGAATTTCAGATGGTGGTGGAATTATGGCTTGTTTAAATTATCCCCACAATCCAATTAAATCCATTTGCTGCGGGGCAAGAAAGCTCTTTTGCGGGCTTTGAGTGACAACATCCGTTTCACGCAAATGTCCAAGCAATAAGGGCGAATCCGGATCGTGATATTGCTGCATCGCACGGGCTTTAGCGGGGCTTTTATTGGCATAACAATATTTGCAACCGCTGGGACAACTGTCATAGGCGCCAATGTCACGACTTTCCACACAACCGCAATGTTGTCGGTTGCCTTTATGTTTAAGCGATTTAAAATTCACGCCGTTGGCACGCCCGATAATATCAAGCGTCATACAACCCGAGCCGTGAATGCCGTAAGCGGAAAAATCGCCTTCGGTCGCGCAAGTTTGTAGATATAAACCGTAACGTTGCGCAATTTCGCCCATAGCTTTTGCTAAACGGTGTTTATCTTCATCCGTGAGCAAAATAATTTCGGGCATATTCACCGCTAATTTTTTATACATTTCCACAAAACTAAAAATGCAACGATCCACATAAGGTGTGAGCTCGCGAGCGAGATAATCAAAAGTTTCCAAATGACGTTCGATAGTATATTTTTCGGTTAGTAACACCGGATCATAACGCCAGGCAATGCGTTGTTTACCCACAATGTCTGCCAACCGCTTCAGAGTTTCAACACTTTTCTCAATGGTCTGCACGCCCGGCTCAATATCTTTGCCGTAGGCAGTGATGGTGTAATGAAAATAGGTGTTAAAACGATCGGTGATTTTGTGCAAATCCGGCAAAATTGGACGGTAATTCTTTGAACAAAACACCACGCAATCCACTTTATCCGGAGTCAATTCATAACGGGTAACTTTATTCGGGAACAGCGGATTACGCGACAGCACATAGCCTTCTTCAAAGCGTTTGAGTAACCACTTCGAATAATAATGCACCGTGTCCGTGCGCCCGCCTGTGTTGATAATCATAGTTTTCCTTTGTGAATGCAAGCGGTTGTTTTTTTTTTACAAAAACTTGCCTAAAAACGACCGCACTTTAATTGATTATTCGCCCAAAACAGCTTTATTTAAAATGCGCTACCTATGAAACTCTTTTTGTTTTGCTACTACTTAGGCTGAATATGATGGATTTTATTACGACATTCTATTTAAAAATTCCGTCAATTCGCCTGCGAATTTTTGCGGCATTTTCAAATGCAGGAAATGGTCGCCGTGTTCGTGTTTGCCGTAAATCAAGTCCTCACTGTTCGGCACGGTTTGGGCAATCCAGCGTTGGCTTTCCACCCAGTTGCTGTGTTCGCCTGACACTACTAAAGTCGGTTTGTCGATTTTATTGATAAGCACATCTCGCCAGTCGTTCAGAATATGGTCAAACAATACCTGTTCCAATGCGTCTTTATCGTGTGGGCAGACTTGATCACATAGTGCCATTGAGTTTTCAAAGGCCAGCGCATCAATCGTGTTGTAGAAATTGAATAAATCCGTATTTACTTGCAACATATTGCACGTGCCACGTCCGTAATACATATCAATCATCATCTCGGCAGAGGTGGTAAATGCACCAGCGTTGATACGTTCTTCTTCCGTCCAGTTGCTATGACAATAAATTGATGGTGCTTCATCAATAAACACAAATTTTTCTACACGGCTGGTACCGAGCAAATCCACATAGCCCCAAATCACCGAACAACCCATCGACCAGCCGCACAAGTGCGCTTTTTCAATATTTTCGGCGTTGAAAAATTCGTGTAAATCCATTGCGAAACGGCTGATACGGTTGCCGAATTTCACTTTGTCCGACAAGCCGTGATTGCGTTGGTCCAACACATAAACGGTAAATTTATCTTTCAACAAATGGATTAAATTGATGTATTCCGCCCCGTTTGACGACCAACCAGGCACGAACACCAACGGTTCGCCCGAGCCCGCTTTCCAATAGTTTAGCGACACGCCGTCATTGGTTTTGAACGAGCCGATTTGCAAGCCTGTTACATCGGATAATTTGTGCGGCAAACCGTCTAACTGGTTGGGCAAAGTGACATCACGTTTGAAGAAGTCGAGCGCTGAAATAGTCATAATCATTCCTTATGTGGATTAACAATAATTGAAATAGTGCGTTCACATGCACCCTACGAATGACAACTATTTTAGCTTTCAGATTTTTATTTACTAGATTAGAATAAGTTATAAAACCCTTAACCATAAGTTAAATATTATTTAATTTTACCACCTGGCACGAGCCTTGCTAGGTTAATTAAACCGAGTCACGCTATCGCTCTATTATCTTTGTTATTAAGAACTGTGAAGCAGCTCGGCTCAAAGAATCCTATACGGCTCGTATAGGCTGAAAAAGGAATAATTCAATGAACTCAACTTCCCCCTGTCTTGAACTTCAATTCGTTTGATTTCGCCATTCATTAAAAGGGGATTGAGATAAGGCATAATATTATTTACGTTTGCTAAGCCAAAAGCATATTGAATTTCAATAGGCGAAATGAGTTTGTGTTTTTCAATCAAATTTTTGACCGCACTTTGACTTATTTCTGGTTTTTGGGGCGATATATTATTTTGTGTTAATTGAGCAATCAGGGTAAAAAATTGTCGGTCATCTAATACGCCATTGACCACGACTCGTTTACCCTGATATTCCAATAAATAAGCTGGTAGACCACGAATGCCAAGTTGTTGGAATCGTTGAAAATCTTCTGTTAACGATGCCTTAACGTCATCAAGATGATACGCGTTGAGAAATGTTTGTTCGTTTATGCCAACTTGTCCCGCTACTCTGGCAAGTTCATTTAACTTTGTTGTTGGGCGAACTTCCACAATGGTGGCAAAACGTAAGCGGTAGAGAAATTCATCTGCCTTTTCAGGTGCTAACTGTTGCACGGTTTTGTAAGCAAGATTAAGCGGAATTGATGATGTGCGATCCGTGGAGAATAAATCCAAATTTTCCATTGAAATCGGCATTCCACTAATGCTTTGCTCTGCATTGTAAATGGCAGCAAGGTGTGGCAAATAGCGTTCAATCGCCATCGCTTCGCTAATGGCAAGGTCAGCAGGATTGACAAACTCATAAACATTTCGTACTAAACCTGCCATAACGGTATGAAATTCAATATGACCTGCAAAATGTGTTTCCAGTTTACGGAAAAATGGCTCACTTTCGTAAGATAAGCCCATCATTGGGTCGGTAAAGGTGGTGATTTTTAGCATATGTTTGACTCAAAAAACATTCCCGCAACCGCCCAACTTGGAATATCCTTATATTGAATGTAAATATGTTGGGGTGAAATGTGTAAAATTTGTGATATTAATTGGGTTACAACGTGGCTTAATTCAGCATATCCTTGATGTGTAGGATTGCCAAATACGGCAATCCGCAAATATGCCATAGAATCTCGGTTATCACCTTTTAGATACAAATTTACTTGATCGTGAAAATCTATCATCAACGATTGCTCTGATTTGTATGGTACAAATTCTATTACCTTCCCAAAACCTGATTTAAGTTGTTCTACTTGATCCGCCGTAAGCGTTAAGTTAGTTTTAAAAGTAATAAATGGCATTTAATACCCCCAATCTTTCACTAAATCCAACAATTTATCCGCCACTTCCTGCTCTTTTTGCTGATAAGTATGCCCTGTATTTTCAATAAAAATCAGCGTATTTTTGTCCGCACTTTGGAAATGGTTATTGATATTTCGCAAAAAACCTGGCGGATCTCCGTAAGTAAAACGATCAAGCGTACCAATCAGCAATGCTCCAGTGTGCTGAATTTTTGCCACTTGCGAAAAATCGCTATTAGGTTCCACGTGAACATTATTCAACAACGGTGAATAGAGCCATTGAAATGCTGTATCAGCAATACAAGGCAACCAGCCAAATAACTCAAAAGGTAATAATCTTTGACTATTACCCTTTTCGACTTGATGACGAATGTAAGCTCGTTGTTGTTCACTGATTGCATTGGTTAAATGCGTAACGTTTGCTGGGCTGAGCAAAATAAACTTCGCCACACGTTTGTCTTGGGTTTCGGCAAGATAATGAATCACCTTATTTGCCCCTAGCGAATGCCCTGCCAGCACAATATGTTGATAGCCTTTTTGTTCGGCAAAATCAACGTAAGCGGTTAAATCTTCAATGGTTTTTGCAAAATCCTCATTCCACGAACCAATACTTTCCGGCTGTCCTGTTTTAGGGTTCACAAAATCCGTTTTACCGAACGCATTTCGAGTTTGTGCATAAATAAAATCAATACCGCTTTGACTCAATGTGTGGCCAATGTTGTAATAAAATGGGTTAGAATAAAAATTACCGTGAATGCCTGTGATGGCAATGATTACCGTTTTTGATGGCGTTTGACTGAACAATACGCCATCAAGTAACGTACCACTTTGTGTTTCAATTTTCAGTTTTTGCATATTTTTCGCCTAGAAATGATTGGTTTTATATCGCACGCCATTCTGTTTAGACGGCGGGAAGAAGTCTGTCCCTGCACGAGTGCCGTCTAACATTGCGGGGGTATAGCGATAGTAATCGGCTTTATCCCAGTCAAATGCGCTTTCAATTTCGCTTTCTCGTCCTGTCTCAATCAGTTCGACAAGATTTGGATTGAGCATAATACTTTTGCCAATAGAAACACTTTCTACCCAGCCTGTTTGATAGGCTTTGAGCATATCATCTGCGGTGTAAAGATTACCTGAACCAAAGAATGGCAAACGCCCTGCAATACGGTCGTGTACTACTTGCATTCGGGTTAAATGGGTATCTGCACCACGGCGAACTTTTTTATAAAAATCCCAAAGCGAAATGTGCAAATATTGCAATGGTTTTTCTAACAACGCATCCACCAACGCCAGCGTTTCTTTCATCGTAATGCCATCCTCCCCGGGCTCTTCGGGCGAGAAACGATAACCAATAATAAAATCAGGTCGGTTATGTTTTTGACGCATTTCATCAATCCCATCAATAATTGCCAGAGGGAAACGCATTCGTTTTTCCAGCGTCCCACCCCAATAATCGTTACGCAAATTGGTGCTGGCTGAAAAGAATTGTTGAATTTGCCAACCATTTGCACCGTGAATTTCCACACCATCAAAACCTGCTCGCAACACCAGTTCCGCCGCATAAGCATAGTTTGTCACCATATCCCATACTTCTTGTTCGCTCATTGTGCGGAAACATCCGTAATAATCACCTGTCGCAGCTACTAACTCTGCACCTTGTGTCATCGCAGGATCAGCTCGCAAACCGCTATGAGCAATCTGCACCACCGCTTTTGCACCTTGTGAATGCGCCATTTCGGCGTATTCACGCAAGGTCGGCAAATGGCGTTCATCAAAAGCATTGGGCGATTCAAAGCCTATGCCGCTAGGGTGAACATTGGTAAACGGCATAATGTACAAGCCAAAACCCTCAAAGCGATTTTGCCAAAAACGGCGACCTGTTTCGGTCATTTCGCCATCTTTGCCTGAATCGTAAATCGTGAGTGGCGCGACTGTGAGACGATTTTTAATTTCCACACCATTGTTGAGTGTATAGGGTTCAAATAAAGGCTGATATTTTGGGTTCATCATTTTGTGTTCCTTTTAAGTCAATTTTGTTACGGCTTATTTTACTTATTCCTATAAATTGATTAAGATGAAAATATGATAAATATTATGGAATTTTATTCCATAATAAGAGCGGTTAAACTTTAAGGATTTTTACAAATGAATGATAAATTTTCAGGTATTGAAGAATTTTTAATGACAGTAGAAATGGGCAGTTTCAGTGCTGCAGCAGAACGATTGAATTTAACAGGTTCTGCGGTGGGAAAAAGTATTTCAAGATTGGAACAACGATTGAATACGCAGCTTTTTCACCGATCAACCCGTAAAATCACGCTGACTCGAGAAGGTGAAGTTTGGCTAGCAAGTTGTCGGCGAATGATGGAAGAATTAGAACAGGCGAAATTGTTACTTTCTAGTCAATCACAACAAATTATTGGCGAAATACGAATTGATTTGCCCACCACTTATGGGCGCAGTCATATTTTGCCCAAATTGCTTGCCATACAAGCAGATTATCCAAAGCTTTATTTAAATATTAGCTTTCAAGATCGCAAAGTGGATATGATTGCGGAACATATTGATATTGCTGTGCGATTTGGGGAATTAGCAGATTTAACAGACATTATTGCCAAACAAATTGATTGTTTTCAAAATCAACTTTGTGCGACACCTGCCTTTGTGTCAAAGTGGGGAAAACTTAACCACCCAGATGATTTAACTCATTTTCCCTGCATTGTAGGCAATCAAATTTCTTGGCGGTTGATGAACGAACAAGGCAAATCAACAGGATTCCCCCTAAATGTACAGCACCAAATCAATGACGGCGATGCACGTTTACAGGCGGTATTGGCGGATTGTGGCATTGCCTTTTTACCTGATTGGCTCATTCAACCAGCCGTAGAAGCAGGTAAATTGGTACAATTACTCCCTGAATTTACGCCACCACCTGAACCTATTTATGTGTTATGGCAGAAGAAATTACATTTACAGCCAAAGGTAAAAGCGATAGTAAATAGCTTGGTTTAGTATATGATAAAAAAATAGGATAACTTCAATGAACAGCACCGAATACGGACAACTTCT
The DNA here is from genome assembly GCF_000007745.1 of [Mannheimia] succiniciproducens MBEL55E. GTDB lineage: Bacteria > Pseudomonadota > Gammaproteobacteria > Enterobacterales > Pasteurellaceae > Basfia > Basfia succiniciproducens. The sequence continues at coordinate 2,090,359 of NC_006300.1, read as the reverse complement.
CATCTTCCAAGCCATCGCCAAAGAAGGCTCGATTTCCGCTTGTGCCAGAGCATTACGCATTTCCGTGCCGGCGGTCAGCAAAGCCTTACGCCAGTTGGAAAACCGCTTGGGCGTACCGTTGTTTCAGCGTAGCACGCGTAAAATTCAACTGACCGAAACAGGCGTACAACTGCTGGAACAAACCGTACAGGCGGTGGACACGCTGTCGCAAGCCTTTGAAAACGCCAAAACGCTCGCCAAAACGCCCACGGGCACGGTACGGATTACGGTGTCGCAAGTGGCATTTTCGTTGATTTTACAGCCCGTTTATGCTGAGTTTCGCGAACGTTATCCGCATATCGTGCTGGATATTTCCATCAACAACGCCACCGTCAATTTGATTGACGAACAGTTCGACTTAGGTATCCGCTTCGGTAATCATTTGGAAGAAGGTATTGTGGCACGCAGACTAACGGGCGAAATCCGTGAAGGCTTGTTTATCTCACCCCAATACGCCCAAAAATTCGGCACGCCGAAAACCCTCGCCGACCTTGCCCATCATCAACTTATCGGCTACCGCTTTATCACCGCCAACCGCTTCCACCCGCTCACACTGATGGAAAACGGACAACCGCATACGATCGAAATGCCGATGTCGCTGATTCTCAACGATAGTGAAATGGCAATTGACGCCATCCGCCAAGGATTCGGTATCGGGCGGATTTTCGAGGCGCAATACGAACGGTTGGAAAGCAAAATCGACCTATTGCCCGTGTTAAAAAAGCATTGGCAGACCCTCCAACCGATGTACTTGTATTACCAACCAAAATCACAAAAAGTGAAACGCGTGCAGGTGTTGATTGAGTTTTTGCAGGAAAAGATGGAGGTACTGGGGTGGTAGAAAGCGGTGGAGTGTTGAGGAAATCTGCAAAATTCGTCTGCAATTTGACCGCTTGTAAAAACAAAAAATGCCTGTCTGAAAGTGGTTTCAGACAGGCATTTTAGTATTTGAAAAAACAATGATTGCTTACACAAAGTCCTGCATTCAATCCTCAATCACAGCTTTCACGCTGCGGTGCAAAAAATCAAGCAATCGGCTGTAACGGTAATTTCATGGCACGCTGTACCACAGGGCGTGAGCAATCTGTTTCGCTCGAAGTGTTTTTTATCAAGCTGCCTGAAAAGCCTTACTCATAAAAAGTCACCGTCTCATCAACGCTTGCACGTTTGGAACGGAATTGATTGATAGCGGCGTCTTGATCAGGATAGCCAAAAGCAATGGCGTGCAGCAGTTTGAAATCGGGCGAAATGCCTAACTCTTCACGCACCACATCGGCAAAAAACGCCAAAAACAACATCGGAATACCGCCAAAGCCGCGCGCGGTAAGCGACAGCAAAAAGGTTTGCGAATACATCCCCATATCAGACGCGGCATTCACGTTGCCGTCGCCCACATCCGGCATAAACAAAAAGGCGGCGTGCGGTGCGTCGTAAAATTCGGCGTTGCGGCGGGTGATTTTTTTGCGGCCTTCGCTGTCATCACGAGTAACGCCGTTGGCGGCGAACATTTCTTTATAAAACTCACGCCAGCGGGGTTCGTAAATGCCGTCAAATTTGCTTTGGTCGTAGGCAAAATCGGGGCAAAGTTCGCCTTGTTCAAATTTTTCCATAATGCGCTTTTTCAGCCGTGCCAAGGTCTCGCCCGACACGATATGCACGCTCCACGGTTGGGTGTTGGTGGATGACGGCGAACGGCGGGCATCTTCAGCGACTTCACGGATTTGCGCGTTGGTCATTGGTGTCGGCAAAAATTGGCGCACAGAATGGCGTTCACGAACGGTGGTGGCAAAGTCTAAAGTGCTCATGGGTTTATTCCTCATCGTTGGTTAATAACTGCCAGTCTACACCGTTTAAATTTGATAAGAAATGCCTGCCCAAAAAAAGTGGGCATTCCTGCCCGCCTTACTATGTTTAAGCCACCCCTTCCAGCAGCACCGCGCGCCCGAGCGTTGCTTCCAAGCGCATGGATTTCACCGCTTCGTACTCTGGGCTGGTGTACCACGCGCGGGCTGACGCCATATCGGGGAAGCGCAGCACGACCGAGCCGTCAAAATCCGCCCCTTCAAAGGCTTCGTGCGCCCCGTTGGCCACCAAAATTTCGCCGCCGAAAGGGGCAAGCGTCGGCACGCCCAATTGCAGATAACGGTCGTAAGCCGCTTGGTCTTTCATTTCGTCCCGAATAAAAACAACATAAGCTGTCATATGATTTTCCTTATTTTCTGTTAAACATTTCGCTATTTTAGCGGTTTGTTGGTGCGGTTTCGCAAATTTTTGATGTTTTTTACCGCTTGTAGGCAGCTTAAACCTCCACCCGCTTGCCAATATCTTTCAAATTGGAAAACTGTTCCAGCAATCGCGGCATATCGTCCAGGCTCATGGCAAATTGCCATAAGTAGGTAATCACCGCATAAATATGCCCGGCTTTTACGCCTTGGGTGGTGGCGATTTGCACCACGGTGACGCCGAACAGCAGCGCCATCGCCACGCCAATCCACAAATAACCCGCCGCTTCACGATTGGAAATGCGGATACGCAGTTTTGCCAGCCAGCCGTAGTGTTTGTTGAGCTGGTAGCCGTTGTTGCGCTCGATGACGTCCACTTCTTTTTCCAAACGGTTGTTGAGTTTGAGGTAGAGCAAATCATTGGTTTTGGCGTATTTCGGCATTAAAAAGGCGAAGAACGCCAAAATCGCACAAGCGGTAACCCCTGCCCAAAACTCCAGAATCAGCAACATCAGCGCCGAGCCGATAATCTGAAAAGCGGACATAATCAAAATCGGCAAATGCTGCTCGAAGAAATCCACAAACTGGCGCGATAGTGCAACGCGTGCGGTGACGGAAGAGGTGTCCAAGCCTTTCGCACGCTGGCTTGCCACCACCGGCACGGCAAGTTCCGCATAAATTCGGGCAAAAGCGCGGGTATCCACCGCACGGCGCATGGCACCGATACTCCAGATAATCAGCACCAACAATGAATAAGAAAGCGATGCCCACACATCGCCACTCATCATCGCATTAACCGCAAAACTGCCGAATACGGGGTAGGTCAAAAATAAAACGTTTTCCGCCGCCACCAAGCCAAAAGTGCCGGCAAGGCGTTTTTTGTTGTTTTTGGCGATGGATTTTAAGTTGTCCAGCGCATTGGATGTCTGCATTATTCCACCCCTAAATTTTTGCTTAATACTTTGTTTAAGCGGATTAAATCCTGCACTAAGGCCGCCAGTTTTTCTTCGCCGAAATCAACCGCACTTTGCCGCTCCCCCGCCGTTTGCGCTTCAATAATCGGCGCAATCACGGCTAAACCGTCTGCGGTCAAATTCATCAACTTACCGCGCTTGTCATTCGGATCGGGCGCAAACGCCAACCAGCCGCGCTCAACAAGCTGCTTGCACACAAACGACACCGTCTGCTTCGGCAGCTCCCAATCCGCCACAATGTCTTTCTGTGAACAGCCCTGATGGTGATAAACGGAATACAGCACGACATATTCGTTCTCCGCCAAGCCCATTTTCCTTGCATACTTCATGTAAATCTGAAGCGACTGCATCATGGTTTCGGCTAATAAATCAATGGAAGTAATATGGTTTTGCATGGTGTTAAGGTCTAATATTGGACTAAATAGAAGCGGTATTTTAGTCTAATTTTGGACTTTGTCAATCATGGGGATATAAAAATGCCTGTCTGAAAGTGGTTTCAGACAGGCATTTTTCCCTTTACTTCTCAAAAACAATCCGCCTTTATTTATCAATACACCCGCCTTATTCTAAGCGCATTTTTATCACTCACGCTCCAAATCCGCCATCCACGCTATAATCGGAACCCGTAATGAAACGCGCTTCATCGGAAGCAAGGAATGCGGTGACATTGGCTACATCTTCGGATTTACCGAATGCGCCGAGTGGAATCGTCTTGCGAATGCGGTCGATATGATCTTGAATGCCGTCATTGGATAAATCGGTTTTATCGTAAATCGGCGTTTCAATCGGCCCGACGCTGATACTGTTCACACGCACGCCGTCTGCACCTAATTCTTTCGCCCAGATTTTAGTAAAAATCTCCACCGCTGCTTTGGTGCCGGCGTACATAGACATATTCGGCAAATGGTTGCGACAAATCGCGCTGGACATATTGATAATATTGCCTTTGCGGGCTTTAAGCATTGGCAGACACTGCAAGGTTAAATTGACCAACGCACGCACGTTAATGCCGAAAACTTTGTCGTATTCCTCGATTTTGACTTGTGAAATCGGGGTAACGGGCGCCCAGCCTGCGTTATTGATCAGAATATCCAGACCACCATATTTTTGGTTTAACTGTTGAACGATTTTTTGCACATCGTCATCCTTTTCAATATCCGCTACTGCGTAAGCGATGTTTGGATGAAGTGCGGTCGTTTCTTGCAATGTTTTTTCGGTTCTGCCCACCACCAACACTTTCGCACCTTCTTGTGCCAGGCGAACAGCTATGGCTTGTCCGATACCTGTTCCCGCGCCTGTCACTAATGCCGTTTTTTGTTCAAATCGTTGCATATATCCTCCTAATAAAGCAGTTCAAATTCATCACGTTCGCAATACATTTTCCAATAGGCTTTGGCGATAACGTCAGGGGCGTATTTCGGATCGTTTGGCTGAATCACGTTGCTGACCAATACGCTGCCGACAAAAATACCCTGAGGGGCGAGCAAGTGATGCAAGACGATGTTCATTGCATTCAGTGCCGCTTTATCTATACACAAAGGTTTCAAGGCAAGAATCGGCTGGAAGGTTTTGGCAAAACCGCCGCCGGTGAAAATTATCGCCCCTTGTTTTGCCGCAAATTCAGGCGTGGCAACCAGCATTGCGCAATGATAAGCACTTGCCGCATCAATTTGATAACGTTGCATCAATAGTTCGTTGGTAATTGGACGGTCATTGTCCAATTCGGTGATGCCGACGTTATATACCAACGCATCGCAGGTTCCCCATTCTGCTTGAATGGCGTTAATGGCTTTGGTCAAGGTTTCGGGATACAGTGCGTCAGCGACTTGGGTCATCACCTCATAGCCAAGGGCTTGAAATTCTTGGCGGTAAGCGGTCAGATTTTCTGCATTTCTTGCAATCAATGCCACACGGAAATCGTGAGAGGCAAATTCTTTTGCGATTGCATTGCCCAAACCTTTACCGGCACCGACTAAAATCAGTAGTTTTTTCATGTTGTTCACCTATCATGTTGTTGTTTGAGCGTATTATCCGCCTTTCATTTGGTTTAAAAAATGGCATAATAGGAAAATAACTTTCAACTATTTTTTGAAAATTGCCCGAAATGAAGAAAACAGACCGCTTTAACCATTTGATTTCATTCACCCACGCCGCCCGATTCGGCAGTTTCAGTGCCGCCGCAGAGGCGTTGGATCTCACGCCGGCTGCAGTCAGTAAAAACGTCGCATTGTTGGAACAGGCGCTCAACGTGCGTTTATTCAACCGCACTACGCGCAGCCTGAGTTTGACGGAAGAAGGACAGGTTTTTTACGCCGAAAGCAAGAAAGCTCTGGCTTTATTAGAAGAGGCGGTCAATCAAATCACCCTTGCCGAATCGCAGGAAATTGCAGGAAATGTACGCATTAGTATGCCGAATGTGGTGGGACGGAATTTAGTCTTTCCGCTGCTTAAATCCTTTAATGAAGATTATCCAAAAATTCATTTGGAACTGGATTTTGACAATAAAGCCATTGATTTTGTTAAAGCCGGATTTGATTTTGTGTTGCGGGTCGGTGAATCGAGCGAAGGTTCATTGGTTGCCCGCCATATCGGTATGATACAAACTTGTTTGGTCGCTTCGCCCGCCTACTTGAAAAGCCAAGGCGTACCGAAAAATATGGCTGATTTACCGCAACATCAGTTGCTTATGACCCGCCTGCCCAATGGTAAACTGCAACCTTGGACATTCAATGAACAAGGCGATAATGTGCATTTTCTTCATGCTCAACCCCATTTGGTTTTGACCGATGCAGAAATGCAAACCCAAGCTGCAGTGCAAGGTTTCGGAATTACGCAACTGCCTGTTTATCTCGCCTTGCCGTATTTACAAAACGGCGAACTGGTTACCATTTTGAATGACAGCTATCAGCCGCTTAAACTATCGTTAAACATCCTATTTCCACATCGAACCCTGCTTGCCCAACGGGTACGAACCACGATGGATTACTTGTTGGAACAGTTGAAACAACACGAAGGATTGCGGATGACGCAGGAAGAATTAAAGGCGTTTTCGTTTAAATAGCAATATGTTGGGTTACTATATTTTCAAAAATTAATTAAAAGCGATATTCCAATTTCAATCTTTTTCTCTTGTAATAAAATGCCAATAATTAACATATATCACAGATATAGAAGAGAAAAATGAAATTTGCATTTTATTATTAGTTTAAATCTAATAGTAAATTAAGTATTCATAGCCTTATCAAATAAAATTCATCCGCCTATAATGACCTCATTCAAGCAACGGAACAGAAGGAAAATTAATATGTATATCATCAACATCACTGTAAACGCCGACTTACCCGAAGAAAAACAGAAAGAAATGTTTCCCCTGCACGTCGAATGGTTTAAGAAACATTTTCAGGAAGGTAAATTTTTAATGCTTGGTCCTTTTATCGATACCGATAAACACGCAGGCGTGATTATCGCTTCAACGGAAAGTCGTGAAGAATTGGATGCTATTTTAAAAGAAGATTGCTACTATCCTGATTTCGCCAAATATGAAATCCGTGAATTCGAACCGAAAATGATTGCAGAAAATATGGCGGATTTTATAGAAAAATAATATGATGAAAAAAATTATTTTTTCACCGCACTTTTTATTGCCGCTCAAGCGCAGGCGGATTATAAAATGAGTTTTTTGAATTGGAAACCAAACCCGCGGAACAACAAGCCATTGTGGATATAGGGTGTGAAAATCTGGGGATTTCGGTGAAAACGGAAGACGGCACGCTGACAATGTATCATGCCACACAAAAAATGCGCCGAGTCTTAACGTGATAGTGGAAATTTATCAAGATGAAGCGGCTTATCAACGGTACCGTGAAACCGCTCACTTTAAAGCCTACATTGTGCAAACCAAAGATATGCTGCTTGATAAAAAACTTCATGAATTAACCGGTATGACTTTGATGAACAAGGGACGATTTTAGTTAAAGTAAAAAGAAACCCCGCGCTTTATGGATAGGTTTATCCAATCATCCACATAAAACAACAAAAAGGAACAAAATATGTCAAATATACTTATTATTTCAGGACATCCGAATTTAGCGAATTCGGTGGTAAATACGATAATTTTAGATGAATTTGCCAAAACACTGCCGCAGGCGGAAATCCGGAAACTTGATCAACTTCATACCAACTATGAATTTGATGTTGCCGCAGAACAAGCGGCTATTGAGAAAGCGGATGTAATCTTATGGCAATTTCCGTTTTACTGGTATGCCATGCCGGCACTGATGAAAAAATGGCTGGATGATGTGTTCGTTCATGGTTTTGCGCATGGTTCGACAGCAAAAATTGCCGGTAAAAAATTATTAATTTCCTTAACGACCGGTGCACCGCTCGAAGCTTATCAAAGAGAAGGATTTTTCAAGCATAAGATGGACGATTTTTTTGCCGCATTTGAAACTACGGCAATTCTTTGCGGTTTGGATTTTCAAGGCGTGCAGTTTTTAAACGGGGTCAGTTATGTCGGGCGTAATGAAGAAAAAATCGCTCAACAACAAGCGGAAGCTAAAGTCTATGCGCAAACTGTGATTGAAAAGGTTAAGCGTCTGTAAGGCCGGATTGGATTTAACAATGAAAAAGTGCGGTAAAAATCCTTAAATTTTTACCGCACTTTTAGTCTTAGTTATTTATTGAATTTTGCGTCAAGGGAAATTTTGCCTGCGCCTGTAATCATCAGAATTAAATAAGTCATGGAGTAAAGCACCGCTAATTCGCCTTGGTTTTCAACCGGGTTGAATAAGGTTTCGGCGCTTGCGTGGAACATGAAGTATGCCACCGCCATTTGACCAGCCAGGATAAATGCGGTAAAGCGGGTGAACAAGCCCAGGATGATGAAGATTCCGCCCAGGGTTTCGATGATGCCGCCTACGCCCATTAATGATGTGAGCTCAACGCCGCCGGTTAATTTTTGTAAACCGTGTAATAAGAACATATAGCCGATGATGACACGGGTCAGTAATAAAATTACCGGGCTAAGGTTTGTCGCCAGAGTTTTGATTAAGTTGTCTAATTTGTAGATTGGATTCATTTTGTTTTCCTTCTGTGAGATTGAAATTTAATTAACAAGAAACGTTTTATTGCGTTTCGATGTGATGCATTTTAATTAAATACAAATTTGCAACAAGATACAAAAATCAAAAAATATTTTGCATAAATAGAAAGATAGAATCCGGAACGCCTGAAATGAAAAGAGCGGATTTTATCCCGCTCTTCAAGTTTGCTATTTGATTTTATATTTCTTCGTCCAGAATTTTTTGGATTTCCAGTTTAAGCTCTTCATCCTGTTCAAAAGCGATTTTCAGCATATCCGCATTGGTAAACATCGGTTTTTTCGGATCATAAACGTCCGCCATTAATTTTACGCTATGACGATCTTTGCCAAAGAACATATTGCCGATACGGTGTACTTTTTCCTGTTCGATACCAAGCGTCGTTAAGGCTTGTTTGCCGGTTCTTAAGGCGCTGTCGAAGGTTTCCCTGATTTGTACGTTCGCCCCGGCCTGCGCTAATTCAAAAACATGATGGCGATCGTAAGCGCGGGCAATAATTTTTGCTTTTGGGTTGATTTGACGGATGTGCTGTACGATTTTAGTTGCCTGTTTGGTATTATCAATGGCGACAATCACCAGTTTGACCGTTTCAATTCCCGCTCTATGCAGCAGATCAGGGTGGCAGGCATCGCCGAAATAGCTGCGAATGCCGCGTTTTTTCATGCCGCTAACCAGTTTTGCGTCTTTATCAATAATAGTCGGTTGAAAACCGGATGCCCGCAATAAGTGGTTGACTATTTGACCAAACCGTCCTAATCCGATAAGAATGATGTCGTTTTGTTCTTCAATCACATCATTTTCCAGCACTTCTCTTACGGCAAATTTAGGCGCGATCCATTTTTGATAAATCACAATAAAAAGCGGTGTTAATGCCATTGATAACACGACGATTGCCGTCATATTGGCATGCACTTCCGCGCTTATTACGCCTTGTAGTGCGGCAGAGGAAAATAATACGAAAGCAAATTCACCGCCCTGCGCCATCAAAACTGCGCGATCCAGAGATTGTAGTTTGGTGGAGCCGGTAGCTCTGGCAACCGCATAAATAATGATGCCTTTGGTTATCATCATAAGGAACAGTGCCGACACAATCATTTTCCAGTGATTTAAAACATGGGTTAAGTCCAGGCTCATTCCCACGCCTAAGAAAAACAAGCCGAGTAATAACCCTTTAAAAGGGTCAATATCCACTTCAAGTTGATGCCGGAAGCTGGAATTCGACAGCAATACGCCCGCTAAAAATGCACCCATTGCCATTGATAAACCGGTGGCTTCCATTAATAAGGCGGAACCTAACACCACAAACAGCGCAACTGCGGTCATTAATTCCCGAATTTTGGTTTTTGCCACTAGGCGGAATAACGGGTCAAGCAACCAAATGCCGGCAACAATCAGCAAGGCTAAACCGGCAAAAGAGACGATGATATGTTGCCATAGGGAATGGGATTGCAGTGAGTCTGCAGTTTGTGCGGGAGAGAGAATAGCAACTAAAGCCAATAAGGGGACAATCAGTAAATCTTCAAAAAGCAGCACGGCGATAATTCGGCGGCTCGGATCCGAGGTCATATCATTACGGTAACTTAGCGTCTGCATAACGATAGCGGTGGAAGTCAGCACAAAACCGCTTGCCGCAATAAATGAAAATTGTAATGAAAAGTTATAAAGCAAGCCGATTGCGGTTAATGCGCCCGTCGCACCAAGTACCTGAAGGCTGCCCATGCCGAAAATATATTTGCGTAAGCCCCATAATTGCTTCGGCTGTATTTCAAGCCCGACTAAAAACAGGAACATTACCACGCCAAGCTCGGCGATATGAATAATAGTGGTCGAATCGGTGAACAATGCCAGCCCGAAAGGTCCGATTGCCAGACCTGCGGCAAGGTAACCCAACACGGGGCCTAGACCGATTTTCTTAAATAAGGGCACGACAATGATTGCGGCACCTAAGAAAGTCACGATACTGACTAAATAATTTGCACCTTCGGTAACCATAATTTCTCCTTGGTAAAAATAAAATAAAGGCGGATTTTATTCCGCCTTAATATGGGGCGCAGAGATTTAAACCAATATCCGCATGCCTTAATTATCGTAAATCGAACAACAAAAATTCCACCTCGTCCGAGGTTTCGATAGTTGCCAGCTCTTCCGCGCTTATACCCAGCGCATCGGAAGTTGCAAGTGCGATATCATTAACCGTTAAATTACCTTTTACCACCTGCAGCCAGTAATTTCTGCGGGAATTTAACCCAAGCTCCACTTTTTGGTGTGCTTTATATTGGTGACGCCAAAGTTTCATATCCTGATAGACTTTGAACGATTCGCCTTCCGCATCGGGCGATAAAATCAACGTTGCCCCTTCTTTATCGGCAAACTGTTTTTGATCGTAACGAGGGCTAACGCCAAGTTCGTTCGGCATAATCCAGATTTGCAGAAGGTGCAAAAGCTCGCTTTCGCTCGGGTTAAATTCCGAATGATAGATACCGGTACCGGCAGACATAATTTGAAATTCGCCGGCAGTAAAGGTTTTCACATTGCCCATGCTGTCTTTGTGCGCAATGGCGCCTTGCAGCACATAGGTCAGAATCTCCATATCCTTGTGCGGATGGGTGCCGAACCCCATGGTCGGCTGAATGAAATCTTCATTGATCACGCGCAAGTCGGAAAAATGCATATGATTGCGGTCGAAATAATCGGCAAAAGAGAAAGTATGGTAGCTATCTAACCAACCGTGATTTGCATGTCCGCGCTCGTTGGATTTTCTTAATTGTAACATAATTTATTTCCTCTATTTAATTTGTAGAACGCCAAATTGCGTTAGTGGGGTGATTTTATTTGAAGATAAATTTGCAACAAGATACAATTTTCAAAGAATATTTTGCAAAAATGGAAAGATAACATGAAAGAAATCAGTTTAGACGATATGCGGTTGTTTGTTTCCGTGGTGCAATCGGGCAGCCTGAGCCATGCCGGCGAATTAACCGGCATACCGGTTTCTCGCCTTAGTCGCCGTTTGACCCAACTCGAACAGGCCTTAGGTACGCAGTTGCTTAATCGTGGGAAAAAAGGTGTAAGCTTAAATGAATTAGGCGAACGTTTTTTCGAACATTCGCAACAGATGCTGCAACAGGCGGAACTTGCCATTGAAAGCGTGCAAAAAAGTCTGGAAAACCCGAGCGGGTTGTTACGGATTTCCGTTGCCGCCGATATTTTCTATCTGTTTATTCAGCCGTATTTAGCTACCTATTTGAATGAAAATCCGCAGGTCAATCTTGAGATAAACCTGAGCAACCAGAAAATCAATATGATTCAGGACGGTGTCGATTTAGCCATTCGAACCGGTGTTATTGATAATGAGAACGTGGTTGCCCGCCTGTGGAAAAAAATGGAATTCGGTGTGTTTGCCAGCCAGGCTTATCTTGCCAAATACAGCGAACCGCAAAGCCCGAATGATCTTTATCAGCATCATATTATCAGCCAAATGTACACTCTGCCCTGGCGGTTTCAGCAAGGGAATCAAGAAGTGGCGGTGTTCCCTCACAGCAGGCTGACCTGCAACGATTTCGCTATCGTCGAACAGCAGCTCAAGCAGCATTCGGGCATTGGTATTTTGCCTATAACCAAAAATCATAACCGCTCGGATCTGATTCGAATTCTAGCGGATTGGCAACTGCAAAGCGTGCCGGTTTCATTGATTTATTACCGTAACCGCGGCGCGATTGCTACGGTACGCAGCTTTGTGGAATTTTTGCAGCGGTTGGTTTGAATTTGAAATTTTGCCAAAATTGACCGCACTTTTAGAGAATCGTGCAAAAATCATAGAGCATTATGCTATTGTTTTTTGATAAAGAAATTTATAATGCGCTTGTTTTTTTATGAGGTACATTTGTGAAGAATAAACGTGCCTTAATTATTTTTTGATTATATTTTAGGAACTTTTATGATAAACATCCCATCTTTAATTCAGGCGCAGCGTAATTTTTTTGCCAAAGGCGCCACAAAGTCACTCTCATTTCGTAAAGAACAGCTTTTACGGTTAAAAGCTTTATTAGAAGAAAATACGCAAGCTATTATTGAAGCCCTAAAAACCGATTTAAATAAACCCGCCGATCAAGTTATGCTGGCGGAAATTTCACCGTTGATTCATGAAATTGATTACATGCTGGAAAATTTAGATCGCTTAGCGGCGCCTAAAGATGTGGAAAGCCCGGAAACTTTAAGCTTTTTTGGCATGGGCGAATATCACAGCCAAATCATTTACGAACCCTACGGCGTAACCTTAAATATTTCCCCGTGGAATTATCCGATTCAGCTTTCAATCTCACCGATTATCGGCGCAATTGCCGCGGGTAATACCGTAGTGTTGAAACCTTCCGAGTTTACCGCGGCGACTTCCGCCTTATTAAACCGTTTGGTTGCGCAGTATTTTGTCCCCGAATTTTTTGTGGTGATTGAAGGCGACGTGGCGGTAAATCAAGCGCTACTAGCGGAAAAATTCGACTATATTTTCTTCACCGGTAGCGTACCGGTCGGTCGCATCGTGATGGCGGCGGCAAGTAAACATTTAACGCCGGTTACCTTGGAATTAGGCGGGAAAAGCCCGTTTATCGTAGATAAAAGTGCAAATCTCGAACAAGCCGCCGAGTCGTTGATTTTCGGTAAAACCTTTAATAGCGGGCAAACCTGTATTGCGCCGGATTATTTGCTTGTTCAGCAAGATGTGAAGGCGGAATTTGTTGCGATTTTAAAGCAAAAATTACAACAAAAATTCGATGATAACCCGTTTGAGAATTATGCAAAAGTGGTGAGCGAACGCCATTATTTACGCATTAAATCTTTCTTGAATGATGGCAAAATTGTTGCCGGCGGTTTATTTAATGACGAAACTCATCAAATGTTGATGACCGTGTTAGACGGCGTTACCTGGGAAAGTCCGGTTATGCAGGATGAGATTTTCGGCTCCGTATTGCCGATGCTCACATTTAACGGTTTTGATGAGGCTATTGAGCGGATTTTAGCTCAGCCAAAGCCACTGGCACTTTACTGCTTTACCGAAACTGAAGAAAATGCAACTGCGGTTTTATCGCAGGTTTCTTTTGGCGGCGGTGCCGTTAACAGCTGTTTCCTGCATTTCTTCAATCACAATCTACCGTTTGGTGGCGTAGGTGATAGCGGAATGGGTAGTTATCACGGTGATCGCAGTTTCTATGAGCTTAGCCATGAAAAAGCGGTAGTAACACGTAAAATAGTTTAGTAAATTGAAAAAAGGCGGAGAATTTCCGCCTTTTTTGTGTCTGAATATCAAGAACCGCACGAAAAGTGCGGTTAAATTTTAAAGAATTTCAGTAATATTCATAAAATATCAGGAAAACTTATGTTGAATTGGTTAATCCGGCAAACGCTAAAACTAAAATCGGGCGAGAAGGGCACTATGGGCATTGAAACGCCCGTTCCGGAGCTTTTTGTTTTTCATTCCGAAACCGATTTGCGGGATGTCAGCCAGTTGCAGGAAAGCGGTATCTGTTTGATTTTGCAAGGTAGAAAAGATGTACGGGTGGGCGATCAACATTATCGGTATCAGGCGGGGGAATTTGTTTGTTATACCGTGGATTTGCCTATTATGACGGAATATCTCACGGATGATGGCGGTTATTTGGATCTCCGGCTGTTTTTTGATTTGCCCTTAATGCGTGAAATTATTGACGAGTTGAACCGGCAAAATTTTTCATTTGCGCCGGCTTCTCAGCAAAAAATTGTCAGCACGGCTTCGCCGGAATTAATCCGCGCTTTTGAGATGCTTATCTGTTTAACGGAAAATTCGCAAGATTTGCCGATTATGCTGCCGCTGATTAAGAAAGCCATTTATTTTTACCTGCTGACCGGCGAACAAGGCGGTACCCTGCGCCAAATCGCCTTGCAAAACAGCAACAGCCAGCGCATTGTCGAAACGGTGGGCTGGTTGAAAGAGCATTACAACGAAAGTTTTGATATTGAACAATTAGCCGCTGCGAGCAGTATGTCCATATCTGGGTTTTATGCGCAATTTCGCCGTTTAACCGGTATGAGTCCGTTACAGTATCAGAAAAATCTGCGTTTAACCAAAGCCAATGCGCTGCTTAAACTAGGGCAAAAAAATATCTCGGAAATTGCTTTTGAAATCGGTTATGACAGTCTGCCGCAATTCAGTCGGGAATATAAACGTTATTTCGGGCATTCGCCGAGATCGGATTTATCACGCGCCGGTTAAGCGCTTAAAGCCGTCTTATCAATAAAAATCCGTAAAAATCGACCGCACTTTTACGTAATTAAGTACGGTAACTTCCATTAATAATAGGTTTTTCTTAGGATTTCCGTCAGTAAATCAAATACTTTAAGTACCCGGGCGGGAGTGACGGTCTGATAAGGGCGATAAAGAAAAAGCTGCCATTTATCAATTTGTATTTCAGGAAAAAGTTGAATTAATTCTCCGAATTCCAGATAAGGTTTTACCATAAAATCATTGATTAAGCCCGCACATTTTCCAAGCAAAACCGCCTGCAGCGCGCTGTAATTATCAACGGAATAAAAAGCGGGATTTTTCGGATTTAGAGTGATGTCCTCATTTAAAAACAAAGTCCAAGGCTTACCCGTATTGGAATTAATGGGAATTGCCATGGGGTAGCGTCGTTCAAAATCCGTTAGATCGGTCGGCTGTCCGAGTTTTTTAACTAACGCCGGCGAGGCTACCAGCACATCACCTATTTCCGTGATTTTTCGCACCACAAAATCCTGATCGGGTTCCAAGCCGATTCGTAGTCCCATATCAATACGGTCTTCCACCATATCCAGCTTGCCCATATCTTCCCGCCAGTCGATGATAATTTCAGGGTAAGACTCAAGCGTAATTAAAAGTTGACGAATAATCTCATCGTTATTCCGCCAGCTAGGCACGGTGATCCGTACAATGCCGGCAAGGTCATCCGCTTGATTTTTGCCCATTTTAAACAAGGTTTCGCTTTCCGCCAGCAGATGTTGGGCGCGTAGTAAAAATTGTTCGCCGAAGCTGGTGAGTTTTATGCTGCGGGTATGGCGCTTAAACAGTTGTTCGCCGAGCTCCGCCTCCAGTTCGTTTACGACTCGGGTAATAACCGACGGCGATACCGACAAACGATTTGCCGTTTCACGGAAATTTAAGGTTTCGGCCGCCACACAGAAATAACGTAACGCATCAAATTTATTCAGCATCCGTTGACCTCCGATTTAAATTATTCTGTTTTTAAGAATATACTGTTCTATATTTGTTTATTTTATTGTAGCAATAGTAGGATTACAATAAATTATTAAAGTAGTAATAGATTCAACAAAAGGACAGACCATGAAATTCAAACTTAAAGCATTAACCGCCACACTTTTCTTAGGTTCATCACTATTAGGAGCAAACGCTATGGCACAACTTCCACAAAACGCAACGGCAATTGAAGTGCCGGCACAAAGTATTCAATTAACCCAAGAGTGGGACAAAATTTTTCCGAAATCAGACAAAGTAGAACACCGTAAAGTCACTTTCAAAAACCGCTACGGCATTACCTTGGTCGGCGATTTGTATGTGCCAAAAGGTGCAACGGGCAAATTACCTGCGATTGCGGTGAGCGGACCGTTCGGGGCGGTGAAAGAACAATCTTCTGGTTTATATGCGCAACATTTGGCAGAACGTGGTTTTGTGACGGTAGCATTTGACGGTTCGTTCACCGGCGAAAGTTCGGGTTTACCACGAAACACAGCATCACCTGAAATCAATACCGATGATTTTGTTTCTGCAGTAGATTTTTTAGGTTCATTAGATAACGTCGATCGTGAAAAAATCGGTGTATTAGGTATTTGCGGTTGGGGTGGTTTTGCACTGAACTCGGCAATTTCCGATCCGCGCATTAAAGCGGTTGCCACCAGTACTATGTATGATATGACTCAAGTGATGGCCGACGGCTATGAAATCAAAATGGAACCCAATCCAAAAGTGCCATACGAGCGTACATCGCCGATGACAACGGAAGCACGTTATAAAATGAAACAAGATTTAGCCAATGCCCGTTGGGAAGCGGCAGCAAACGGCTACTCCTTGAACGGTAAAGCGGAAGATCACCTAACGCCGCAAGATAAAATCACAGCGGAAACCCCGCGATTTGTGCGCGAATATTCCAATTTCTACAAAACCAAACGCGGCTTCCACCCGCGCAGCGTAAACTCGACCACAGGTTGGAACACGGCGATGACTCCGTCATTCATCAATATGCCGATTTTACAGCGTGCAGGTGAACTCAAAGCACCAGCCTTAGTGGTTCACGGTGAATTTGCCCACAGCCGTTACTTCGGCGAAGATGCTTACAAAGCCCTAGGCAGCAAAAACAAAGAGTTATATATCGTACCGGGTGCAAACCACACCGATTTATACGATGATGTAAACGGCAAAATCCCATACGACAAATTCGAACAATTCTTTAAAGCGAATTTGAAATAAACCGTAGGTGGGCATTCCTGCCCACCAATAAAAATATCATCGTAAATGGTGGGCAGGAATGCCCACCCTACAAGCAAAGGAAATATGATGGACTACACACTCAATCTCCCCTTAAACCAACTTATCGCCCAAAATAGCGAATTGTTTAGTAAAATTCACCAAGTTGTCGATAAAAATGCGCCGTTAGTGGCAGAACTTAATTCCGGTTTTAGAACGCAAAACGAAATACGGGCAATTTTAAATGAAATGACCGGCACGGAAATTGATGCAAGTTTTCACGTGAATTTACCGCTTTATACCGACTTTAGTGCGCATATTCGTATTGGCAAACGAGTGTTTATTAACACTGCGGTAATGCTTACCGACTTAGGCGGCATCACACTTGAAGATGATGTTTTGATTGGTCCGCGCGTGAACATTATCACCGTAGATCACCCCATTGATCCCGCACAACGTCGAGGCGTAATTGTTAAACCGGTTGTGATTAAAAAGAATGCGTGGATTGGCGCCGGGGCAACCATTTTAGCCGGTGTAACCGTGGGTGAAAATGCCATTGTCGCCGCAGGTGCTGTGGTGAACAAAGACGTACCCGCTAATACGATAGTAGGCGGTATTCCCGCCAAATTGATTAAGGAAATCTGATGAAAAAAATCTTCGCTTTTTTAATCGCACTTTTTTGTACCACCTCAGTTTTAGGAGCACCAATGAATATAGAAATCCAAATTGCAAACTCCAATGAAAAAATCACCGCTTCTTTGGCTGACAACCAAACCGCCCGTGATTTTTATGCGCAATTACCGCTCAGTATGCAACTGGAAGATTATGCCAACTCGGAAAAAATCGGTCACGGTATTCCCAAACGCTTATCCATTGCGGACAGTCCGAAGGGTTATGCAGGCAAAAAAGGCGACTTAACCTATTATGCCCCTTGGGGAAATCTTGCTATTTTTTATCAAGATTCCCATGTGGGTTATGCCAACGGATTGGTCTATTTCGGTAAGCTAACCGCCGGATTGGAAACCCTAAGTAAACTTAATGGCGAAGTGGTTACGATTAAGAAAGCGGAATGATTCGAATAAATCGCGATAGCAGAAGAAAGGCGTTGCGGCATACGGCAGTCTGTTTGTTTGCTGAGGTAAACTCTTGGCGGTCAAAATTCGCTATATCAACGGAAGTGATTAAGCAAATTTAATACAATCACAAGCGATCGTTTTGCTCAAAGGCTTACTCAAAATCATCAGTTAATTCACCGGATAGATTAGAATTAGCAAAAACTTCCGCAAAAGTTTGTGCTTTGGATTGCTTCTCGTAATAGGTATAACCTGCCAACACATTGATTACCTTACCTCATTTTGTCATATACACGGATTCAGTTTCGGAAAGTTTTAAAACTAAGTTGGCTTTTTGATGATTTGTTATGTATAAGAATTGTGCAAAAGGCTGTTTGTCTGAGGGAAATTAACCGTTGCAGGGTCATAAAATCCCATTTCCTTTGTCACGATGGTGAAAAAAAGGAGTATACTCAAATGAAATAAAAGCGATTTTATCAGCTGGAGGTTGTTATGGGTGATTTATTTGTCAAATTCAACTTTGCCTGGCCTTGGATGGGGCTGGCGATGGCGGCGGTGTTGTCGGTGTTGATGATTAGTACCGATATTTTCCGTAGTGATGAAAATAGTCACCGTTGGACGGATCCCGTTTGGTTGGCCTGGCTGGTAGTGCCTTTATATATGTTTCACCAATTCGAAGAATTCGCCCTTTCCTATAATGTGGCGACCGACAGCTATAATGTAGTCACCGAAGTTTGTCGCTTGCACGGTTATAAGTCTTATGAACCTTGTCCGATTCCGGCGGTACATTTTCCGTTTGTGAACGTATTGTTTGCCTGGATTGCCGCGCCGCTTGCCGCCATAATGAGCAAACGTAATTCGCTGGTCGGTTTGAGTTTATACGGTTTTATCTTTGCCGAAGGTGTGTTGCACTTAACGTTCGGCTTACTTGACCATCAACCTTTCCTTAATCACGGTGGGTTAATTACCGGTTCATTACTGTTTATTCCGATTTCTCTTTGGGTGATTTTTATCGGCGTGAAGGCAAATATCATGAGCTGTAATGCGATGATTTGCACAATTTTTGCCGGTGTTATCGGGCAAATATGCTTGTTTAACGCCTATTCCATTTTTCCGGACTTCGGTGTTACAGGCATGCTCATTATGGATGCTATCGCCGTGTTTATCCCGCTGGTTCTGGCGGCATTGGTTTCCCGACGAATAATTTAGTATAAAGTGCGGTGAAAAATTAAGGATTTTTGCGGTTTATTTTTTTGTAAACAGACCCTATATTGTAGGCAGGCTTAATTTTAGATAATGGTATTACAGCAATTTTACATAGTTAGGTATAAGGTTGTTTTAGCATTTAACAATAAATAAGGATTTTTAATGGGCTTTAATAAATATTACCTAAAAATGGAAGAGCATTTTCTTTACGTACCTTATTATAACCATCAGCGTCGCATTCGGGTGCTGCTGCCTAAAGATTATTACAAAGAAGACTGGCAGAGCTATCCCGTATTGTATATGCATGACGGACAAAATATATTTTACAGTAAGGAATCTTATTCCGGTTACTCTTGGAAAATTATCCCGACGATTAAATATCATAAAGAATTTCCTAAAATCATTATTGTGGGTATTGATAACGCCACTGTTGACCGTTTGGACGAATACGCGCCTTGGCGCACGGACGTGGGCAATACGGCGGAAGCGCGTAATACGGGCGGTAAGGGTGCGGAGTACGGGCAGTGGGTAGTGGAAACCGTGAAACCCTTTATCGACGGCCATTATCGTACCAAACCGCAGCGAGAAAATACCTTATTGGCGGGGAGTTCCATGGGGGCGATTATTACCGCTTACATGGGCGCGGCTTATCCGCATATATTCGGGCATTTAGGGGTATTTTCTCTGGCTTCCTGGTTTAGCGAAAACGAATTTTTACGCTTTATGCACGAACATCCTATCGATCGGGCAAGCCGAGTGTTTATTCAGGTGGGGACCAAAGAGGGTGATGATGCGGATGCGCAATATATTTCCAATATGAATCAGGCTTATATCGATAGCACTTTGTATTATTATCAGGCGCTGATTCGTACCGGGCACCCGTTGGATAATATCCGATTAAAAATTATGGCGAATGAAATTCATCATGAAAAATATTGGGCGAGCCATTTTGTGGATTTTTTGCGTTTTTCTTTAATGGGTAAATAGTGGGAAAACGCACTAAATAAGCGAAAAGTGCGGTCGTTTTTTTAGAAATTTCAGCAAAAACGGATGCTTGTGCATCCGTTTTTAGTTTGGGCGTTAAATAATGCCTTGTTCTTCCAGTTTTGATAAGAAAAACGGCATTTGTTTGCGCCACCAAGGCCAATCGTGATCAACGTCTTCGCCCCAGTAATCAAACCAGGCGGGAATACCTTTTGCGTTGAAAGCTTCCTGTAAGCGAACCGTATCACTGACATGCTCATTTTCCCAAGCGCCTTGACCGACAGCCACAATAAAATGATTGCGGCGATATTGGTTTAAGAACCAATCGTCGTTTTGTCCCCAAAGGGAGTCTATCGGCGAGTTGAAATACACGGTCGGGTCACCATAGAATTCGCCGGTAAAGAAACGGGCGTCATACACACCGCTTAATGCGATAGTGGTGTCGAACAAATCCGGGTGGCGAAGGGCAAAGTTCACGGAGTGGAATGCGCCCATGCTGCAACCTGTTGCGATCATAGTACCGTTCCATTGGGATTCGTGACGGATTAACGGCACAAGCTCGTGTACGATATAGCGATCGTAAGCGTTATGGGCTAATGCCATATCATGACCGGATTTCCAGGTAGCGAGCCAGGATTCTTTATCATAAGAATCCGGCGTATAAATTTTGATTAAACCGCGATCAATAAAAGAACGGCAGGCATCGATCATACCGAAATTGGCATATTCTTCCTGATTGCCGCCCGAAGAAGGAAATACAATAACGGGTTTGCCGGTATGACCGTATACGTTGAAGTACATCTCGCGTCCTAATTCACTGCTCCATTGGCTTCTTCTTTCAAAATGCATAAAAATATTCTCCGGTATAAGTTACAAAGAGGGTGCACATAACCAGGTGCGCCTTATTACAATAAAACGGAGGTGAACCGAATTACTGTTTTGCTTGGGCAAATTGCACGATTTCACGCATTTGCTCAATGGTTTTCGTTCTCACCAAAATACCGTGCTCGCCCATTACTTTGGCAAATACGCCCGGCACGGTTTGTACGCTGATGATGTTATCGCCGAATTTTTGACAAACATCATCAATTGAATTTACATAGTTTTGATTGGCTTTGCGGGAAATATAAACCACATTCCAAGGATGTGTAATGTCGGAATAGAATTTATTTTCCGTCACCACATTGGCGTATTCACGGAATACATCGAAATCGTTGGCATAGTTCCACATATCGATGGTTAAACCGCCCGGCGGACGACAGTTGATTTCAAGCGGCAGTAATTCGCCTGATTTTTTTACCCGGAAGAATTCAAAGTGGAAGAAACGCTCGCGCACGTTAAAGGCTTCTACGCATTGTTCGCCGAGTTTTACTAATTTCGGAGAGATTTCACGGGGCACGTAATAGAACATATCGCCGTCTTTTTCTACCGTATCAAGCACCGCTTCGGAATATTCAAGGCTTGAATAGAACACGATTTTACCGTCGTGATCCGTTAAACCGTCGAAGGTCACGATATCGCCGTCGATAAATTCTTCCATAATATATTCGACGTTCGGGTTTTTATAGCCGAAAAAGTCTTCCAATTCCACCGCACTTTTAATTTTATAAGTGTCGCTTGCACCCACGCCGGAATTCGGCTTAACGATAACCGGAAATTTAAGCTGCTTTGCCAGTTTACGCGCATCTTCATCATCTTTAAATACACGGCCTTTTGCCACTTTTAAACCGGATTTGCGGAATACTTCTTTCATTTGCGCTTTGGTTTTTATAGCTAACATATCGTCATTTTTATAACCAAACACATTGAAATCGGTGCGTAGTTTCGCATCTAGTTCCAGCCAGTATTCATTATGGGATTCTACGCGATCGATGCGACCGTATTTATGGGCAAAATAACCGACGGCGCGATAAACCTGTTCATAATCTTCCATATTATCAACACGATAGTATTCTGTTAGATTGTTGCGTAATGTTTCGCTTAATTGTTCGTAAGGCGTATCGGCAATACCTAATGTATTGATTCCTTTTTCTCTCATACGAACGGCAAAGGTTTCAAAATTTGTCGGGAAATGTGGTGAGATCATCACAAAATTAAGAGCTCTAGACATAATTTATTCTCATATTTACTAAAAAATCATCAGTACATATAGATTCTAAGCGACTTTTAACAAAAAGTGTAATGAAATTTTAACGTTTGCGTAGCGGAAAAATCGCCGAACGGCGTTTATTTTGCAAAGTGCGGTCGGTTTTTTATAAATTTTATGAAGATATAAATAAAAACCGATTATTCTACGCTTTGCCACCAAGGTTCCCGAAAATTTGGGCTGTCCGCTTCGCCTTGTTCCGAAAAATAGAAAACATCACCGATTTTTGGCGTGAATAAGTTGAAGTTTTCTTTTTGCGCGTTTCGGTAAATCTGTTCTAAAGGTGCGCGCCAGTCGTGTCGGGCGAGGGCGAATTTGGCGTTATGCACGGTCATTAATCGTTTTGGACGCAGCGCTTTTACCGCTAGTGTCAATTGTTCGGGCTGAATATGAATATTCGCCCAATCTTTATTGTATTGACCATTTTCCATTAAGGCCAAACTAATGTTAAAACGTTGCCCGATTTCCTGATAAATAGGGTCATAACCGCTGTCCCCGCCCAGATAAATAGTCTCGCCGGGCACTTCCAACATAAATGAAGACCATAGCGTTTTATTGCGAACAACGCCTCTGCCGGAAAAATGGCGGGCAGGTAAGGCGGTAATTTTGAAATGGTTTTCAAGCTCGGTTTTTTCATTCCAGTCCATTTCAATAATACGTTCTGCAGGATAACCCCAATATTCCAAATGAGCGCCCACGCCCAAGCTTGTAATTACTTTTTCCTTCATTTTGTTTTTTAGTTGGATAACCGCTTCATAATCCAGATGATCCCAGTGATCGTGAGTGATAACCAAATAATCGAAATCGGGCATATCTTGCGGCTGATACAGATTGGTACCTTGAAACATTTTATTGGCAAAAGACAACGGTGAGCCGGAAACCAGCACCGGATCCACTAAAAAGCGCTTTCCGTCCAATTGAATTAAATAAGACGAATGACCGAACCAAACAATAAAGTTTTTCTCCCGGCTTAATTGCTGCAAATCGGTTTTTACCACGGGAAGCGGGCGGTTCGGCGTAAGGTGATCTATTTGTTGGAATAAAAAGTCATACCATATTTTCCAAAGCGGTTTATCGCTGGTTTGAACTTCGGTCGGTAAATGGTTGACGAATTTTCCCGCTTTATAATGAACGGATTGTTCAATACGCGCCAGCCTTTGCCCTTCGGGATGTTTGCCGAAAGGCTTAGTTTGCATAAAAATAACCGCACTCGCCGCCAATAGTAAAATAAGGCTGATTAGTGCAATCAAGATATATTTTAATAAAGTCATTTGCTTTCCTAATTAAGCACTTATCACAATTGCTTAAATGATAAGTAATGAATAAGGGCGTAAAATCTACGCCCCAAAATTTGTCAAATTTTAACCGCACTTTTAACGGCTATTTTTTCGCCGGTATGCCCGCCAGTACTTTGGTCAGCAATTCCCAATAAGTCCGTACCGCCGGAATATGTACTTTTTCATCCGGTGAGTGCGCGTTCACAATAGTCGGACCGATAGATACCACATCCAACGCCGGATAAATTTTCTTCAATAAACCGCATTCAAGCCCGGCGTGAATTACTTTAATCGCCGGCTCATAACCGAGTAATTCGCCGTAAATTTCTTTAGTTAAGGTTAAAATCGGCGTTTCCGCATGCGGTTCCCAGCCCGGGTAACGGCCGGAGAATTGAACGCTCGCACCACAAAGTTCAGTGAGGGAAATTAATAGACCGTTAATGTAATTTGTGCCGCTTTCAATTAACGAACGAACTAAAATCGTACCTTTTACCGCGTCTTCCGTAGTTTTCAATACGCCGATACTTAATGAACTTTCCACTACGTTTTCAACGACATCACTGTTACGAATTACGCCGTTCGGCAGCGCGTTCAACAGGTTAACGACATTATTTTTCGTATTTGGGGCGAACACTTTCGTTGCTTTTTCGGCAGGTTGCGCCGTTAACTGCAGATCCGGTTCGGCAATGGCTAATTCCGTTTTTAACAGGCTTTCGAATGATTTTACCCCTTGCGTGAAATTTGCGGGTTCACCGTTAAAACAAAGGGTCGCGAAAGCTTCGCGAGGAATCGCATTGCGTACGGAACCGCCGCGGATTTCGCTAAGGGAAAATTCAAAGTGCGGTTGATTTTGTTGAAGATTTGCCAAAAAACGCGCCAGAGTTTTAATTGCGCTGGCACGTCCGGTATGAATATCGCAACCGGAATGACCGCCGCGCAATCCTTTCAAACTGATCTGATAACAGTGCTCATAATTATTTTCCTGCCATTGCACTGGCACGGTTAAATCCGCGTTTTCCCCACCGGCGCAGCCGATATAAATTTCACCGTTGTCTTCAGTGTCGGTATTGATCATTATTTCGGATTGCAGCCAGTTTTTGCGCAAACCCAACGCGCCGTCCATGCCCACTTCTTCCGTCATGGTCAGTAATACTTCCAGAGCAGGGTGGGCGAGATTTTCACTGTCCAATACGGCTAACGCGGATGCCATGCCGATACCGTTATCCGCACCTAAAGTGGTGCCTTTGGCTTTTACCCATTCGCCGTCGATATAAGGCTGAATCGGATCCGATGTGAAATCATGGTCTGTTTCTTCATTTGCCTGCGGCACCATATCCAAATGCGCCTGTAAAGCGACCGATTGACAATGTTCCATGCCTTTTGTCGCCGGTTTACGGATTAACAGGTTGCCCGCTTCATCCCGCTCGGCATAAAATCCTTTTCCTTTTGCCCAGTTCACAATAAATTCGGCTAATTGTTCTTCGTGATGAGAAGGATGGGGGATTGAACAAATTTGATCGAACCATTTCCAGAGTAATTGGGGTTGAAGAGATTGAATTTCGGACATATTGCTTCCTTTTTATAAAATCTGACGAATCTGACCGCACTTTTGCGGTTTTTTTATGAAATAATGAGGCAAATAATAGCATAAAAGCGCATTTCGGGTTATCCTTACGCAATTTTATTTACTAGGCGGCGCTTTCCGCTTTCAATTATTGTTAAAAAGGTGAATTTATGAGCGAAAAATATGTTGTTACCTGGGATATGTTCCACATGCACGCACGCAAATTAGCGGAACGTTTATTACCGGCGTCACAATGGAAAGGCATTATTGCCGTGAGTCGCGGCGGTTTGTTCCCGGCTGCGGTATTAGCGCGCGAATTAGGACTACGTCATGTCGAAACCGTCTGTATCGCAAGCTATGATCACGACCAACAAGGCGATTTAAAAGTGATCCATAAAGCGGAAACCGACGGCGAAGGTTTTATCGTGGTGGACGATTTAGTGGATACCGGCAACACGGCGCGCGAAATTCGTAATATGTATCCAAAAGCGAAATTCGTTACCGTATTCGCAAAACCGGCGGGCGCGCCGTTAGTGGACGATTATGTGATTGATATTCCGCAAAACACATGGATTGAACAACCTTGGGACTTAGGCATCGGATTTGTGCCGCCTTTAGCGCGTAAGTGATTGTAATTAAAAAGAAAAGGCGTACAAAGGTACGCTTTTTTTTATGACTGATTTAATGTGATAAAATTTCGCATTTTTTGACCGCACTTTTAGGGCTTGTTTATAAAAGATAAACGGATCCTAATATGTTGAAATAACAAAAATTTTGTTCCTTATTTTGTTTCGGCGTCATACCAAAATAGCGTTTAAATTCGCGACTGAACTGGTTCGGGCTTTCATAGCCAATATAAAAAGCGGCAAAAGCACATCAAGATAGCCGTAAAGTATAATCCAATAAATAGAGCGAGTATGATATTCGCCTTTTCTTTACCTACCAACTTTTATCTTGAAAAATTTCTCTGAAATAATCCAATACCGCGCGGACACTTGGGCTAATAAAAGCCGTTTGCGGATAAAGCATCGCCACATAAACGGGTACTGTTTGTGTCGAGAAATTATATTCAGGCAACAAGCGAACTACTTTACCTTCCTTCAATAAATCTGATGCCGCCCAATTCGCTAATAAAGCAATGCCCATTCCTTGAACGCAAGCCGTTGCAATCGCATTGCCGTTATTGCTGGTCAGCGCAATTTTAGGTGAACAGGCTTGCCAGTTTTCACCCTCTTGTAATAGCCAACGTAACGTCCCTGTTTTACCCTTGTAAAGCAAAGCATGGTGTTTCGCCAAATCAGCAGGAATCTTAGGGGTTCCATACTTTTGTAAATAACTTGGCGAAGCGGCCAGACAAAAATGCTGTTGAGCCAAAATTCTTACTTTCAAGCTACTATCATTTAACGGCGCAAGGCGGAAAATAATGTCGGTGCTATCGGTAAAGGGGTCGATATAATCATCCGTTTGCACTAAGTTAACGATCAGATTCGGATAGCGTGCTTGTAGTTCCGCCAAGTGGGGAATAATATGCAATTGCCCAAAAAACACAGGGGCATTGATACGCACCGTGCCGGCAATTTCTGCCGTTTGTGCAGTAATCGCCTGTTCGGCTGCTTGAAATTGGCTGACGATTTGGCGCGCATATTCCGCCAGTAGCAACCCCGTTTCAGTGGGGGTGATTGCTCGGGTATTACGGTAAAACAGTGCTGCTCCCCAGTCATCTTCGAGTTGCTTAATTAAGCGGGAAAGCATAGAAGCGGAAAGATTCTCTCGGCGGGCAACTTCCGACAGACTTCCCAGCTCAAGGACTTGTAAAAATAATTTTAAAGCGTAAACGCTGGTGTTTTTGGTGTTCATTGTTGTAGTTTTTGCAAAGGTGTTTTGCTTATCTTTTACTATTTTTCAATAATACAACAATTTATAATGTGCGACAAATTTCATTTATTTAAAAGGAAAGCTCAATGACTATTTTAAGCACAGAACAAATTCTCTCCGCCTTCAAAAACCGTAAATCTTGCCGCCACTACGATGAAACTCGCAAAATCAGCGAACAAGATTTTAACTTTATTTTAGAACTTGGTCGTTTATCACCAAGCTCAGTGGGTTCAGAACCGTGGAAATTCATCGTATTACAAGACCCGAAACTACGTGAAGCCATCAAACCGTTTTCCTGGGGGATGGCAAGTACCTTAGATAGCGCAAGCCATATCGTGGTTATTCTTGCCAAGAAAAACGCCCGTTTTGACACACCGTTTATGTTAGAAGGCATTAAACGCCGCGGCGTTACCGAGCCTGAAGCTATCGAGAAAACCTTGGCAAAATATAAAGATTTCCAAGAAAACGATATGCAAACCTTAAATGACGAGCGCGCACTGTTTGACTGGTGCAGCAAACAAACTTACATCGCGTTAGGCAATATGATGACAGGTGCGGCTATGGCAGGCATTGATTCTTGCCCGATTGAAGGTTTCAATTATGCGGAAATGAACCGTGTATTATCCGAAGCGGGTCTATTCGATGCCAACGAATGGGGCGTATCGGTTGCCGTAACCTTCGGCTACCGCACGCAGGAAATCGCACAAAAAGCCCGCCAGCCGCAAGAAGATGTGGTGATTTGGGCGAAATAGTTGAGGAATACGTTAATGGCTAAATTTTGTTATTTATAAGCCCTTGCGTAATCACTATAAGTAAAATTTCAAACTGCCTGAAAAGCGTGATACAGTTTTCAGGCAGTTTTTATTTGTTAAAAGGAAAAACAATGTCTTTACCCTATATTTTAATCGCACTTATTGCCGGCACCGCATTAGCCTCACAGGCGGCGATCAACAGCAAACTGGCTCAAGCCATGCTCGGGCAACCTTTAGTTTCCGCCTTCATCTCTTTTGCCAGCGGTACCATCGCATTATTATTACTTTGCCTATGGAAAGCGGATTTATCGGCATCGCTACGAGAATTGCCCAATGTTGAACCGTGGAAGCTTATCGGCGGCGTTCTTGGTGCAGGCTTGGTACTTACCACCATCTTACTCGCCCCTAAACTCGGCATCACCAATATGTTGTTTTTCATCATCGTCGGGCAACTCTGTGCCGCCGCCGTCATCGACCACTTCGGCTTACTCGGTATGGCACAACGCTCTTTCCAACTTTCCCAATTCATCGGCTTACTGATTATCGCCTGCGGATTAGGGTTTTATTTCTTTGGGAATAAGATTGTGAATTAGACACCCGCTTGCTAGTTTAATTTATACTTGAAACTCACTACATAATTTAAAAAAGTTTAAAGTATACTTGAAACTTTTTATATTTTTATATAAAGTTTAAGGTATAAATTTGATGGAGTAAGCTATGAAAAAAGATCTCATCTACCGCAAACGCTACTTGGAGCGAGTGCGTCCGTTTATCGGCAAATCGCTGATTAAAGTGTTCACAGGGCAACGCCGTGTGGGCAAAAGCTATTTGTTGTTTCAGATTATGCAGGAAGTTCAAGCCAGCGACAGCCAAGCCCATATCATTTATATCAACAAAGAAGATTTGGCTTTTTCGCATATCAAAACTGCACAAGATTTGGCGGAATTTGTGCTTATAGAGAAAAAGAGCGGCAAAAAAAATTATGTCTTTATTGATGAAATTCAAGAAATCAGTGAATTTGAAACTGCGCTTCGTTCGTTGCTGTTAGATGATGAACTGGATTTGTATTGTACAGGTTCGAATGCCCATCTGCTTTCCCGTGATATTGCCGGCAGCCTGAGCGGTCGGGCGATTGAAATCAACGTGCATTCACTTTCTTACTTTGAATTTTTGGAATTTATGCGGCTGGAAGACAGCGATAAGACAATGTCGCAGTTTCTAAAATACGGAGGTTTACCTTATTTAAAAGACCTGCCGTTGCAAGATAATATTGTGTTTGAATATTTGCGTAACATCTATTCCACCATTGCCGTGCGTGATATTATAAACCGCTACGCCTTGCGAAACGTACAGTTTCTAGAACAACTTACACAATTTTTTGCGAGCAATATCGGTAACCTGTTTTCTGCAAAAAAAATCAGCGATTTTCTTAAATCACAGCGTATTTCCGCCAACACGGTGCAAGTGCAAAATTATGCCGAATACCTTGCCAACGCCTTTTTAATCCACAAAGTGCCACGCTATGATATTGAAGGAAAACGTATTTTTGAAATCGGCGAGAAATACTATTTTGAAGATTTAGGCTTACGCAATGCTTTAATCGGTTACCGAGTGCAAGACCGTGGCAAATTGCTCGAAAACACAATTTTCAACCACCTACAAATCGCAGGCTACGATGTCAAAATCGGCGGACTCGGTACTCAAGAAATTGACTTCGTCGCCGAAAAAGACGGGGAACGTATTTATGTACAAGCCACGCTGACTATTAACGAAGAAAAAACGCTGGAACGAGAGTTTGGTAACTTACTGAAAATTCAAGACAACTACCCAAAATATGTAGTTACGATGGACGAATTTGATGGAAATACGTTTGAAGGGGTGGAGTGTTTGAGTTTGAGGGAGTTTTTGATGTTATTGATGGACAGCAACGATTAAGAAGAGTTGCTTTTTGTGACTGCACTTTGAGAAGGAAAATATCGTTCCTAAATAAAATTCGTATTACTGTCTGCAAAACCGTATTTCACCTTTATTATTTTGGTTATAACCATAAAAACTTTTCGTATTATTGGTTTTTTATGGTTATATCCACAAAAACATCTAAAACCTTTCGGCTTTCCGTAAAACGGTTTTCCCAAAAAATGGGAATTGGTCTTTCATATACGCTGCCATCTACACGGCTTGTTGAGCGTTTTTTTGTTGGTATAACTGGGCGATAAACTGTTCTAACATTGTTGTTTTTCCGTGTTGTGGAGAAGTATATAGCATTTCACGCTGGGAATTTGAGATAGAAAATGCCATCTGAAAGGTAGGGTGGGCATTCCTGCCCACCAATCTACAAGCGGTGAAAAACAGGAAATTTTTTACCGTTTATTTTCTTTGCTTATTTTGCTCCAAATCTTGTTTATTTTTTTAAAATCAGCATAAATCAATATATCATTTAAGAAAATCAACCTTTTCAAAACGTAGTTATTTACGACAGTTATTGTACGGTCTATCATTGCCGCATTTCCACACACCAAATTATTAACAACTAGGCTGAGATTGAAACAATATACGTTGAATATGTGGAAATGTTTTTTCCATACGGACAATACATATTAATAAGTTTATGAACACATTACACTTATAATAAGGAAAACAATATGGCAAATCAGATGGTTATGGCTTTTTTGGGGAGGCTTTGGGAGTTTTTGACGAACCTATGGTGGCTTCCACTGGCTTTATTATTTTTAGCATTTCTCAAAAGCCGGTGGTTTAAAGGTCGATTTGGTGAAAAAGCCATACAATCGAGACTGAGTGGCTTAGACAAAAAAGTTTATCGCCCATTTCACGATTTAATCGTGCCATCACACAATACCACCACCCAAATCGATCATATTTATGTATCGTGTTTCGGTATTTTTGTGGTTGAAACGAAAAACTATTCGGGCTGGATTTTCGGTAGCGAAAAGCAGGCACGTTGGACACAGACGATCTACAGAAAAAAGCACTCGTTTCAAAACCCGCTTCGCCAAAACTATGCCCATATCAAGGCGTTGGCATCTTTGCTTGAATTGCCCGAAAGCGTATTTCATTCGGTAGTAGTTTTCTTGGGCGGATGCGAATTTAAAACGCAAATGCCTGAAAATGTCTGCTACATCGGGCAAGTCGAACATTATATCCGAAATATTCGGATGGTTATGCTGGATAACACGGAAGTTGATCGTATTTGTACCATTTTGCAAAATAAAAAATATGCAGTGAACAACGCAACCAGAGTTGTACATAAAAACAATTTACGGCAACGGCATCAATCATATAATTAGTCCGAATAATTTTTTAAACGACATTCATTTTATCCCTTAAAAAATTTCGAGCAAGCGGTCGGATTTTGCTGGAATTTTGCAGAAAATATCGTCTGAAAATGTATTTTTCAGGCGTAATCAAAGTTTGCAAAATTTCATCGTTTTTCCGCCGCTTGTAAACAATAAAAATGTTTGCGTATAACGGCTGACAATGTCCACCAAACGCTTTCCAGCGTTAATCCCGAGGATTTCGCTGTTTTTTGAATCAGCGCCAACGCCTGTTCCAACTCGTGAGCGTTTTGGCTTAAATGCTGTTGGTTGATGGCATAGCCTTTAGTTAGATAATCTTTTAAGCGAGCGGTAGCCCAGATACGGAATTTTGTACCTAATACCGAATTTACCCGATAACCCACCGAGATAATCGCATCTAGGTTGTAATATTCAATTTCACGCCTAACCTGGCGTTTACCTTCTTTTTGAACTGTTGCATTTTTTGCATATTGATTTTCTCATTAAATCCCAAACGACACTTTTACCTATCGGACACTCGGAGCTTTGCCAAAATAACGTTTATATTCTCGGCTAAACTGGCTTGGGCTTTCATAGCCGACTTGGAATGCTGCAGTAGAAATGGGTAAATTTTCTTGTGAAATTAACCGGTTAGCTTCCATTAGACGTAGCGATTTTTGATATTGTAACGGCGAAAGGGTGGTGTGCTTTTTAAAATGGTTGTGAAAGCCGGAAAGCGACATTCCGCACAGTTCTGCAAGGCTTTCGACTGTAATTGTTTCGATGTAATGCGCCTTTAAATATTCCGTTGCTTTGGCGATTTTTTGTGTGTTTGAACCAAAGCTAACCATTTGCTTGAGTTTGTCACCTTGTTCACCCGTCAATAATCGATAATAAATTTCTTGCTGAATTAAAGGTGCTAAGAATGTAATGTCTTTTGTATTTTCGTGCAAGAGCAATAGGCGTTCAAAAGCATTTTCTAATTCAGCATCTAAGTGCCATTGTCCGAAAGCGGTCGGATTTTCGCTGTTTTTTGCCAAAAGTGCGGTCTGTTCTAGCAGAATTTTATTCACCGCTTGTAAATCAATCTTCATTGACATCACCACAAAAGGTTCTTCTGCTGTGGCTTGAAGAACCTTACCACACATTGGTACATTCACGGGGCAGAACATAAAATGTCGGTTGTCAAATAAATAACATTGGTTTCCTAGTTGTACTTCACGTTCGCCACGAATGACAATACAGATACTCGGTTCTTGTATCACATTATCATAGGAAAACGGATGATCAGAATGATGAATAATCAAACCTTTAATCGGTGAATGATAGGTTTGGTTATGAGGAATTACGTCTAATAAACGTGCAAAACTTTGTTCGGAAAACATAATAATTTGGATAAATAGGCAAGTAATTAAGAGAAATAATATACCGCTCACTTTTAAAAATCAATATACTGAACACATTCCAGAACGGAACGGATTAAGACAACAATTAATTCATACATGAGGTGAACAAAATGGCTACTGAAAAACAGATTGAAATTTTAAAAGGTATGGCAAAGGCTTGGTTTGGTAATTCACAACAGCACAGCATTCACGCTGAAATTATCCGTCAAAAAGGATTTAGCAAATTGGCTGATAAAATTCAGGCGGAAGCGGAAGGTGAATGGAAAGAAGCGCAACGTGTTAATGCTCGCCTGCTTGAACTAGGTGTAACCCCAACTTTAGCGATTAATAATTATCCAATTATTACTGATATTCGTGAACAATTGGAATATGATTACAACGAAGGCTTAAAAGGTATGGCGGAATTAAATGCAATGATCGCTGATTTTGCCGATGATTATATTACTCGCCGTATGATTGAAGAATTTATTGTCGATGAGCAAGAGCATACTAACTGGCTTGCGGAACATATTGGTTTAATTGAAGAAATTGGTTACCAAAATTATTTAATCCAACAACTGTAAAATAGGATAAGGCAAAATTATGAACGTTTTTGATAAAGCATTTTTACATAACAAATTTAAAGCAGCTGTATTAGAGCATAAAACTCAAATTGGTTTTGGCTTAGTGTCAGGTTCAGCTGTGAATGCAGAGATTGTGGCGGGTTCAGGTTATGATTTTATCTGGATTGATGGCGAACACGGTCCGAATACAGTGACAACGATTATCGATCAAGCTCGTGCGATTGCGCCTTATGGTAGCCACGTTATTGTTCGCCCGTTAGAAGCAGATCGTGCCTTGATTAAGCAACTTTTAGATGCGGGTATTCAATCTATTATTGCCCCTATGGTAGAAAGCGGTGAGCAAGCAGAATATATTGCACAATCAATGTATTATCCATCTCGTGGTAAACGTGGTTTTGGTGCGCCTGCGGTGCGTGCAGGTCGTTGGGGTCGATTACCTGAATATATCAAACACGCTGAAGATGAGCTGTTTTTAGCTGTACAGATCGAAAGTAAAAAAGGCGTGGAAAATCTAAAAGATATCGTTACCACTGACGGTGTAGATGCAGTATTTTTAGGCCCTGCGGATTTAGCGGTTGATATGGGATACTTCGGTGATTTTTCAGGTGAAGAAATGCAGGCAACCATTGAGAAACTGATCAAAGATATTCGTGCATTAGGTAAACCTGTGGGTACAATCGCAGGCTCACCAGAAGAAGCAAAACGTTATATTGACTGGGGCGCAAGTTTCGTTGTGGTGGGCGTAGATACGATATTCTTAGCACATATGGCAGACAGCGTGTTAGGAGCTTGTCGTTCTATTGTTAAATAATTTTTAACATAATAAAGGAAATAATGATGCAAACCATTGACCAATTTATCGCACAATATATTCCTGCGGCTTACGCATTAAATCTGCGTGTTGTGGAAAGTAGCCCGCAACGTGTTGTGATTAAAGCGCCCTTTGAGTGCAACAGCAATCATCATCACACGATTTTTGGCGGCAGTCAGGCGCTATTGGCAACATTAAGTGCGTGGTCATTGGTTTATCTTAATTTCCCTGAAGCAAACGGCAATATTGTGATCCGCAGTAGTCAAATTCGCTATTTGAAACCTGCGCCGAGCGATATTATTGCAGTAAGTATTTGCCCTGATAGTTTAGCAATGAACTTAGCAAAGCAAATGCTGACCCAAAAAGGTAAAGCAAAAATCACTATTCAATGTCAACTTTATTGTGATGACATTATTGTCAGTGAATGGACAGGCGAATTTGTTTTATCTCATACACCCTTTTAAACAATCTTAAACTACTCTTTTAACTCAACAGGAGCAAATTATGAAAATTTTTTACCATACATCAGCTACAGCAACCGGCGGTCGTGACGGACATACTCGTGTCGATGACGGTTCAATCGGTTTCGATTTAGTCGGCTTTCAAAATGAAAGCGGCAAAGTAGGCACCAACCCCGAACAACTTTTTGCAATGGGTTATGCGGCTTGTTTTGATAGCGCAATGAATCACGTTGCACCGACATTAAATTTAAAACCGACTAAATCAAGCACTACCGTTGGCGTAGGTATCGGTCAGAAACCCGACGGCGCATTTGGTCTGGATTTAGATATTACCATCACTGTGGAAGGTTTAAGCCTTGAAGATGCAAAAACCTTAATCAACAAAGCGCACGAAGTTTGCCCATATTCAAACGCAACCCGTGGTAATGTGGATGTGCGTTTACACGTGAATGTTATTCAGTCTTTTGATTTGTAATTTATCGAACCCCACTTATGTGGGGTTTTTAGATAGGAGAAACTATGGTTACCTTACATTATCTTAAACAGTCTTGTTCACACCGCATTGTCTGGCTACTGGAAGCGCTTAGCTTGGATTATGAACTGAAAATCTACGATCGTGATCCGCAAACCTTAATGGCGCCTGCAGAACTGAAAGCTCAACATCCTCTCGGTAAAGCCCCTGTATTGCAAGATGGTGATTTAGTATTAGCGGAGGGTAATGCAATTATCCAACATTTACTCGACCGCTACGACGATGAAAATCGTTTCACGCCGGCACATAAAACGGGCGCTTATTCGAACTATGTTTATTGGTTGGCAGTATCCGCCTCTATGTTCAGCGCAAATTTCTTAGCATTACTCTCTACACGCAGCGATTTAGGTGATTTTGCTCAATATGCAACGGCACAAACGCCTCTGTTTTTCAACCACGTGGAACAAACTCTTGAAGGCAAACAATGGATTGTCGGCGAACAGCTTACCGGTGCGGACTTTGCCCTGAGCTTCCCGTTACAATGGGGGATGAAATATGTTGATGAAGCGGATTACCCGAACATTGTGCGCTATCTGGCACAAATCGAAAATCACCCCGCTTATGTAAAAGCTAACGAAAAAACCGCAGGTGAATTGGATTTAAGCAAGTTCTAATTTGTAAAATTTAAATGCGATTTAACCGCTTTGAAATGCCGTTTGAAATTGAGTTACAGACGGCATTTTTGCATTGAATGGGCAAACGGTAGGTTTTTGCAAAAATTTTGCTATAAACGCTTGAACTATCGCAAATTCCGCAAAACTCTTTTCCAAACTTTTGACTATTCTTCAACAATCCTAGCCTTTATAATAAGAAGACTATTTTAGTTAGGAGCAAACTATGAACGCTAAATTTTCCCCATTATTTCAAAGCTACACTTTAAACAATGGTGTAGAAATCAAAAACCGTTTGGTGGTCGCCCCGATGACTCACTTCGGTTCAAACCCGGATGGTACATTAGGCGAGAATGAACGTGAATTTATCTCAAATCGTGCTAACGATATGGGTATGTTTATTTTGGCAGCAACCTTGGTACAAGACGGCGGTAAAGCATTCCATGGTCAGCCGGAAGCGATTCACGCTTCACAATTAGCCAGCCTAAAAGAAACTGCCGACATCATCAAAGCGCAAGGTGCGAAAGCGATTTTGCAGTTGCATCACGGCGGTAAACAAGCGGTAACCGAGCTGTTAAACGGTAAAGATAAAATCACTGCCAGCGATGATGAAGCAACCGGTACGCGTGCAGCAACGGTAGAAGAAATCCACTCGCTAATCAACGCTTTTGCTAACGCAGCAGATTTAGCCATTCAAGCGGGCTTCGATGGTGTAGAAATTCACGGGGCTAATAACTACTTAATCCAACAGTTCTACTCCGGTCATTCAAACCGTCGTACCGATGAATGGGGTGGCTCGCGCGAAAACCGTATGCGTTTCCCATTGGCGATTGTGGACGAAGTGTTAGCGGTGAAAGCGAAACATCAAGCGAATGATTTTATCGTGGGTTATCGCTTCTCGCCTGAAGAACCGGAAGAATTAGGTTTAACCATGGAAGATACCTTGGCTTTGATTGATACGTTGAAAGGAAAAGCATTGCAATACTTGCACATTTCATTGCACGAGTTCTTTAAAAAAGCGCGTCGTGGTGCGGATACTAATGCCTTCCGTATGCAGTTAGTACATGATCGCATCGGCGGAAAATTACCGTTAATTGGCGTAGGTAGCCTGTTCACCGCAGAACAAATTCTCGAAGCCTACAACACTGGCTGGGCGGAATTTATCGCTTTAGGTAAAACCGTCATGATCAACCCAACAATTGCCACTTTGATCAAAGAAGGTAAAGAAAACGAAATCGTGACCACGCTCGATCCGGAAAAAGCTGACCAATATGGTATTAAAGGCATTTTATGGGATCTCTGCAAAAATGGCGGCGCTTGGTTACCACCATTAAAAGGCAAAGATGATTGGCATCCTGTGGATGTGTAGTTTAAGTTATAGATAAAAAATACCGTCTGAACGATCTGATCGTTTTCAGACGGTTTTTTATCAATTTAATCCTGCCCCGGTCCGTGGTCAAACTTCGTCCCTTTACCCATTGCATAGAATTGACCGCCGGCCACATAATGCACGGTGCGTAATTCGTCCGGTGCGGTATCAAACGTCCAATGTCTGCCATCAAATACTCGGTCGTCCGCCCATGCCGCTACGATTTCGCCCATAAAGGAATCATAGTTCTGTTCTTGCTGTGGGTTTGGAATCACTTGGCACAACAAGTAACCCGCACTGCCTTCTACCATCGGAATATCAACACCTTCCTGATAAAACAGAGGCAGATTATCCAGCTTATTCGGCATGGTATGTTTACTGTGTTCGCCTACGTATAACACCGTTTCCATTTGCTGTACCGTAGGGATATGCACCACAAAATAGCCGTTTTGCTCCACCAATTTACGTGTGTAGGCTTGTGTGCCGATGTAAGCAATGATTTTGTTCGGTCCGCCCAAACCGACCCACGCTGCCGCCATTACGTCCGCATCGCCGTCGTGTTTGGCGGAAAGCATGGTGGTTGAACCTAATTGCACTAAGCGATAGGCTTTTGAAATTTCTACTGATTTAATTGTCATTTTTGTTCCTTATGAATTTAAAATACTTTGCCCAATGCTCCACGCATCGCCCACGCGTTCGCCCAGTGTGAAATAACCACGACTGAACGAGTCAAAGAAAATCATACCCAATTTGCTCGCGTCCACTTTGCCTTGCGCGTCCAGCACCGATTCATCAACCGAGACATTTTTCACGCGCCCAATAATCGTATGGATATGTTCTTGATACAAAATTTCCACCAATTCGCACTCAATTACCAATGTACTGCCGTCAATAATTGGGGCATTGACATATTTCGCTTTGTGCGCAGTTAAGCCTGATTTTTCAAATTTATCAGGATATTGGAAACCTGAATAAGTACCGAAAAAATCCGCATACGGCATCAATTTTTCAGTCGCCAACGTGACGGTAAACGCTTTCATCTTTTCAATATTCAAGTGCGTTTTTTTGTTGGTGTTAATGTTCAAATTGATGTAGCCACCGTGATTTAATGCACCCCAATGCGAATTCATAAAATTCACTCTGCCATCTTCATCATAAGTGCCGATCATAAAAAGCGGTGTTGGGTGTCCGTAGCCAAATTCTCTTGCTGTTAAATCTTTCATTTTTAACCCCTATTGATTGAATGGCGAGATTATAAAACTAGCATTGTTGCTTGCTAATCGCTAAAACAACAAATCAGAATTGCATAATTAGCAATAATAATTCAAAGATTCAGGCTGCCTAAACAATTCAGGCAGCCTGAAAACACAAATTATGCTGATAATACAGCTTGATAACGCGGTACTTGTGCAGCAATTTCATCATCGCTGATATTCAAGCAATTACCCGTTACAAACATTTTGCCGTAATTCATACCCAAATAGCTGGCAATCGTTTCATACGCCACCAAAAATTCTGCTACGGTGTGTCCTGCTAAACCGTCTTTTTGATAAAACTCTTCGCCACCGCCTGTGGTTACGGCAAGCATTAATTCTTTGCCTTTTAAGGCTTGTTTGTCGCCATACGCCCAGCCATAAGCCAATACATCATCCAGCCATTGTTTCAGCAGAGCGGGTGAGCTGTACCAATACATTGGGAATTGCAATACGATACGGTCGGCTTTTTCCAACACCGCTTGTTCGGCGGTCGCGTCGATTTTGCCGTCGGGATAAAGGTCATACAGATAGCGCACTTTTACGCCCGCCACGTCTGCCGCGCCTTTTGCCAAGGCGGCGTTCACGCGGGATTGTTTGATATTCGGATGAACGACTAATACGGTAGTTTTCATGTTTGAATTCCTTAATTAAAAAAATGTTTCGTTAATATCCAGTTTGGACAGAGCGGTGTTGAGATCGGCAAGTTCCTCTGCACTTAATTCAATCTCTGCGCCTTTAAAGTTTTCTTCCAGACGATGCAGCTTAGTGGTGCCCGGAATCGGTACGATATAAGGTTTTTGCGCCAGCTCCCAAGCCAGTACCACCTGCGCCGATGTAGCATTTTTACGCTCGGCAATTTCGGCAATCAAATCCAATAAGGCTTGGTTTTGCGCCATCACTTCGGGTTTAAAGCGTCCCATTTGCCCACGGAAATCGCCTTCCTGATATTCGGTATTTTGTGCCACTTTACCGCTTAAAAAACCATTGCCAAGCGGGCTGTATGCCATAAAGCCGATACCCAATTCATCACACATCGGGAACAAATCCTGCTCGGGTTTGCGCCACATCATGGAATATTGGTCTTCAATGGCGCTCACAGGGCACACTGCATGAGCACGGCGGATATAATCCGCAGGTGCATTGGAAATCCCCCAGTATTTGATTTTTCCTTCGGCAATCAACGCTTTCATGATTTGCGCAACCACTTCCGGTTCCACCTTCGGATCGACACGATGCTGATAAAACAGATCGATGTAATCTGTCTGCAAGCGTTGCAATGAACCGTCCAACTGCTCGCGAATAGAAGCGGGGCTGCTGTCCAACACCGGCACCGGCTGACCGTCCACCAGTTCCATATCCAACACGCCGAATTTGGTGGCAATCACCACATTTTCACGATGATCTTTCAGCGCATTACCTAATAATTCTTCATTATCAAAACCGTAAATCGGTGCGGTATCAAACAGATTGCAGCCCAATTCGATGGCTTTATGAATAAGCGTTATCATCGCTTGGCGATCAACAGGCTTGCCATAGCCGTGATCCATCCCCATACAGCCCAGCCCCATTTCCGAAACCAGCAAACCTTGGCTGCCTAACTTTCTCATTTTCATCGTAATCTCCTTACGCTTCGTGTTCTGAATAGATGGATTATAACGCTGGCTTCATTGCAGATTAATCGTTAAAATCACAAGACAGTATTGCTAATTTCACAATAATTATGAACAAACTTGACGCCCTCAAATTTTTTATTACTGCCGCCGAAACCCTGAATTTTCGTGAAGCGGCGGTAAAACTCGCCATTTCACCATCGGTGGTCACGCGCACCATTGCCGAGCTGGAAAACCAACTCGGCGAACCGCTGTTTAAACGCAGCACCCGCTCGATTACGCTAACCAGCTTCGGCGAACTGTTTTTGCCCAAAGCCAAACGCCTGCTGGAAGATTCCGATACCCTGTTTCAGACGGCAAAAGACGATAACGAAATGAAGGGCGTTGTACGCATTACCCTGTTCCGCTTGCCCAATCACGAGCAAATTTTGTTCGAATTATTGACCGCACTTCGCCCTTACCCCGAGCTGTTTATCGATTGGCGCTTGGATATGATGCGGCTTGATACCGTTGAGCACCGCATTGACATCGGCATCCGCGTCGGGCGCGAACCCAATCCGAATTTCATCATCAAGCCGATTGCCAAGGTTCAGCATATCTTCGTCGCCGCCCCCGATTTGCTGGAACGCTTGGGCGCACCGAAAGATTTTGAAGACCTGCGCCAACGCTATCCGTTCAGCGGCTTAATCAATCCTGAAACCGGCAAAGTGTGGGAATTTATGCTCGACGGCGTGAATACTTTTCTGCCCCGCCATCTCGAATTTTTCAGCACCGACCCCGACACGCAAATTCAGGCGGCACTGGCGGGAAGAGCGGTGGTACAAGCCAGCGATTTAGCCTGTAAGGAATATTTGGCAAACGGCAGATTGGTCAAAGTCTTGCCCCAAATTCAGCAGGAAAAATGGCAACTTTATCTGTACCGCCCTTATCAAACGATTACCCCAAAACGGGTGATGAAGGTGTTTGAGGTGTTGGAAGGGGTTTTACGGAAATATCTTGGATAAAAATGCCTGTCTGAAGTTTTGTGCTTTCAGACAGGCATTTTTATATCCCCATGATTGACAAAGTCCAAAATTAGACTAAAATACCGCTTCTATTTAGTCCAATATTAGACCTTAACACCATGCAAAACCATATTACTTCCATTGATTTATTAGCCGAAACCATGATGCAGTCGCTTCAGATTTACATGAAGTATGCAAGGAAAATGGGCTTGGCGGAGAACGAATATGTCGTGCTGTATTCCGTTTATCACCATCAGGGCTGTTCACAGAAAGACATTGTGGCGGATTGGGAGCTGCCGAAGCAGACGGTGTCGTTTGTGTGCAAGCAGCTTGTTGAGCGCGGCTGGTTGGCGTTTGCGCCCGATCCGAATGACAAGCGCGGTAAGTTGATGAATTTGACCGCAGACGGTTTAGCCGTGATTGCGCCGATTATTGAAGCGCAAACGGCGGGGGAGCGGCAAAGTGCGGTTGATTTCGGCGAAGAAAAACTGGCGGCCTTAGTGCAGGATTTAATCCGCTTAAACAAAGTATTAAGCAAAAATTTAGGGGTGGAATAATGCAGACATCCAATGCGCTGGACAACTTAAAATCCATCGCCAAAAACAACAAAAAACGCCTTGCCGGCACTTTTGGCTTGGTGGCGGCGGAAAACGTTTTATTTTTGACCTACCCCGTATTCGGCAGTTTTGCGGTTAATGCGATGATGAGTGGCGATGTGTGGGCATCGCTTTCTTATTCATTGTTGGTGCTGATTATCTGGAGTATCGGTGCCATGCGCCGTGCGGTGGATACCCGCGCTTTTGCCCGAATTTATGCGGAACTTGCCGTGCCGGTGGTGGCAAGCCAGCGTGCGAAAGGCTTGGACACCTCTTCCGTCACCGCACGCGTTGCACTATCGCGCCAGTTTGTGGATTTCTTCGAGCAGCATTTGCCGATTTTGATTATGTCCGCTTTTCAGATTATCGGCTCGGCGCTGATGTTGCTGATTCTGGAGTTTTGGGCAGGGGTTACCGCTTGTGCGATTTTGGCGTTCTTCGCCTTTTTAATGCCGAAATACGCCAAAACCAATGATTTGCTCTACCTCAAACTCAACAACCGTTTGGAAAAAGAAGTGGACGTCATCGAGCGCAACAACGGCTACCAGCTCAACAAACACTACGGCTGGCTGGCAAAACTGCGTATCCGCATTTCCAATCGTGAAGCGGCGGGTTATTTGTGGATTGGCGTGGCGATGGCGCTGCTGTTCGGCGTCACCGTGGTGCAAATCGCCACCACCCAAGGCGTAAAAGCCGGGCATATTTATGCGGTGATTACCTACTTATGGCAATTTGCCATGAGCCTGGACGATATGCCGCGATTGCTGGAACAGTTTTCTAATTTGAAGGATATTGGCAAGCGGGTGGAGGTTTAGGATTTATGAAGAAAAAATACTTGATTTTATTATTGGCGCTGGCTTTGACCGCTTGCGGTGAAGCGCAAACGGAAGTTGCGGAAACCACATCACGCATGAAAGTGAACGTGGTACAAGTTCAGCCGACTCAACTGAATTACCGCTTATTGCTCTCCGGTTCAATCCAGGCAAAAGATGATGTGTCTGTCGGCACGTCATTACAAGGCTTGCAGGTATTGGATGTGAAAGCAGAAGTGGGCGATTGGGTGGAGCAAGGACAAGTTTTAGCTACCTTGGAACAAAGCCAAGTGCAATCGCAATTTCGCCAAAATGATGCTTTACTACAGCGAGCCAAAGCCAATTTAGTATCACAACAATCCACATTAAAAGAGGCGGAAGCAACGCTTAAACGCTATCAGCAGTTGATAAAAACGGATGCGGTCAGTCATCAGGAATTAGATCAGCAACGAGCTAAAGCAGAAAGTGCAAGGGCTGCGATACAGGCGGCAAAAGCTGAAATTGCACAGGTTCAGGCACAGCTTGACGATAGTCGTCATCAACGTAAAAAAGCGGAAGTTCTTGCCCCAACGAGCGGCATTGTTACGCAACGTTTGGCACAAGCGGGTAACTTAACCGACAGCAACGCCTTATTTCATATTGCGCGTGATGGTGTATTGGAAGCCGTGGTGCGAGCCAGTGCTGACGAGATTTCGGTATTGGAAACAGGTTTGGTTGCTAATGTGCAAATGCTTGATAAGGTTACAAGCGGTCTAATTCGCTTAATTTCTTCCCAAATTGACAGTGCAACCCACACGGCTAAAATTCATATTGCCTTACAGGAAAAGTTGCAAGTGCCATTTGGCACACCTATAAATGCTGTCGTTCAGTTACCTGAAATGACGGCACAAATTGCCGTACCGTTCAGCGCAGTGAATTTTGGTGCTGACGGCAATCACTTTGTCATGGTGGTAAATGCCGATGGTACGGTAGTTCGCCGTAAGATTACTCTTGGCGAAGTGAGCTAAATCCAAGCTGAAGTCTTGTCAGGTTTGCAAGTTGGCGAGCAAGTCGTGCAAAAAGCAGGCGCATTGATCAATGAAGGTGATCAAGTGGAAGTAGTATTATCGAAGGGAGCGGAATAATGAATTTCAGAATTTCCGCTTGGGCAATCCGCAATCCGATTCCGATTATCGTGCTGTTTTTGCTTTTGACAATAATGGGAATTCGTTCGTTTCAGGCGCTGCCGATTAACGCCGACCCGAATATCAGCTTTCCTGCAGTTAATATTACAATTTCGCAAACGGGGGCTTCGCCCGACGAACTGGAAAATTCGGTTACCCGCCGCGTGGAAGACGCGGTTGCCGGTATGGCGGGCGTGCGCCATATTACCTCTAGCATTACCGAAGGTACTTCTACCACTTCGGTGGAATTCCGTTTGGAAACCGATACCGACCGTGCGGTGAACGATGTGCGTAATGCGATTACGCAAATTCGTGGCGATTTGCCACAAAATATTGATAATCCTATTGTTGAGCGAATGGACACTGAAGGGGCTGCACTGGGCTATTATGCGGTGCAGTCGCCGAATATGAACCAAACCGAGCTGGCATGGTTTATTGACGATGCGGTCAGCTGTGAATTGTTAGCAGTTAATGGCGTGCAACAAGTGAAACGCTTGGGTGGTGAAAAACGTGAAATCCGTGTAGCGTTGCAATCAACAAAACTTAATGCTTTGGAGATTACCGCCGAACAGGTTAGTCAACAACTTGCTCAAACCAATGCTAATGTACCGGCT
The DNA here is from genome assembly GCF_000007745.1 of [Mannheimia] succiniciproducens MBEL55E. Lineage (GTDB taxonomy): Bacteria > Pseudomonadota > Gammaproteobacteria > Enterobacterales > Pasteurellaceae > Basfia > Basfia succiniciproducens. Next base: position 2,046,559 of record NC_006300.1, on the reverse strand, counting down.
GGTCGAGTGGAATGGTTTAATCAGGAACAATCTGTCCGAGTGATCGGTAGCCAAATAAACTTAGACGATCTTGCCAATTTACCGATTGCGTTAAGCGATAACCGCAAAGTGAAATTGTCGGAACTTGCTACCATTACTGACAGTCACGCCGAAATGCGTAGCCGAACCCGTTTAAATGGGCGTGAAGTGTTGGGTTTCCAAGTGTTCCGCTCCAAAGGCTCCAGCGATACGGTGGTGGAAAGCGGCATTCAGCAAGCGTTGAAAAAGCTAATCGAAACTTACCCCGATATTCACTTAACTGAAGTGCATAACTCGGTAGATACCACGCGTGAAAACTACGATGTGGCAATTTCCACATTACTGGAAGGTGCAGCTTTAACGGTACTGGTGGTATGGCTGTTTTTGCGTAACTGGCGCGCTACCTTAGTGGCGGCGATTGCCTTACCGCTTTCCATTTTGCCTGCCTTTTGGATAATGAAATTGCTCGGTTACACGCTCAACAGTATTTCATTGTTGGCGATTACGTTGGTGATTGGAATTTTGGTGGATGATGCAATTGTCGAGATTGAAAACATTGAAACCCATATGCAGCAAGGCAAACGTCCTTTTCAAGCTGCATTGGATGCATCTGATGCTATTGGTTTGGCTGTTGTTGCCATTACCGCCAGTATTGTTGCCGTATTCCTGCCGGTGAGTTTTATTGACGGTATGACCGGACAATATTTCGGGCAGTTTGGTACAACGGTCGCCGCGGCAGTGTTGAGTTCCTTGATGGTCGCTCGCCTTGCTATCCCCTTATTGGCTGCTTATTTACTAAAACCACATATTTCCAAACATCATACAGCGCAACATGTAGGACGACTGAAGAAAAGCTATTTGAGCCTCTTAGCAAAAGCCCTGCAATTTCGCAAAACCACATTGCTAATGGGCGGTGGGCTGTTGTTGATGTCAGCGATGATAATTCCACAACTCCCAACAGGCTTTGTGCCAAAAGGCGATACGGGGATGAGCCAAATTGACATTACCTTGCCGCCAAGCAGTCCGTTAGCGCAAACCGATGACATGCTACAACAGCTTGACCGTATCATTCGTGAGTTTAATGAGGTAGATCTAGTGTTTACCACCGCAGGAAGTAGTGAAATTAACAAAGGCGAAGTGCTGATTAAGCTCAAACCTTACAAGGAACGATCGGTTTCACAAAAGGAATTTGAAGATAAATTACGTGATGAGTTGGTTAAATTCGCCGATATTCGCGCCAATTTTCGCAATGAAATGGCAGGGCGCGATGTGTCGATTTTACTGACAGGTAACGATCCGGTAAAACTTGATCAAACAGCTGCCGAATTAAAAAAACAAATGCAAGAAATAAAATCCATTGAAAATGTGCAAATTAATGCACCGTTAGTCAAGCCGGAATTGCAAGTCAAACTGCGAAAAAACGAAGCTGCTCAAGCCGGTATTAGCTCACAAGCGGTCGGAAATTTACTACAAATTGCAACTTTGGGTACAACAGACGGCAACGCCGCACGTTTCAATTTACCAGACCGCCAAATTCCGATTCGGGTAACGCTGTCGGAAAACGAACGCAATCAACCCGAAGTATTACAACATCTACGTGTAGCCAGTAGTAACGGTGGTACGGTTATCCTAAACACAATCGCGGATATTCAGTTTGGAGCAGGTTCGGCAAGTTTGGAACGCTTTGATCGCGAACGCCGTATTGCAGTGGAAGCGGATTTGGCAGTTGGGCAAACCATCGGTACCGCCTTATCGCAAATCAACGAACTGCCGATAATGCAAAAACTGCCCGACGGCGTGCGTGTGCCGTCTGCCGGTGATGCCGAATATATGGATGAAATGTTTAGTCAATTCGGTTTTGCCATGGCAACAGGAGTGGCAATGGTATTGTTGGTACTGATACTGTTGTTTAAAGATTTCTTACAACCGTTCACGATTTTGACCGCACTTCCGCTTTCTATCGGCGGGGCGGCGTTAGGCTTGTTGTTGTATGGTGCCGCGTTAGATATGTCGTCGGTTATCGGTATTCTGATGTTGATGGGGATTGTGACCAAAAACTCGATTCTGCTGGTGGATTTTGTGATTGAAAAACGTCAACAAGGGGTGGAGCGCACCACCGCGCTGATTCAATCAGGCGCAGAGCGCGTCCGCCCGATTATCATGACCACTATTGCTATGGTAGCAGGTATGATCCCTGCTGTTTTTGCCGGTGGTGCAAGCGCAGCATTCCGAGCTCCTATGGCAATTGCTGTGATTTGTGGCTTAACTGCTTCCACGCTGTTGAGTTTGGTTTTTGTACCTGTGGTTTATTCGCTGATGGACGATATGCGGAATTACCTTGCCCCGAAATTGGCGAAATTAACCTCGGTTACGGAAGAAGATAGGGTTGTGTAGCCATCTCTACACATTTATTTTATGTTTAAATAAGGAAAATCATATGACAGCTTATGTTGTTTTTATTCGGGACGAAATGAAAGACCAAGCGGCTTACGACCGCTATCTGCAATTGGGCGTGCCGACACTTGCCCCCTTCGGCGGCGAAATCTTGGTAGCCAACGGGGCGCACGAAGCCTTTGAAGGGGCGGATTTTGACGGCTCGGTCGTCCTGCGCTTCCCCGATATGGCGTCAGCCCGCGCGTGGTACACCAGCCCGGAGTACGAAGCCGTGAAATCCATGCGCTACTGCAATGCCGACTGGCAGCCTCTGTTCGCATTTCATACGATAGACAGCAATGCTGGGTATAGCGGAGCCGCCATACAGCGATAGAACAAAGCGCGGCAGGCTATCTCGCATGGCTGGATAAATTTCAGCAAGCATAGCCCGCATAAAATGCCCGCCGATAACATTGCGCGGTTGCGCGAACGGGCTTTCTGATCGGCGAAAGCATGATTGCCGCCGTTCAGACAGGACAGGGCGATGCTGTTATATCTGCTTGAAATTATTCCGAAATTCCCTGTTTTATTAACACGGTTTTTACGCCGACATCGGCGGCAATGCGTTGATAGAACGCTTGTAGATTGGCGAATTGGCTGAGATCCAGCCCTAACATTTTACACCAACGTAATTCAACGAATAGATATACGTCTGCAACGGATATCTGTTCGCCGAAGTGAATGTGGCGAGTAAGATATTCGTCGGCTATAGAAAGCATTCTGATAACATTAGCGGCGGCATCTTTGCGTATCTCATTGGTTAGTTCTTCATTGCCTTCCGCATAAGCCGGTACGCGGAAAAGCGGTACAAAGGCTTTGTGCAGGTCGCCGTTAAAAAATGCCAGCCATTTCATTGCTTTTGCTTTGTCCCGGGCGGTTTTGCTGCCGAAGATTTTCTTTTCCGGGAAGAGGTTGTCTAAATACGTTAAGATAGCGATATTTTGTGTTAAAACCAGATCATTGTCCACCAGCAAAGGAACCTGTCCCTGTGGATTTAGCACAAGATATTCCGCCGATTTTATATAGTCGTGAGTTACCGCCTGCGCTTCGTAAGGTTCACCAATCCATTCAAGGGCGACATAAGGCACGGTGGCGCAAGAGCCGGGTAAATAATAAAGTTTCATTATCTCCTCCTGTTTAAGGTAATAGGGATTCTAACGCCCACAATTCGGTCAGTTCCGCACGGCGGCGGATTAAATGGGCTTGTGAGCCGTCAACCATTACTTCCGCCGTCAGCGGGCGTGAATTGTAGGTGGAAGACATACTTGCTCCGTAAGCACCGGCGGAACGTTGCACCAAGTAATCGCCCGGGGCGATGGCTAATCGGCGTTGTTTACCCAAGAAATCGGAAGTTTCGCAGATCGGACCTACCACATCATAAATCTTGCTTTCCCGGTTTAAAGTGCGGTCGGCTTCAATGATATTCATGTAAGCCTGATACAGCGCCGGGCGAATCATATCGTTCATGCCGGCGTCCACAATAGCGAAATTATGGGTTTCGTTACTTTTCAAATATTCAACTTTAGTCACTAATATGCCTGAATTCGCACTGATTGCGCGCCCCGGTTCCATAATGATTTCTAAGTTCGTATATTGTTTTAATTTGTTTAATAATGCCGTGGCGTATTCGCTTGGGTGAGGTGGTGTTTCATCGCTGTAAGTCACGCCTAAGCCGCCGCCTAAGTCTAAATGTTCAAGTTCAATGCCGTCTTCGCGTAATTGTTCAAGCAGAAGGATTAATCGATCGGTGGCGTCTAAAAACGGTTGGATTTCAGTCAATTGCGAACCGATATGACAATCCATCCCCGTTACTTTAATATTCGGCAATCGGCTTGCCAAGCGATAAACTTCACGGGCTTCATCAACGCTCACACCGAATTTATTTTCTTTTAATCCGGTAGAAATATAAGGGTGGGTATGGGCGTCAACGTCAGGGTTTACCCGTAATGATATGGGCGCAATTTTACCCGATTTGCCGGCAACTTCATTAATGCGTTGTAATTCCGCAAGGCTTTCCACATTAAAACAGCGAATGTCCAGTTCCAAAGCGCGGGCGATTTCTTTTTCATTTTTCGCTACGCCGGAAAACACTACTTTATGCGGGTCGCCGCCGGCGGCGATAACGCGTTCCAATTCCCCTTGGGAAACAATATCAAAACCGGCGCCTAATTTTGCCATCACCTGCAAAATAGCGATATTCGGGTTGGATTTCACCGCGAAGCAAACCAAATGCGGATGGTCGCCTAATGCGCTGTCGAAAGCTTTCCAGTGGCGTTCAAGGGTTGCGCGCGAATAAATATAAAGCGGTGTGCCGAATTGTTCGGCTAATTCGCTTACTAACAGATCTTCTGCGTATAATTTATTGTTTTTATATTGAAAAAAGTCCATATGTTGTATCCTGATTACTGATTATTCGGCTTGTTCTTGTTTCGGTTGTTCCTGCTCCGGGAAATAAAGGGGGCCTTTTACGCCGCAAGCGGTGACGGATGCACAAAGTGCGGTCAAAATAAGGAGAGAAATAAATTTTTTCATTTTGAGTTCCTGATAGATGAAAATTTGCATTCATTCTATCTTTAAAGACGGAAAATATCTATAATTCTGCTCTTAAAGGAAAAAATAAGGTAATTTTATGAACATAGCGGAATTTCACCAAAACATTGACCAAATTTGGGACAGTATTGAAGAACAGCTGGAAAATCAGGATATTGACGCGGATTGCGAGCGCCAAGGCGCGGTGTTTACCATCACTTTTGAAAACCGCACGCAAATTGTTATCAACAAACAAGAACCTTTATTAGAGCTTTGGCTTGCCAGCAAATTGGGCGGATTCCATTTTTCATATAAAAACGGCGATTGGCTGAATTACGAAGGCAAACGCTTTTGGGATTGTCTTGCGCAAGCATGCGCCGCTCACGGTGAAGAAGTGAGTTTTGCTTAATGACCGCAGAACTGAGCAATCGGTCTGAAGCTATAAAACCGGAACTAATAAAAAGTGCGGTAGAAAATCCTGAAATTTCTACCGCACTTGATGTGTTGCATTCTGTTTTCGGCTATCAAACTTTCCGAAAAGGGCAGCAGGAAGTAATTCAGGCGGCCTTAAGCGGGCGCGATAGTTTAGTGGTAATGGCGACGGGTAACGGCAAATCTCTTTGCTATCAAATTCCGGCGCTTTGTTTTGCAGGTTTAACACTGGTTATCTCGCCGTTAATTTCTTTAATGAAAGATCAGGTGGATCAGCTTCTGGCAAACGGCATTGCCGCCGATTTTCTGAATTCGACCCAAAGTTTGGAACAGCAGCAACAGGTGCAAAATAAAGCTATTTCGGGCGAACTGAAATTGCTTTATCTTTCTCCTGAGAAAGTAATGACCAACAGCTTTTTTCAGTTTATTTCGCTGTGTAACGTGAGTTTTATCGCCATTGACGAAGCCCATTGTATTTCCCAATGGGGACATGATTTCCGCCCCGAATATACTCAGCTCGGCGGACTGAAAGGTTGTTTTCCTCATGCGCCGATTATGGCGCTGACCGCCACGGCGGACAGTACAACCAGGCAGGATATTCTGCAAAACCTCAGCCTGAACGAACCGCACTTGTATGTAGGTAGTTTTGACCGCCCGAATATTCGTTATACCTTGGTGGAAAAATTCAAACCGATGGAGCAATTATGCAATTTTGTGGCGGCGCAAAAAGGTAAAAGCGGTATCGTCTATTGCAACAGCCGTAGCAAAGTGGAGCGCATTGCGGAAGCCCTGAAGAAAAGAGGCATTTCCGCCGCCGCTTATCATGCGGGCATGGAGTCGTCGCAGCGGGAAGCGGTGCAACAGGCGTTTCAACGGGATAATATTCAAGTGGTAGTGGCGACCATTGCTTTTGGTATGGGGATCAACAAATCTAATGTGCGTTTTGTGGCGCATTTTGATTTATCTCGCAGCATTGAGGCGTATTATCAGGAAACCGGGCGCGCGGGGCGGGACGACCTGCCGGCGGAAGCGGTACTGTTTTACGAGCCGGCGGATTATGCCTGGTTGCATAAAATTTTATTAGAAGAGCCGGAAAGCCCGCAACGGGATATTAAACGGCATAAGCTGGAAGCCATCGGCGAATTTGCCGAAAGTCAGACTTGCCGTCGTTTAGTGCTGTTAAATTATTTCGGCGAAAATCGCCAAACGCCATGCAATAACTGTGATATATGCCTTGATCCGCCGAAAAAATATGACGGATTATTAGATGCGCAGAAAATCCTTTCGACCATTTATCGTACCGGGCAACGTTTCGGCACGCAATACGTAATCGGCGTAATGCGCGGTTTGCAGAATCAGAAAATAAAAGAAAATCAACATGATGAGTTGAAAGTCTACGGAATTGGCAAAGATAAAAGCAAAGAATACTGGCAATCGGTAATTCGTCAGCTGATTCATTTGGGCTTTGTACAACAAATCATCAGCGATTTCGGTATGGGGACCAGATTACAGCTCACCGAAAGCACGCGTCCCGTGCTGCGCGGCGAAGTGTCTTTGGAACTGGCCACGCCGAGATTATCTTCCATTACCATGGTACAGGCTCCGCAACGTAATGCGGTAACCAACTACGACAAAGATTTATTTGCCCGCCTGCGTTTCCTGCGTAAACAAATTGCCGACAAAGAAAACATTCCGCCTTATATTGTGTTCAGTGACGCGACCTTGCAGGAAATGTCGTTGTATCAGCCGACCAGCAAAGTGGAAATGCTGCAAATCAACGGTGTCGGCGCCATTAAATGGCAGCGTTTCGGACAGCCTTTTATGGCGATTATTAAAGAACATCAGGCTTTGCGTAAAGCGGGTAAGAATCCGTTGGAATTGCAGTCTTAAAATTTTTAACTTTTTGACCGCACTTTTAAGGTTAGCAAATTCCAATAAAAAGTGCGGTGGGTTTTCGGGAATTTTTAACGCGCTGATTTCCTCGTCTTTTCAATTTTTTCGTCTCCATTTGTTCGGCGGTTGCCGGATCCTTTCTTGACTGAGATCCATAAGAGAGTAGAATAGTTGACAAAATCAGTATGTTTAAATAAGGAGCTAACTATGAAAGTTGCCGTTTACAGTACTAAAAATTATGATCGCAAACATCTGGATTTGGCGAATAAAAAATTTAATTTTGAGCTTCATTTCTTTGATTTTTTACTTGATGAACAAACCGCGAAAATGGCGGAGGGCGCCGATGCCGTCTGCATTTTCGTCAATGATGATGCGAGCCGCCCGGTGTTAACAAAGTTGGCGCAAATCGGAGTGAAAATTATCGCTTTACGTTGTGCCGGTTTTAATAATGTGGATTTGGAGGCGGCAAAAGAGCTGGGATTAAAAGTCGTACGGGTGCCTGCGTATTCGCCGGAAGCCGTTGCCGAGCATGCGATCGGATTAATGCTGACTTTAAACCGCCGTATCCATAAGGCTTATCAGCGTACCCGCGATGCGAATTTTTCTCTGGAAGGATTAGTCGGTTTTAATATGTTCGGCAAAACCGCCGGAGTGATTGGTACGGGAAAAATCGGCTTGGCGGCTATTCGCATTTTAAAAGGCTTCGGTATGGACGTTCTGGCGTTTGATCCTTTTAAAAATCCGACGGCGGAAGCGTTGGGCGCAAAATATGTCGGTTTAGACGAGCTTTATGCAAAATCCCATGTTATCACTTTGCATTGCCCGGCTACGGCGGATAATTATCATTTATTAAATGAAGCGGCTTTTAATAAAATGCGCGACGGTGTAATGATTATTAATACCAGCCGCGGCGTTTTAATTGACAGCCGGGCGGCAATCGAAGCGTTAAAACGGCAGAAAATCGGCGCTCTCGGTATGGATGTTTATGAAAATGAACGGGATTTGTTTTTCGAGGATAAATCTAACGATGTTATTACGGATGATGTATTCCGTCGCCTTTCTTCCTGCCATAATGTGCTTTTTACCGGTCATCAGGCGTTTTTAACGGAAGAGGCGCTGAATAATATCGCCGATGTGACTTTATCGAATATTCAGGCGGTTTCCAAAAATGCAACGTGCGAAAATAGCGTTGAAGGTTAACGCCGCTTATATTTTTAATAGCGTACCTAATCGGGTACGCTTTTTTTATGCGGAAAATCCATATTTTTCTACCGCACTTTTTCTTTAAAGATTTATACTTAAGTCTGTTTGATTCAATTTATTTGGAGGTTTTATGCAACACATTCAACTGGCTCCCGATTTAACATTCAGTCGCTTAATTCAAGGATTCTGGCGGTTAAAAAGCTGGCGGAAATCGCCGCAGGAATTGCTTACATTCGTTAAGCAAGGATTAGAATTAGGCGTTGATACGCTGGATCATGCCGCTTGTTACGGGGCTTTTACTTCCGAGGCGGAATTCGGACGGGCGCTGGCGCTGGATAAATCCTTGCGCGCACAGCTTACTTTGGTGACCAAATGCGGGATTTTGTATCCTAATGAAGAATTACCCGATATAAAATCCCATCACTATGACAACAGCTACCGCCATATTATGTGGTCGGCGCAACGTTCCATTGAAAAACTGCAATGCGACTATTTAGATGTATTGCTGATTCACCGTCTTTCTCCCTGTGCGGATCCCGAACAAATCGCGCGGGCTTTTGATGAACTTTATCAAACCGGAAAAGTACGTTATTTCGGGGTATCTAACTATACGCCGGCTAAGTTCGCCATGTTGCAATCTTATGTGAATCAGCCGTTAATCACTAATCAAATTGAGATTTCGCCTCTTCATCGTCAGGCTTTTGATGACGGTACCCTGGATTTTTTACTGGAAAAACGTATTCAACCGATGGCATGGTCGCCACTTGCCGGCGGTCGTTTATTCAATCAGGATGAGAACAGTCGGGCGGTGCAAAAAACATTACTCGAAATCGGTGAAACGAAAGGAGAAACCCGTTTAGATACATTGGCTTATGCCTGGTTATTGGCGCATCCGGCGAAAATTATGCCGGTTATGGGGTCCGGTAAAATTGAACGGGTAAAAAGCGCGGCGGATGCGTTACGAATTTCCTTCACTGAGGAAGAATGGATTAAGGTTTATGTTGCCGCACAGGGACGGGATATTCCGTAACATTATTCGTCTAATCCTGCGTATCTGGGGAAAGATGCGTCATCGTAAGAGGTCTATAATATTCGTCGTTTTGATAAGGGTGCCATATCCGGCACCCGTTAAAATCACATTGCGTTCGCAACAAAATTATTCCTTACGAATAGCATTCACCTCTTTTAACAGATGTTGAATATCCGTATCGGCAAAAATATCCTCTACATTTGCGGTTAAACGGCGGCGCCAGTTAGCATATTGCGTGCTGGTTCCCGGAATATTGACGGGTTCGGTCATACCGAGCCAGTCTTCAGGTTGGAATCCGAACAATCCGCTGCTCACCTGCGCCACATAAGTTTGCAATTGATGAACAAATTTATTGCTCACGGACGAACCTAATTCCGCGCTAATTTTCGCCTCCACCGGCACATGATGTTGTCGTAATCGCTGTAAAATTTGAGTTTTAGCCCGCACACGATCCCGTTGCAAAATATCCAGAATTTTTGGATTCGGATAGACGCCGAATTTTTCCCCTAATTCAAAATCATAACCGCGCCAGTAGCCGTTTATTGTCGGTAAATCATGGGTACTTAACGTGGTCATGGCCTGATAAGGATAAGTCTGTAAATCCCGGCTTTGTCCGTGTTCGTCAAATTCGAAATAGAATATTTTATAGGATAAAATCCCGGCATTTTTTAATTTACCGACAATTTCTTTCGGCACCGTGCCTAAATCTTCACCGATTATTAAACATTGATGACGCTGGCTTTCAAGAGCGAGAATGGCTATTAAATCATCCACCGGATAACGAACATAAGCGCCGTTTACCGCGCTGTCGCCTTTGGGAATCCACCATAGACGCAGCAACGACATAATGTGGTCGATACGTAATGCGCCGCAATGTTTCATATTGGCTCGCAGCAATTCAATAAACGGTGCGTAGGCTTGTTGTTGTAAAACGTGCGGATTCATCGGCGTTAATCCCCAGTTTTGTCCTTGCGGACCCAACACGTCGGGCGGTGCGCCGACGGAAGCGTTCAAACAATAAAGCCGTTTATCGTTCCAGGTTTCCGCGCCGTTTCCCGTTACTCCTACCGCTAAATCGCGGTACATGCCGATGCGCATATTCTGTTGCCGGCAAACCTCATCACATTCCGCCAGCTGTTGATCGGCGATAAATTGTAACCACGCGTAGAATTCGATCTCCGCTTGATGCTCGGCACGGAATTGTTGTACTGCTAGAGAATGATAATCCTGATATTCTTTTGCCCAAAAATCCCAACCCCATTGGTTATCAAACCGGTCGGCTAAATACTGATGGAGGGCGTCAAAAGTCGCCTGAACCTGTAAACTCTCACCGCCTTGTTGCACAAATTGTGCGAATTGGCGGCTAGAAAGTGCGGTCGGATTTTGCTGAAATTTTTTGAAAGCAAAGCGTAACCCTTTCAGTTTAAGCGGAATAATTTCGCCGTAATTCAGCCATTCTGCTTGGCGTAATTCCGTGAGTTTTTGCTGTACTTCGGCGGAATTAAACCAAGCCTGCGCTTCGTCGCTTTGTTGGAATTCGGCTAATTGATTCACATCAATATAGGCAATATTCAGCCATTGACGGGAAGACGGGCTGTAAGGGCTCGCCGAATCGGGATTGGCGGGGAAAAGGGCATGAATCGGGTTTAAGCCTAAAAAATCTGCCTGAAAAGGTGCAAGATTTTGCAGGAATTTTTTTAAATCGCCGAAATCGCCGATTCCCCAGTTTTGCTCGGATTTTAAGGTGTAAAGCTGTAAAAAGGTTCCCCATAATTTTTTATGCTCGCGCAATGCCTGAGGTTGATAACAAGACTGCGGCGCAACAATAACCGTACAGTTGAAAACTTTACCGGCGCTTTGTAGTTGCAGTTGGTGGTAGCCTAACGGCAAATCTTTCGGCAAGTTAATGCCGCGCGTTTTAATAGGTCCGGAAATTACCGTTTGGGTATTTTCCAATTGCAGTTGCCAGCGGCCTTTTAACGGATGTTTTTTATCCGCCGAGTTAATAGGCAAAAAGTGCGGTCGATTTTGATAAAAAATTTTTACCGCGGGAATCGGCGTAGAAGAGGCTTGAATATTGCCTTCAAAAGTGTTGAAAAGCGCTTTTTTAATATTATGCGGCGCCCATTTTTTTACGCCCCGTTCATCGAAGAAATAAGGCATGATACCTGCACGGCGGAATTGTTTGGTGGTTATTGTCATTATTTTTTCTCCATGGCTTACACTTCGGATACAGTGAAAAAACAGGCGACTTCCTATCGGAAAGAAGCCGCCTAAAAGTGATTATTTCTTCAACCAAATATGTTGTTGATAATCACGAATGGAGCGATCCGAGCTGAAAGTGCCCAGACGGGCGGTATTTAAAATCGCGCTGCGTAACCAAGCTTCCCGGTTTAAATACGCACTGCCGATTTTTTGTTGTGCCAGGCGATAACTGTCGAAGTCGGCAAATACCAGGAACGGATCCCGTTCAAGCAGACTGTCCAGCATTAATCTGAAGGTCTCTTTGTCGCCATTGGACGCTTTACCATGAGCTAAGAAATCCACCGCATTTTTCAATACGCTGTCTTTTTTGTAGTAATCTTTCGGATGATAGCCTTTAGCTAACAATTCCCGCACGCTTTCTACCGTGTGACCGAAAATAAAGACGTTTTCTTCGCCCACCATTTCGGCGATTTCTACGTTTGCGCCGTCTAAAGTACCTAAGGTTAATGCGCCGTTAAGCGCAAGTTTCATATTACCCGTGCCGGACGCTTCTTTCCCCGCCATAGAGATTTGTTCCGATACGTCGGCGGCAGGAATAATTTTTTCCGCCAGACTTACGCGGTAATCCGGTAAAAACGCCACCTGCAGGCGATCATTGACTTGTTTGTCGTTATTGATAATTTCCGCCACATTATTAATAGCGTGGATAATATTTTTCGCCAGATAATATCCCGGCGCCGCTTTACCGGCGAAGACGAACACGCGCGGCGTGTAATCCTGATTCGGATTGGCCTTTAAGGATTGATAATCGGCGATAATATTCAATAAGTTTAAATGTTGACGTTTATATTCGTGGAAACGTTTAATTTGCACGTCAAAAATGGCGTCCGGATTCACCTTTAAAGCTAAAGTACGGTTGATTTCATCGGCAAGTACGATTTTGTTATGACGTTTAATAGCTTGATATTCTTCGCGGAAACCGGCATCGTCCACGTATTTTTCCACGCCGCTCAGCAATTCCAGATCTTTGGCCCAATCCTGTTTTAAGGTGCGATCCAATAAATCGCTTAATTTCGGGTTAGCCTGACGAATCCAGCGGCGAGGCGTAATACCGTTTGTTACATTGCAGAATTTGCCCGGGAATAATTTGTGATATTCCGGGAATAAATCAGTGACCAATAAATCCGAGTGAATCTGTGCCACACCGTTAACCCGGAAGCAGGTCACCACGCAAAGATTCGCCATGCGTACGCGGTAATCGAAAAGAATCGCAAGTTTTTCCCATACTTGAGAATTCTCGCCGAATTCCGACCGCACTTTTTGATGGAAAATATCATTAATTTTTTCCACGATTTGATAATGGCGCGGCAGTAATTGTTTGAATAAGCGTTGATCCCACTGTTCGAGGGCTTCCGGCAATAACGTATGATTAGTGTAGGCAAAGGTGTTGGTGCAAATGTCCCAAGCTTGATCCCAGGTGAGATGATAATCGTCCAGTAACAGACGCATTAATTCCGGAATGGCAAGCGTCGGGTGGGTATCATTAAGCTGAATAACCTGACGTTTGGCGAAATCCGCCAGTTGATAACCCTCGGCGAAATGGCGTTCTAAAATATCGGCAACGGAACAAGCGCAATGGAAATATTGCTGCATTAAGCGTAATTTTTGTCCGGCTTTATGATTATCATTCGGATAAAGTACTTGAGTCAGCGCAGCGGCATTGACGATAGTTTTATCGGCTTTGAGGAATTTACCCTCGTTGAAAGCGTCAAAATCAAAAGACTGATCGCTGTCTGCCTGCCATAAACGTAAAGGCTGAATCAGATTATTTCGATAACCTACAACCGGTAAATCGAAGGCTTTGCCCTGAATGGTCAGTTTCGGCGACCATTCGTAATTATCCCCTTGAATATGTTTGATTTTACCGCCAAAACCGACATAACGGGTTTTAGACGGGTTGAAACTATGCCAAGGATAGTTATTGCGATCCCAGGTATCCGGTGTTTCTTTTTGCATTCCCTCGGCAAAACTTTGTTTAAATAAACCGTATTGGTAATGCAGGCCGTAACCCGTGGCATTTTGCCCTAAGGCCGCCATAGAGTCTAAAAAACAAGCGGCAAGACGCCCTAAACCGCCGTTTCCGAGTGCGGGATCACGTTCTTGTTCTAAAACATCTACTAATTCCACCTGATATTGTTTAAGATAGTCACGAATTTGTTCGTAATAACCTAAATTCATCAAATTATTGCCGGTTAAACGCCCGATCAAAAATTCCATTGAAAGGTAATTGACATGGCGAGATTCCGCAGGCTTAGCGAACGGTTGGCTGCAAGCTAATTCGAGTGATCCTTCGGCAACAATTTGATACCATTGTTGTAAGGTTAAATTTTTCGGATCCGCCACATCAAAGTAACGGCAGTATTTTTCGACGATAGATTGAAATGTCATGGGAAACTCCTGAATTAGAAATTAATTGCCGTTTATTATGTGGAATCCGGATAAAATCAAATCATCCCTGTGATCATCTTATTTGGTATGATTATCGGGAAGTAGTTAAAGTGCAAAAGGAGGAGAGTTCATCCTCGTTTTGCGATAAGAAAAAAATTAAGATTTATTATGTTAATACCGTCAAAACTTGTTTGCTCTTTTCGCTTACAAAACAGCGTCCCACGTACCCGTCTGATTCAAGAATTGGATAAATCCGCTTTCTATCCTGTAGTGTTGATTAACGCACCGGCGGGCTATGGTAAAACCACCTTGGTATCGCAATGGATAGAAGATAAAAAGAACGTAGGCTGGTACGGGCTGGATGAAGGGGATAATAATTCGGATCGTTTTGCCGTCTATTTCAGCGCGGCATTACATTCGGCCATTAATGAAGAAGTCGATGTTCTGCTGGAGGAAAACCGCAAGGCTAACTTATTAGCCTTATTTAATCAACTGTTGATTAAAGCCTCCGGTTTCCCTCAGCATTTTTATTTAGTTATCGATGATTATCATTTGATCGAGAATGACGAAATCCATGAAGCGTTGAAATATTGGATTAGACATCAACCCGCCAATATGACTCTCATCCTTATCTCTCGTTCCGTTCCCCCTTTAAGTGTCGCCAGTTTACGGGTGCAGGAACAACTGTTGGAAATCGACATTAATCAGCTTATGTTTGATCATCAGGAAAGCGTGGCGTTTTTCCAGGCGAGATTGGGTTCCGAATTAAAACAACAGGATATTATCGAGCTTTGTAACGAAGTGGAAGGCTGGCCGACCGCTTTACAACTTATTAGTTTATTTGCAAAAAATAAATCCCAAACGCTGCAAGTGCCGTTACAGGATATTGCCAAACGCTTAGCGAAATCCAATAATTTCCATATTAACGAATATTTGGCCGACGAAGTGTTAAATAAAGTGGATAAAAGTACGCGCTTATTTATTTTGCGTTGTTCCGTACTCCATTCCATGAACGAAACCTTGGTTGAGGCGGTAACCGGCGAACCGAACAGTCGTAAAAAACTGGAATCGCTTGAGAAACAGGGCTTGTTCTTACAACAAATGGCGAACAGCAAGTGGCAAACCGTGGATGACAGCTGGTGGAAGTTTCACCCGTTATTTGCCTCGTTCCTAAATTTCTGTTGCCAGCACGAATTGTATGACGAATTATCGCAACTCCACCGGCGCGCGGCGCAGGCCTGGCTGAAACTGGGTTATGTAACGGAAGCTCTGCATCATGCGATGCAGTTATCGGATACCTGTTTATTGCTGGAAATCTTAGATGAACACGCATGGACGGTATTCCATCAAGGCGAATTGCAATTATTGGAAGAAAGTTTAAACAGCCTTGATTATGCCCATTTAACGGAACATACGAATTTAGTACTGCTTAAAGCCTGGTTGGTGCAAAGTCAGCACCGTCATGTTGAAGTGAGCGGTATTTTAGCGGAGTTTTCGCGGGCGCTGAATGAAAATAAAGTGGAATTAAGTAAAACCGCGCAGGCGGAATTTAACGTATTGCGCGCGCAGGTTGCCATTAATTCCGGTGATGAAAATACCGCGCTTCAGTTAGCTTCCGACGCTCTGAAAGATTTGTCGGAAAACGCCTATTACGCTCATATTGTCGCGACATCCATTATCGGCGAGGCGCATCATTGCCACGGCAATCTTGCCGAAGCCTTGTCTATGTTGCAAAAAGCCGAACGCATGGCGCGCCAACATCATACTTATCACAATATTCTCTGGTCATTATTACAGCAATCGGAAATTTTGCTTGCTCAAGGTTTCTCTCAAGCCGCTTATGATATGTTGGATAAAGCCAGTGAATTCGTAAAAGAAAATCATCTGCAAAAAGTGCCGATGTATGAGTTTCTTTTGCGATTGAAAGGTAAAATTCTGTGGGAATGGTACAATCTTGATAAAGCGGAATCCATGGCGGTTGCCGGCATGAACGCATTGCAAAAATTTGAGGATAAACTGCAATGCCTGGCACTATTAACTAAAATTTCTTTAGTGCGGGGTAATTTAGATAATACCTCGCGTTTGTTGAACGAAGTCGAACAGTTGGAACGTTCTCATGCTTATCATCATGACTGGACGGCAAGCGCGGATCAAGTGCGGATGTTCTATTGGCAAATGACTAATGACGTCGCCGCCGCACGCAATTGGTTAATTCAGAATCCCGCGCCGATTTCCGACAAAAATCATTTCACTCAAATTCAATGGCGTAATATCGCGCGGGCAAGAATTTTGTTGGGGCAGTATGATAAAGCGCAGGAAATTTTGGATAATTTAATTGAAACCGCCGAGAAATTTTCACTCACCAGCGATTTGAACCGTGCCTTAATTGTGCGTAATCGTCTTTATTTTCTGCAAGGTGCGAAAGAGCTGGCGCAACAGGATCTCATCGCCGCTCTGAAACTGACGCGACAAACCAATTTTATCAGCGCTTTTGTGGTTGAAGGCGATGTGATGGCGCAACAAATCCGTAATTTATTGCAATTAAATGTACTGGACGAACTGGTTTTACATAAAGCGCAGTTTATTTTGCGCAATATTAACCAATTCTACCGGCATAAATTCGCCCACTTTGACGAAACTTTTGTCAGCCAGTTATTGAAAAATCCGAAAGTTCCCGAGCTTTTGAAAATCAGTCCGCTGACTCAACGGGAATGGCAGGTATTGGGGCTGATTTATTCCGGTTACAGCAATGAGCAAATCTCCGATGAATTGCAGGTGGCGGCCACGACCATCAAAACCCACATCCGCAATCTTTATCAAAAAATCGGCGTAACCAACCGCAACGAAGCTATCAGTTACACCAAAGAATTACTGGCATTGATGGGATATAATTAAGAACACTAAAATCAAAGTGCGGCGAAAAACTTTCAAAATTTCGACCGCACTTTTTCTGATTTATCTAATTCCCGGCCCAAACCACCATCACTTTATCTTCGCCAAGAGTTCGGCTGAAAGCAAAGTATCCTTCCGATTTTAGGGTTTGATGAACGCCGGCTCCGACAGCCCGGTGACGTTGGCGGAATTGCGCCAATTTTTGCCAGTGCTGATGCAACGCCTGTTTACTTTGATCATTTTGCAACTCCTTCCAGTTCATATCCGAACGAGTGCCCTGTACCGGATCGGAGCCGGTGGCACCGAACTCACGCCCGCTTTCATCCCCGTAATAAATCTGCACCGCCCCCGAAGAAAGAAGGAGCAGGTTAGCCGCGGTTTTTTGTTTTACCGCATTGCGTTCGCTGTCGGAATGGAAAAATAATCGGGTGTCGTGGGAAGATAAATAACTCAACACATTGAAATCTTTCAGTTTATTGCTCATGTCCTGATATACGGGGTCAATCCGGGCAAAACAGTCCAATGCATTTTTTGCCTGATCCTGAAAATCAAAATTAATCATAGCGTCAAAACCGTTCTGATAATAATCGCTTTTGAATACGCCGTGGCCCCAGGCTTCGCCCGTCATCCAGAAATCGTCGCCGAAACTTTCTTGCGGATTTTTTTGTTGCCATTCTTTTAAGGCTTGCTGCGAAGCCTGTTTCAACGCAAGCCAGGTAGGTTTTTCCACATGTTTTGCCGTGTCCACGCGGAAACCGTCAACGCCGTATCGGCGCACCCAATCCGTTAACCATGTGATTAAATAATCGCGCACTTTGGCATTTGCCAATTCTTTTGCATTGGTGTTTTTATGTTGAAAAAATCGCGGTAATTTGACCGCACTTTCGCTTTCCGTTTTTAAATCCGGTAAGGCGGAAAGCGACATTTTTAAATCGTCGAATTTAGGGCTGTCGTAATCGCCGATGTCAGCCCGCACCCAATCTTTTCCCCACCAGTTTTGCCAGGCTTTGCTATCGCCGAATTTGATGAAGTCGTTAAAACTGTGCCAGTTTTGTCCTTTTTGGGGTTGCCAGGTTGTCCATTTTTTGCCAAGGGTAGCGGCCATTTCTTCCGGTTTGAGATAAAAATCGCCGAAGTTAAATTCCTGCATATCGGCAAGAGTGGCATAGCCGGTGTGGTTCATCACGACGTCAAACAACACCCGGATACCGCGCCGGTGAGCTTGCCGCATCAGATTTTTCAGATCCGCCTCCGTTCCCATGTTAGCATCCAGTTTTGTCCAATCAAGATGATAGTAGCCATGGTAGCCGTAATGAGGAAAATCGCCCTTATTGCCGCCGCCGACCCAACCGTGCATTTGTTCCAGCGGCGAGCTGATCCATAACACGTTTACCCCTAATTGTTGCAAATAATCCAGTTTTGCCGTTAAGCCCTGCAAATCACCGCCGTGAAAGGTGCCGATTTCCTGCATGCCGTCTTTATGCCGTCCGTAACTGTTATCGTTGGCGGGATTTCCGTTGTGGAAGCGGTCGGTAAGGACAAAATAAACGGTAGCGTTTTTCCAGTCAAAAACTTCCGTTTTTTTATCCGCACTTTTCTCCAACAGAATTAATCCGCCGGCATTTTCTGCGGGCATCATGGTTACTTTGCCGTTTTTCACTTTAGCCGTTTGCCCCGAATAAAAATCCCGCACCGATTCACCCTCGGTAAAAGTTGAAGATACGTCGATTTCAATGGGTTGCTTATTCCAAACCGGACAGCTTTTTACCGTATTATTATCGTTTTCCGCCCGCTGTTCCACGCTGATTCTCAGGGTCGGCGTACCGCTGCGCATATCGATTTGGGCAATATAATTGCCCTGCCGGAATAAACGAAGCTGCGGTGCTTCGCCGGAACAAGGAATCAGCGAAACCGTTTGATTTAATTTCACCGCACTTTGAGGCTGATAACATTGGTTATCAAGGGTGAAAGTTAAGGGATAATTACCTTTTCCCAACGGCGTTTGCGATTGAAATAAATTGCTTTCGGCGTTGTCGTTGAAATGCTGAAAATGCGTATGTTGCCAGCCTTGCGCGAAAGCGGCGGAAGAGGTGAACAAACAAAGATAGAGTAACGATTTTTTCATAGTAACCTGATTTGTAAAGAATGTTTTCCGGTTTAAAAAACCTTGATTTGTGACCGCACTTTTGCTGTCTCTGCGATAGCGCAGGCTTTAGCTTGTACTTGTTGATTGGGCATGGGGTAGAGGCTATCGTTAAAAGGCCTGATTATTAGCCGTGCCGGATTTAATATTCTGATCCCCTCTTTGTTAAAGAGGGGATTACAAGCAAATTTAACCTTTTACCCCACCTGCGGTTAATCCGCCGATTAACCAGCGTTGCGCCAGTAAGAACACTAATGTAATCGGGATGGCCGATAGCACAGCGGCAGCGGCAAAATCGCCCCATAAGTAGTTTTGCGGATATAAGTATTGTTGCATTCCCACCGCCAGAGTGTAGCTGTTCACATCGCGCAATAACAGTGACGCCACCGGTACTTCAGTAATCGCCGCAATAAAGGAAAGAATAAATACCACCGCTAAAATCGGTACGGAAAGCGGTAATAAAATCAGGCGGAAGGCTTGCCATGGTGTGGCGCCGTCCAGTGCCGCCGCTTCTTCTAAAGAACCGTCAATGGTTTCGAAATAACCTTTGATTGTCCAAACATGTAGCGCTATACCGCCTAAATAAGCAAAGATCACGCCGCCGTGGGTATTTAAACCGAGGAAAGGAACGTATTGTCCTAAACGGTCAAATAAGGCGTACAACGCCACTAAGGAAAGCACCGCCGGGAACATTTGGAATATTAACATGCCCTGTAAAATGGTCTTTTTACCTTTGAATTTCATACGGGCGAAAGCATACGCACAGGTTGTGGATAAGGTCACAATGCCGATAGAGGTAATGGTCGCCACTTTAATGGAATTCCATAACCAACGTAATACCGGGAATGGCGGCGGGGTTACCGTGCCGTCCGCGTGAGTCACTTCAAAGCCTAATGCCGCCTGCCAGTGTTCCCAGGAAATTTGGCTTGGGATAATATCGCCGATAGCAAGGTTGCCCGGACGTAAAGAAATACCGATTACCATTAATAACGGAAAAATAATCAAGGCAAGAAAGCTAATTAAAATTAAATGGGTTGCCCATACGCGATAACGCACTGATTTAGATTGAACAATCGCCATATATACTCCTTAAATCAACTGGGGGTTAAGGGCAATCCCTTAACCCGAAACATTTTTATAATTCCATTTTGGTCGCTTTAATATTCAATAACGCCAAACCGCCCACCAACAGGAAGATAATGGTCGCAATGGCCGCCGCCAGACCGAAATCCTGAGTGCCGCTGCCTTCGAATGCGATGCGGTAGGTGTAACTTACCAGCAAATCCGTGTAACCCGCCGGGGTGGTGGTGCCGATCATGTCCGGGCGACCGTTGGTTAACAACTGAATCAGAACGAAGTTATTAAAGTTGAATGCAAAAGAGGCAATCATCAACGGAGTTAACGGTTTTAGCAGCAACGGGAAGGTGATTTTGCTGAAATTTTGCCAGGTAGAGGCGCCGTCCATTGCTGAGGCTTCGTATAAATCCGACGGAATCGCTTTTAATAAACCCATACATAAAATCATCATATAAGGATAACCGAGCCAGGTGTTAACAATAAGAATCATCGCCTTGGCAAGGAAGGGATCATTAAACCATTCGGGGCTGATACCGAATAATTGGTTCAGAATCATATTGATTTCGCCGAAACTTTGGTTAAACAACCCTTTGAAAATCAAGATGGAAATAAAAGACGGTACCGCATAAGGTAAAATCAACAATAAACGATAAATCGCTTTGCCTTTCAGGGCTTCCCATTGCACTAAACAAGCCAGTACCATACCGAGAATAACGGTGAATACCACGGTTAATAGGGAGAACATCACCGTCCAAATAAAGATTTGTACAAAAGGTTTTTGAATACCTTTATCGGTGAAAATTTTAACAAAATTATGAAAACCGGAACCCACCGTATAACCGGGTTCAAGGGTTTCGCTTAACCAGTCGCCGCTTTCGTTTACCGCCTGAAAGAAGCCGGTTTCATCATTGGCTTTATATAATTTGCCGTTTTCGTTATTGCGTAAAATGTTATTTTCTTTATCGAATTGATAACGGGCTTTTTGTTCGGAAAACTGGCGCAATGAACTCATGGTCAATTCATTGTCATTCGGTAAAATCACTTTCATTGCCTGAAGGGCACTGCGATTTTGGGTAATAATTCTAAGCGGTGCAATCTCGCCTGTCGGCTCGGCTTGTTCGCTAACCGGCACATCCGCCGCCTTTAAGGCAATACTTTCGGACACGAAGGTTTGCGCCGTAGCGGGATTGGTTAACACGATTTTGTATTGATTATCCGCCTGCGGATAAAGCTTAAAATTGTATTTATCGCCGGCAAAATAGCGTTGCTCGGTAAGTACGGAAAGCGCACGTTCAAAAGACAATTGATTCGAGCCGCTGTAATTGGTAAAGGCGATAGCTATGGTCGCCACTAAGGGGAACAAAATAAAAATGGTCATCCCCATAATACCGGGATAAACATAACGCCATGCGTAAGCATTTTTGTTGGTAAATACATAAACGCCCGAAGTCAGGATTACGAGGGTTAAAATGGCAAACAAATATTCGCCTTGCAAATACATTAATCCGACCAGGTAAAAATCAAATAACAGCACAATGCCCGCTATCAGATATTTAAACCAATGGGTGGATTTGGGTTGAGTTAGAGTGGACATAAAAACACCTCGAATTTTGACCGCACTTTGGGGTGAATTTGAAAACGGAGTGGGCGGATTAGCCCACTCAAATTAAGAAAACTATTGTTGTTTTTGAATACGGGCGTGCGCATCATCTAACGCCGCTTTCACTGTTTGACGACCGGTTACCGCATTGTTGATTGCGGATTTTTCCGCATACCAGAAAGAAGTCATCTGCGGAATATTCGGCATGATTTCACCGTTTTTCGCATTTTCCATGGTCGCCGCAATACGCGGATCCGCCGCCAGTTTTTCCTGATAAGATTTTAACGCTACCGCACCTAAAGGTTTATCTTTATTTACCGTATCCAAACCTTCATCGGTTAACAAATAGTTTTCCAGGAATTCTTTCGCCAAATCCTTGTTCGGGCTTGCACTGTTCACACCGGCGCTTAATACGCCCACGAACGGTTTAGACGCCTGACCGTTTAAAGTAGGTAATACCGCTACGCCGTATTTTACGCCGCTTTTATCGATATTGCCCCAAGACCAAGGACCGTTAATGGTTAATGCGGTTTGACCTTTATTAAAAGAAGCTTCCGCCACGGCATAGTCCATATCCGCGCTGATATTTTTGTTTTTCACCATATCAACCACAAATTGTAAGGCTTTCACCGCGCCCTCGTTGTTCACACCGATGTCTTTTACGTCATATTTGCCGTCCTTGTATTTGAAGGCGTAAGCACCGTTAGATGCGGCCACCGGCCAAGTGAAATAAGGTTCGGAAAGATTCCACATAATGGCGTTTTTGCCTTCTTTTTTGAGCTTTTTGTCTAACTCAAGAATTTCTTCCCAGGATTTTGGCGCTTCTTTTACTAAGTCTTTGTTATAAATTAAAGAAATAGCTTCAATAGCAACCGGATAACCGATAATTTTGCCGTTGTAGGTTTCCGCATCCCAAGCGAAATCAACGAATTTATCTTTAAATTCTTTGCTCACGCTGACTTCCGACAATAAACCGGCTTGTGCATAACCGCCAAAACGGTCGTGCGCCCAAAACATAATATCCGGGCCGTCACCGGTTGAAGCGACCTGTGCGAATTTTTCTTCTAATCTGTCCGGATGTTCCACTAACACCTGTACACCCGTATCTTTTTCGAATTTTTTACCGACTTCCGCAAGACCGTTATAGCCTTTATCGCCGTTAATCCAGATAACAAGTTTACCTTCCGTCATTTTAGCCATGACGGAAGTGGAAAGAACTAAACCGGCAATCGCGGTTAAAGTGAGTTTGACGCATTTATTTTTCATAAATAAGCTCCTTGAGGTGAAAGAACAGAAATGAGAGGAAATTCATTTCTCTGAGTTATGGCAAATTATGGGCAATTATTTCTATTTGAGATCACCCTCTGTCCTACGCCCCCCTAATTAAAAGTATGATCTAACTAACACTTTTGTCGTTTTTGTGATCATTCTCACAAAAAATTGACATGAAAAACCGATCTGGATCACAAAATTCATTTTATTTTCCTGAATTGTGTCTTTTTTGAGCGAATGAGAACATTTTTGTTCTAATCCTTAAAAAAATCGCTTTGGGATGATTTCTTCTTTAAGTAAAAAGGCGACTATTTAGCCCAAAATCAGACCACAAGCAAAATAAGAGGTTTTAATTATGGCGAATGTATCGTTACGCAACGTGGGTAAATCTTATGGCGACGTTCATATTTCTAAAGATATTAATTTAGAAATTAATGAAGGCGAATTTGTTGTTTTCGTCGGTCCGTCAGGCTGTGGAAAATCAACCCTATTGCGTATGATTGCAGGTCTCGAAGATATTACCACAGGCGAACTGTATATTGGCGAGAAATTAATGAATGACGTCGAGCCTTCCAAACGCGGTATCGGTATGGTGTTCCAATCTTACGCGCTTTACCCCCATTTGGACGTAGCGGACAATATGTCTTTCGGTTTGAAATTGGCGGGCGTGAAAAAAAACGAGCGGGATCAACGGGTCAACCAGGTAGCGGAAATCCTGCAACTTGCCCATTTACTGGATCGCAAACCGAAAGCGCTTTCCGGCGGTCAACGCCAGCGTGTGGCGATAGGCCGCACCCTTGTCTCCCAGCCCGAAGTATTCTTATTGGACGAACCGCTCTCTAATCTTGATGCCGCATTGCGCGTACAAATGCGGGTAGAAATTTCTAAATTACATAAAAAATTAAACCGCACCATGATCTATGTAACTCACGACCAAGTGGAAGCGATGACTCTCGCTGATAAAATTGTGGTGTTAAACGCAGGCGGTGTTGCTCAGGTAGGCAAACCTTTAGAGCTTTATCATTATCCGGCAAATCGTTTTGTAGCCGGATTTATCGGTTCTCCGAAAATGAATTTTCTGCCGGTGAAAGTCACTGCAGTGGAAGAGAACCAAGTCAAAATTGAATTGCCGGATGCAAATCATCACAACTTCTGGATTCCTGTTTCCGGCGAAGGGGTAAATATAGGGGAAAATTTATCTTTGGGTATTCGCCCCGAGCATTTAGTACCGGCAGAACAAGCGCAAGTTAGTTTAAGGGGCATTGTGCAAGTAGTGGAATTGTTAGGTAACGAAACCCAGATTCATTTAGAAATTCCGGAAATTAAACAACCGTCTTTAATTTATCGCCAAAACGACGTGATACTAGTTAATGAAGGCGATGAAATGAACATCGGTATTGTGCCGGAGCGTTGTCATCTGTTTAAAGAAGACGGCACAGCCTGCCAACGTTTATTTGCGGAAAAAGGCGTATAAACGCAATCTATTCATTTTTATTTACTGATTTTAGGGCAAGGTTGTATCGCCCGATCAATTAATAATTAACCTAAGTTAGACTAAAATATAAGAGAGGTCTTATTATGAAAAAAACACTTCTAGCAGTTGCAATCGGCGGTGCGATGTTTGCAACAAGTGCGGCGGCGGTAGATTTCCACGGTTATGCCCGTTCCGGTATCGGTTGGACATCCGGCGGCGGTGAACAAACGGCACTTAAAGTGAATGGCGGCGGTTCTAAATACCGTTTAGGTAACGAAACGGAGACTTATGCCGAATTCAAATTAGGTCAGGAATTATTTAAAGACGGCAATAAATCAATCTATTTAGATTCTAATATTGCTTATTCTATTGACCAACAGGTTGACTGGGAAGCAACAGACCCTGCATTCCGCGAAATTAACGTTCAGTTCAAAAACTTCGCCGAAGATTTATTACCTGGCGCAACATTATGGGCGGGTAAACGCTTCTACCAACGTCATGACGTGCATATGAACGACTTCTACTACTGGGATATTTCAGGTCCTGGTGCAGGGGTTGAAAATATTGATTTAGGTTTCGGTAAATTATCTTTAGCGGTGACCCGTAATACGGAAGGCGGCGGTACTGCGACTTACGGTCAGGACAAAGTTTATTACATCGATAATAACGGTCAGATTCAGTATAGATATGAAGATCGTAAAGCGGACGTTTACAACGATGTATTTGATATTCGTTTAGCGGAACTGAACGTAAATCCTAACGGTAAACTGGAAATCGGTTTTGATTACGGTAATGCGCATACGAAAAACGGCTATCATCTGGAACCGGGCGCAAGTAAAAACGGTTATATGATAACTCTTGAACATACGCAAGGTGAATTCTTTGGTGGTTTTAATAAATTTGTTGCACAATATGCAACCGATTCTATGACTTCGTGGAATACCGGTCATTCACAAGGCGGTTCTGTTAATAACAACGGTGATATGCTTCGTTTGATTGACCATGGTGTGGTTCAATTCAGCCCGAAAGTTGAAATGATGTATGCCCTAATCTACGAAAAAACAGATTTAGACAATAACCAAGGTAAAACCTGGTATTCCGCAGGTATCCGTCCAATGTATAAATGGAATAAAACTATGAGTACATTGCTTGAAGTAGGTTATGACCGTATTAAAGAACAATCATCAGGCAAGAAAAATGATTTAGCCAAAGTAACGCTTGCACAACAATGGCAAGCGGGCGACAGCATTTGGGCGCGTCCTGCAATCCGTGTGTTCGGTACTTACGGCCACTGGAACGACAAATTCAACATTACAGACCGTACAAATGCCGGTTACAAAGCAAAAGATGCTGAATTTGTGGCGGGCGTACAATTCGAAGCATGGTGGTAGAATCCGCTTAATGAGGATAGTTACCGTAGGGTGGGCTTGCCAGCCCACCGTTTAAGCACATAAAAGTGCGGTCATTTTTTGAGGTTTTTTTGGTGGACAGGGACGTCCTCCTTAACCTCCTGCGGTTACGATTTAAATATTTGATTTACTGTAATATTTTTCGACGTTTTTTAGAGGTTAATATGAAAAAAACACTAATTTCAACCGCACTTTTATTGGCTAATATGTTTGTTGTTTTGCCCGGTATCGCAAATAGTTCGGCAGGTACGCCCGTTCATATTAACTCAACGGGCATTAGCGCAAATTCAATGGCAAGACGTGCCGTTTTCTCAAACCGTCAAAACAACCTTAACGGAACAACAAAAACAGGCGTTTACCGCACAATTTGCCGGTATTGCAAGCCCGGTGGCGGCTTACCGTATTCCTGCCAATCAAGGCACATTGGAAATTGAAATTGAAAGCCCGGTTATAGATCAAACCTTATTCGTACCGACCGCAGTAGTATTGGACGGTAACTTTAATGTAGCGGCGACTTATCCTTCCTCCTCATTTAAATTACAGGAAGAAGGTGGGTTAAAAGGCAACCGTTTAAGCGCGGAACTTAATTTAACCCCCGCTATGAATCAGGATTATATTTACCTGTTGATTTACACTACCCAACAGGATTTAGCTAAAACCACAATGATGCCGCACCCGGCCAAAGTTTATGCAAAAGCTACAGGCAGACAGCCGCCGGCGATTAACGATATTGAAGTGGCACACAGCCTAAACGGGCAAGTTCAAATTAATGTATCAAGTGCAAACGGCACTAAATTTATCGGCTTACCGACAGAAATTTTCAGTTCTAACAAGGCTTCCACTCCGGTAGGCAAACCGGCGGCTTCGCCGGCAACCGCCGCGCAAAATCCAAATGCCGTAGTTACCGTCGTGGATAAAGATACCGAAGCCTATTTCAATCAAGCGGTAACCAAAGCGCTGAAAGCGAAAGACGTAAACAAAGCGCTGAATTTAGTTAACGAGGCGGAAAAACTAGGACTAAAATCACCTCGTCAAATTTTCTTAAAAAATGTGAATTCTAATTGATCCTCTAATTGTCTTTTTCATATTGGTATTATCTTCGCCACCGTTTATTTTGCGGTGGCTTTTTTCTTGTTAAGTTTTATACTGAAATCCGATTATTATTAGAGTCTGTTTATAAAAGATAAACAGCTCCCAAATACAGGAATAATAAATTGATAGACTTACACAATATTCGTAATGAATACAGCCAACAGGCGTTATCGGAAAAACAATGCGATGACGACCCGTTAAAGCAGCTGGAAAAATGGTTAAATGAAGCCATTCAGGCGAAAGTAAACGAACCTACGGCAATGAATGTGGCAACAGTCGGAGAAAACGGCAAGCCAAGCAGCCGGGTGGTTTTGTTAAAAGAAGTTAATGAGCGGGGATTGGTTTTTTTCACCAATTATCACAGCCATAAGGGGCGGGATTTGGCGGTAAATCCCTTTGCCGCGGTGAATTTGTTTTGGGCGGAATTACAGCGCCAGGTCAGGGTAGAAGGGCGAGTAGAGCGGATTTCCCCGCAGGCTTCCGACGAATATTTCGCCAGCCGGCCTTATACAAGCCGAATCGGTGCATGGGCAAGCGAACAAAGTGCGGTTATTTCCGGTAAAAATTCATTGCTGACCAAAGCCGCCTTGATCGCGGCAAAACATCCGTTGCAGGTTCCCCGTCCGCCTCATTGGGGCGGTTATATTGTGATCCCCGAATTAATCGAGTTTTGGCAGGGGCGTCCAAGCCGTTTGCATGATCGCATTCGTTATCGTTTAGAAAAGGGCGAATGGGTCCGGGAACGTCTATCTCCTTAGACATAACAAATAGGAATCGCAAAATTTTCCAGAATCCCGTTCTACAAACCCGCGGTAAATGGTAAACTACCGACAATTTTTTAATTTAAAAAATAATAGGAATCCAATTATAATGCGTACAAGCAAATATCTTTTCTCAACCCTCAAAGAAACCCCGAACGACGCCCAAGTGGTGAGCCATCAATTAATGTTACGTGCGGGTATGATTCGTCCGATGGCTTCAGGTTTGTATAACTGGTTGCCCAGCGGGATTCGCGTATTAGAAAAAGTCAAAAATATTATCCGTGAAGAAATGAACAAAAGCGGTGCTATCGAAGTATTAATGCCGGTGGTGCAACCCGCGGAATTATGGCAGGAATCCGGTCGCTGGGAGCAATACGGCCTGGAATTATTGCGTTTTAACGACCGCGGCAATCGTGATTTCGTATTAGGCCCGACCCATGAAGAAGTGATTACGGATTTGGTACGCCGCGAAGTGAGTTCATACAAACAACTGCCGTTAAATTTATACCAAATTCAAACCAAGTTCCGCGATGAGGTGCGCCCTCGTTTCGGTGTTATGCGTTCGCGGGAATTTATTATGAAAGATGCCTATTCTTTCCACACCACTAAAGAATCCTTGCAAGCAACCTATGATGTAATGTATCAGACTTATAGCAATATTTTTACCCGTTTAGGTTTGGATTTCCGTGCGGTTCAGGCGGATACCGGTTCAATCGGCGGTTCAGCTTCTCATGAATTTCAGGTATTGGCTTCCAGCGGCGAAGATGATGTGGTGTTCTCAACGGAATCCGATTATGCGGCGAATATTGAACTCGCCGAAGCCATTGCGGTGGGCGAACGCGCGCAGCCCGGCGCCGCAATGCAGTTGGTAGATACGCCGAATGCGAAAACCATTGCGGAGTTAGTGGAGCAATTTAATTTACCGATTGAAAAAACGGTGAAAACCTTAATCGTTAAAGGCGCAACGGAAGAGCAGCCTTTAGTTGCGTTAATCATTCGCGGCGACCACGATTTGAATGAAATCAAAGCGGAAAAACTACCGGAAGTGGCGTCCCCGTTTGAATTTGCCGATGAAGCGGACATTAAAGCAAAAATCGGTGCGGGCGTGGGCTCGTTAGGCCCGGTCAATCTGAATATTCCCGTTATTATTGACCGTTCGGTAGCGCTTATGAGCGATTTCGGCGCCGGTGCGAATATTGACGGTAAGCATTATTTCAACATCAACTGGGAACGTGATGTAGCTTTGCCTAAGATTGCGGATTTACGCAATGTGGTTGAGGGCGATCCAAGTCCGGACGGCAAAGGCACGTTACTAATTAAACGCGGTATTGAAGTGGGGCATATTTTCCAATTAGGTCAGAAATATTCGGAAGCGATGAATGCCACTGTACAAGGCGAAGACGGCAAACCGCTGGTGATGACTATGGGTTGTTACGGTATCGGGGTAACCCGCGTGGTGGCGTCGGCGATTGAACAACATCATGACGAGCGCGGTATTATTTGGCCAAGTGATGCCATTGCGCCGTTTACCGTGGCGATTGTGCCGATGAATATGCACAAATCGGAAAGCGTTCAGGCTTATGCGGAAGAGCTTTATCAAACCTTGCTTGCCCAAGGCGTAGAAGTTATTTTTGATGATCGCAAAGAACGCCCGGGCGTGATGTTTGCGGATATGGAATTAATCGGTGTGCCGCACATGGTGATTATCGGCGAGAAAAATCTGGAGAACGGCGAAATCGAATATAAAAACCGCCGCACGAGTGAAAAACAGATGATTGCCAAAGATCAATTGCTGGATTTTTTAAAAGCGAACGTAAACGTTTAATGTATCCCGGCATAAAAGTGCGGTGAAAATTTTGCAAATTTTTGACCGCACTTTTAGTTAAATCAATAAGGAGTAAATTATGATCGCAGTTTATGCAATAGCAAAAGTGAAAGCGGATAAAATTACCGCATTTGAAGATGTGGTTAAAGAATTAGTGGCGAAATCCCGCGGGGATCAGGGCTGTATATCTTATGCCTGCGGTTCGGTTCAGGGCAAAGAAAATACTTATACCTTTATTGAACAATGGCAGTCTATGGAAGATTTGAAACTTCATACGCAACAGCCGCATTTTATTGAAGCCGGTGCAAAATTTGCGGATATTTTATCTGCCGAATTAGAAATTAATGTGGTGGATTATCTTGCTTAAAAGTGCGGTAAATTTTTATGAAGAAAAAGGCTTGAACAATATTCAAGCCTTTTGTTTTGGTATTCAACTTAAAATTAGTCGTTTGCGTTGAATTCGTCCAAGCCGTCGCCTACAACACCTGATAATGTGTAAACGCGTTTAGTGGCAGAGATACGGGAACGGTATTTGTTCCAGGTTTTTTCGAAAAATGTTGCGGCAGGGCGTTCACCACGGCAGAAAGAAACAAATAATTCTTCCTCATCGGTTACAGGCGCACGTTCACCGGAATCTAATGCTTTAAACGCTTGACCGTATTGTTCAAGAGCTTGCGATTCTTTAATTGTGTAGTCACCGTGACGTGCAAAACCTCGTGGGTAATTTTTGTCGTCGAAGAAACGACGTTCAACGCTAAAACTTTCAGCCATAATATCCTCTCTGTCTGTACTTTAAAAAAGTGGCAGGCATTAAACCACTTTTTTGCCTTTTTGCAAATAATTATTTGCTTAATAATTCATTTACCGTGTCAACATAGTCTTGTACGAAATTATCATGGGATAATCCTTCCATATTGATATGGAATTTATTATTCACATAAAAATCCGGTACGCCGCGGACTTTAAATTGTTCGGCAAGATTAGTTTGTTTATTGACTAACGCAGTCACTGCGAAACTGTTAATGCTGCCGTCGAATTGTTCTGCGGTAACGCCGTTATCAATGAAAATTTGGCGAATGTCGTCCATAGAACGAAGACTATTAGCTTGAGCGGCTTTGAATAATGGCGCTCTTATTTTATCTTCAGCGCCGATTGCCATGGCTAACGCCCAGGCTCTGGTTAGGTTTTCACCCTGGCTGCCTAAGAAATTAACATGATATTGTTTGAATGAGGCATTTGCAGGAATGGCTTGCTTGATTTTTTCCGGAATTTTGTATTGCATTTCAAAGGAATAACAATGCGGGCAGTAGAAGGAGAAAAATTCAACCACTTCAGGTTGTGCGGAATGTTCTAATGCCAATACTTCATATTGTTTGCCTTCGGTTAAATCCGCCGCCTGCACTTGGAAAGTCACGGTGGCTAAGGCTGCAAAACAAGCCAGAAACAATTTTTTCATACGATAAATCCTTAAAATAAAACGAAAATTATTTGATAATGCCACGCGCTTTTAAAATGGCGGTTTTAAAGTCTTCTTCATAATCTTTTTTAATGCCCGGAATCGGTTCCAGTTTGTCCGTGCCGTGCATTTTCAGATGATAAATAATCACTTCGTCGGATAATTCCGCCAGCGGTTTTTCAAAGCCCGCTTCGTCGGCGATTTTTTGCAGAATCTGAATTAAATTTAAATCCGAATCTTTCGACCAGTAAGGCTGAAGAAGCTCTAAGACTTCATTAAGACGATGACATTTCATAAAGTTTTCCTTATTATCCTAATAAATAAAAAAAGATGGTGCGAATCATACTTGAATTAAGAGCGGTTGACAATTTATGACGATAACAATTAGCGCAGTAATTTTAGCGGGCGGACTCGGTCGACGTATGGGCGGGGTGGATAAAGGCTTGCAATTTTGGCGGGGTAAGCCCTTAATTGAGACCGTTTATCAGCGTCTTCACCGTCAAATTGAGCGGATTTCCATTAATGCGAACCGTAACCGGGAAATTTATGCCCGCTTTGGCGTGCCGGTGTTTAGCGATAGACTTGCTGGCTTTCAAGGTCCGTTGAGCGGAATATTGACCGCATTGGAACGGGCGACCACCGATTATGTGTTATTTGTGCCCTGTGATTGTCCTAATTTTCCGTTGAATTTATTGGAAAAACTAAAAAGTGCGGTGGAATTTTCGCAAATTTCGTTGGCTTATGCCCACGACGGCGAACGTGATCATCCGACTTTTTGTTTGGTTTCTACCCAATTAAAAAACGCATTGGCGGATTATCTCGCCGGCGGAGAACGTCGGATGCTGTATTTTATGCAAATGCACGGTGCCGTAGCGGTAGATTTTAGTACGGAAAAACAAGGCTTTATCAATATCAATAATTTGGCGGATCTTAATTCGCCATAGTCGCAAAATAAAAAGCGCTACGTTTTTTCTAGAGAAGTTGGGTTAAGCATTATATAATTTCGTCATGATTTTTGATGAGATGAATAAGATGACAACACAAAACAGCCTGCCAATGCTGGGTATTACCGGTTATAGTGGCAGCGGCAAAACAACCCTATTGGAAAAACTAGTGCCGCAACTGACCGGATTGGGTATTCGTGTCGCGGTTATTAAGCATACTCATCATGATGTAAATATTGATAAACCGGGCAAAGACAGTTGGCGTATGAAAGAAGCGGGCGCAAGTCAAGTGATTATGACCTGTGACCGGCGCTGGGCTATTATGACGGAAACCCGACAACCGGTATCGTTAAGCTATTTAGCCGGTCAATTTGACAGCGCATTAACGGATTTAGTGCTGGTGGAAGGCTTTAAGCAGGAACCTATTGCGAAGATTTTGTTACACCGCAAAGGAATGGAAAAAACGTTACCCGAATTAGATGAGTATGTTATCGCCACCGCAACGGATTATCCGCTCGTTCAAAACCTGCCGGATTTAAATATTAATGATGTTCCCGCCGTCGCACGGTTTATTCAACGTTGGTATGAAGAAAAGTGCGGTCAAAAAAACGAAAATTTTGCTAAATAAAGTGAGAAAGTAATTCGGGAAGTATTATGGCAAGTGGTGAAGCAAATTATCGTTCTTTAGCATGGATTGCGGCAAGCGCCTTGTTTATGCAATCTTTGGACGCCACCATCTTAAATACGGCATTGCCGACCATTGCCGCGGATCTTCATCATTCTCCCTTAGAAATGCAGTTAGCGGTGATTAGCTATGCGTTGACTGTGGCATTGTTTATTCCTATTAGCGGCTGGGTCGCCGATAAATACGGCACCTTGCGGGTCTTTCGTTTTGCCGTCGGTATGTTTGCGCTGGGTTCTTTAGCCTGTGCGATGTCTTCTTCTTTAATTATGCTGATTTTTTCCCGAGTGTTACAGGGCTTTGGCGGCGCATTAATGATGCCGGTTGCACGACTTTCGATTATTCGCAGCGTGCCGAAACAGGAGTTATTGCCGGTCTGGAATTTAATGGCGACCGCCGGTTTAACCGGTCCTATTCTTGGCCCGATTTTAGGCGGCTGGATCGTGACTTATACCAGTTGGCATTGGATTTTTTTAATTAATATTCCTATGAGTTTGTTGGGTATTTGGCTGGCGAACCGTTACATGCCGAATGTAACGGGCAGTTTGCAAAAACTTGACTGGGCGGGATTTTTCTTTCTGGGCGGCGGTTTAGTCGGCGTAACTTTAGGTTTTGATCTCATCAGCGAAGAATTTATTGCTAAATGGCAGGCTACGGTTATCGTTATTTTAGGGGTGATTTTAATTATTACTTATTGTTTTCATGCCCAAAAACGCGAACGGCTGGCATTGTTGCCTTTATCATTGTTTAAAATCCGTACCTTTCGGGTCGGCATTATGGCAAATATGCTGATTCGCCTTTGCGCTTCGGGTATTCCCTTCCTGTTGCCGTTGATGTATCAGGTGGTTTTTCATTATAGCGCGGATAAAGCGGGGATGTTGATTGCGCCGATTGCGCTGAGTTCGATGTTAGTCAAACCTTTGTGCGGACGTATTTTAACCAAACTCGGATACCGTACTGCGTTAATTAGCGCCTCAATTGTATTAACTCTGTCTATTGCCGTCATGTCATTTTTACACATCGACAGCCCTGTTTGGATATTAATTGTTAACGTGGCGCTTTATGGCGGTTGCATTTCTATTGTGTTTACGGCGGTAAATACATTAACGATTAGCGAGTTAAGCGACCAGGACGCCAGTGCCGGTTCGACGTTTTTAAGTGTTGTACAGCAAGTGGGCATCGGTTTGGGAATTGCGGTTTCCGCTTTGATTTTAAGCCTTTATCGTTATTTTATCGGTGAAAGTGCGGTGCAATTGCAACAAGCTTTCGGCTATACCTATTTAACTTCGGCGAGTTTCGGCGTTTTGTTAGTGCTTGTTCTGAGCGGATTAAAAAAGGAAGACGGTGCGCATTTACATAAGTAATAGTTATAATAAATAATGATTGATTATTTACTTTATGATTGGTTTAGTTCTATCTTAGAACTATCTGTCCCCTGTAAAGAGAGGAAACTCTATGAAATTAACAACTAAATTTACTCTTGCGGCATTGGTATTATCCGCAATCGGCTTTGTTCAAGCGGCGGAAACCACCTTTATAAACTGTACCAGTCGCGCACCTACGGGCTTCAGCCCGGCGCTTGTGATGGACGGTATTTCTTATAATGCCAGTTCTCAGCAGGTTTATAACCGTTTAGTCGAGTTTAAACGCGGCAGCGTAGATATTGAACCGGGATTAGCGGAAAGCTGGGATATCAGCGATGACGGTTTAACTTATACTTTTCATTTGCGTAAAGGCGTTAAATTTCATGCAAATAAAGAATTTACGCCTACCCGTGAATTTAATGCGGACGATGTAATCTTTTCATTCCAACGTCAATTAGATTCGAATCATCCTTATCACAAGGTCTCAAACGGAACTTATCCGTATTTCAATTCAATGAAATTTCCAAGTTTGTTGAAATCTGTGGAAAAACTGAATGATCATCAGGTCAGAATTACCTTAACCCGCAAAGATGCGACCTTTCTTGCCAGCTTAGGGATGGATTTTTTATCCATTTATTCGGCGGAATATGCCGATAAAATGATGCGGGCGGGCAAACCGGAAACTATTGATAATCAGCCGATTGGTACAGGTCCTTTTGTTTTTGCCGGCTATCAGGTGGATAAAGCGGTTCGTTTTGTGGCAAACAAAGACTACTGGAAAGGTAAAGCCGCTATTGACCGTTTGGTTTTCAGCATTACGCCTGATGCGGGTACACGTTATGCCAAATTACAACAAGGCGCCTGTGATTTAGCGGAGTTTCCGAATACCGCGGATATTGAACGCATGAAAGCGGACAAGCGTATTCAAATGCCGTCACAGGAAAGTTTGAATGTGGCCTATATCGCCTTTAATACGGAAAAAGCGCCGTTTGATAATGTAAAAGTGCGCCAGGCATTAAATTATGCGGTGGACAAAAACACTATCCTAAATGCGGTATATCAAGGTGCGGGTATTGCCGCCAAGAATCCGCTGCCGCCGACCATTTGGGGTTATAACGATCAGGTTCAGCCTTATGAATATAATCCGGAAAAGGCAAAACAACTTTTAGCGGAAGCCGGTTTCCCGAACGGGTTTGAAACGGAGCTTTGGGTTCAGCCGGTGGTGCGTAATTCAAATCCTAATCCTCGTCGAATGTCTGAATTAGTACAAAGCGATTGGGAAAAAGTCGGCGTAAAAGCCAAATTAGTCAGCTATGAATGGGGCGATTACATTAAACGGGCGAAGGCCGGCGAATTAACCGCGGGAACCTTTGGCTGGTCAGGTGATAACGGTGACCCCGATAATTTTTTATCACCGTTATTAGCCGGCGTTAATGCGGGTAACAGCAACTATGCCCGTTGGAAAAATGCCGAGTTTGACGCTTTGTTGGATAAAGCCATCGGCTTAACGGACAAAGCGCAACGTGCGGCACTTTATAAACAAGCGCAAGTTATCGCACACGATCAGGCTCCTTGGATCCCAATGGCTCACGCAGTAACTTATGCGCCGTTAAGCGCCCGGGTTCGCGATTTCAAACAAAGCCCGTTCGGTTATACATCCTTCTACGGTGTACGGGTCGAAGATAAGAAATAACTTTCAACTAATAAAAATCCCTGTTAAAAACTGCGGTCAAAATTTTGTGATTTTTGACCGCAGTTTTATTTGATAGAAGTGATGGACTGGCATCCGTTTATAACGAAATAATATTTCGATATTCATCAAAAAATTCCAAAATTTCAACCGCACTTTTTTATTCTTCAACAAAGTGTAATGCGGTTTCCAGAATCTCGATACCGGCGCCCGTTTTATGTGCATTCTCGCTCAAAAGCCGGCGCCATTGGCGCGCACCTTTGCAGTTTTGGAATGCGCCGAGCATATGGCGGACAATATGATTTAAATGTACGCCTCGGCTTAATTGCCGTTCAATATAAGGGAACATCTTTTCCACCGCTTCGCGAGGTGTGACGATAGGTGCGTTAAGGTCAAATAACGCCCGATCGATTTGTCCTAACAGGGCGGGGTTCTGATAAGCTTCCCGCCCTACCATCACGCCGTCAACATATTGTAAATGTGCGGTCATTTCTTCGATAGTTTTTATACCGCCGTTAATGCTAATACTAAGTTGCGGAAAATCGCGTTTCAGCTGATAAACACGGTTATAATCCAGCGGCGGAATTTCGCGGTTTTCTTTCGGACTTAAACCCGAAAGCCAGGCTTTACGGGCATGCACGATAAATTCATTGCAGCCTTTGCTATGCACTTTTTGAATGAAATCACAAAGGAATTGGTAACTGTCCAGATTATCAATACCGATCCGGGTTTTCACCGTAACGGGGATTTCTACCTCAGCCTGCATTTTTTCCACACATTCGGCGACCAAATCGGCTTTCGCCATTAAACAGGCGCCGAACATGCCGTTTTGTACGCGATCGGAAGGGCAGCCCACATTTAAATTGATTTCCGTATAACCCCGTTGTTCAGCCAGTTTTGCGCAATGTTGTAATTGTTCCGGATCGCTGCCGCCCAATTGCAAGGCAACGGGATTTTCCGCCGGATCAAATTCCAAATGATCGTATTTGGCATGAATAATTGCCGGTGCGGTCACCATTTCGGTATAAAGTAATGCATGGCGGCTGAATTGGCGATGAAAATAACGGCAGTGACGCGTTGTCCAGTCAAGCATCGGCGCAACGGAAAAGCGTCCTCGATAAAAGTGCGGTTGATTTTGGTTCATTTTTCTACTTTCTTAAATTTGGCTGATTAGGATCTGTCTATAAAAGATAAACAGATTCTAGGGATTCACATCATTGTTTTTCAGTTTGCTTTCTTCCTGAACCCGCTGGCGAAAGCGTGCCGCTCCTAAATGATAAAAGGGTTTCGGATTAATCTGACGTGAAATAAAGCTCGCTACAATACAGCCAATCAATGCCCAAATCAAGACCGGTTGACTGCCGGTCATTTCCATAACCACCACGCTGGCGGTTACGGGGGATTGGGTGGCGCCGGCTAAAAAGCCCGACATACAAAGCAACACCAATAAGCGAGGGTCAATTAAATCACCGGCATAAGCGGCGATTTGCGAACCTATACCGGCGCCGATAGTCAGCGACGGTGTGAAAATACCGCCCGCTATGCCGGTCCAATAAGTGGCGACAGTGGCGGCAAGTTTAGCAATGCCCACCGATTCCGGCTGTAATAATTCTCCGCTTAATGCCTGAGTAACCACATGATAACCGGTTCCGTAGGTTTGCCCTTTTGTATAGGAACCGAGTGCCGCCAACATTAGACCGAGAAGTAAAGCCGTATAAATCGGATGGCGGCGCACCCAACCGCGGATTTTTGCAGGCGAAACGCCGGCGGCGCCTTTCGCTAATAACCGGGCAAAAACGCCGCCGAAAAAACCGCAGATCACACCACATAAAATAACCCATAAATAAATGTATTGTGAGGAATAAGCGCCCTGATATTGCGGAAAATAGGGATTATTTCCTTCAATGGCAACTAAAATAAAACCGGCGGCTAACACACCGAGCAATATCCGACGTTCCCAGCGCAAAACAAAGCCTCTGCCGAGTTCCTCAATTGCGAAAATAACACCCGCCAGCGGCGCGTTAAATGCCGCCGCCAAACCGCCGCCGGCACCCGCCGCTATTAATTCGTTTGCGCTTAATCCTCTAAAGGCAAAATTATGTTTACGGCAAAAATTGCCCCAGGCTAACATAACCGCGGCCCCTACTTGGACGGAAGGCCCTTCGCGCCCGACGGAAGCGCCTATTAGCATGGCTAAAAATGTAAGCGGGATTTTCCATAACGTTTGCCAGAACTCCACCAAACGATTTTTATTCTTACCATGAGGTAAGCTGATAGCTGCAATAACCTGCGGAATTCCGCTGCCGCCAACATAAGGCGTGAATTTTGCCGTAAACCAGCTGAGTGCGGCTAATCCTAAAGGCAGAATAAACCAAACTGCGAGAGGATAGTGAGCGGACCATCGGGCATTCCATTGCAAGCCGAGATCGGAAAGCTTAGCAAACGCTAACGAAAATAGCGCTACCAACGCGGCTCCTGATAATAAGCAGATAAATTCAATACTTTTATGGGAAATGCGGTGAGTTTGGCGCAATTTTTTATGAATAATAAAACCGAGCCGGGTTTTAAAATGTTTTAAATTGAACATAAGGTATGACTAAAGTTAATTTTTTGATAATTATACCCGGAATAGGGTAATCCGTTCATCGTTGAAAGTATTATTTTCTTGTGAACTAGATCAAAAAACGAATAAACGGGGTTTGTGATTGCAACTATAAAGCGCATAATTAAAAAGAATTCTTCAAACTTTAAGGAGTTACCATGAAATTAACTAAACTTGCACTAACAATGAGCTTAGGTTTAGGCGTATCTTTTGCTAATGCGGCGGAATTACCTAATATTACGATTTTAGCAACGGGCGGTACAATCGCCGGTAGTGGTGCGACTTCGGTAAGTTCCTCATATAAAGCGGGGCAGTTAACCGTGCAAACCTTAATTGAAGCGGTGCCCGAAATGAAAGATCTCGCCAATATTACCGGTGAACAAGTGGTTAATATCGGTTCGCAGGATATGAGCGATGAGGTGTGGCTGAAACTGGCAAAAACCATTAATGCCAAATGTAACGAAACCGACGGTTTTGTGATTACGCACGGCACGGATACTATGGAAGAAACCGCCTATTTTCTGGATATGACGGTAAAATGTGAAAAACCGGTGGTATTAGTCGGGGCAATGCGTCCGGCAACCGAAAAAAGTGCCGACGGTCCGCTTAATTTATATAATGCCGTTGTGGTGGCGACGGACAAAAAATCCGCAGGGCGCGGCGTGTTAGTAGCGATGAATGATAAGGTTCTGGGTGCCAGAGATGTGACAAAAACAAGCACCACCGCGGTAGAAACGTTTAATTCGCCGAATTTCGGCAGCTTGGGTTATATCCATAACAGCAAAGTGGATTATGAACGTTCGCCGGAAAGTAAACATACGACCGCAACACCGTTTAATGTGGATAATTTAACTGCGTTACCTAAAGTCGGTATTGTTTACGCTTATTCCAATATGCCGACAGAACCGCTGAAAGCATTATTAGATGCGGGATATGAAGGCATTGTAACCGCCGGCGTCGGCAACGGTAATGTGAATCAGGCTAATTCCGCTATCCTGGAAAAAGCGGCGAAAGACGGTGTTGCCGTAGTGCGTTCTTCCCGTGTGCCGACCGGTTATACTACCCGTAACGGCGAAGTGGATGATAACGCCTTAGGGTTCGCCGCATCAGGCACCCTCAACCCGCAAAAAGCCAGAGTGTTATTGCAGCTTGCCTTAACGCAAACCAAGGATATTAACAAATCCAACAATATTTTGATGATTTCTAAATCGGGCAGATCAACATAAATAAAAATTGTCAAATTCCGACCGCACTTTTGAGTTTTAAAAGTGCGGTATTTTTTTGACGATTTTTGCAAAGCGGTAATTTGTCGTTATTATTAAATAAACGCTTGCAATATGTTTACAATTTGAGTAGAATTCGCTGGCTTTACACGTGAAAGCGTGAGAAAGACGTTCAATGTAATCATTTATTGAATGCGTGTTACGATATGTAACACATAACAATGTTCCCGATTTGGGAGCTAAATAGGTCTGCTGCACTTCCCTTTTATTTAAGAAGTTGAAAGGTGATGGTGTCAGTTTTTTATTAGCTAAAAATTATTGGAGCTCTGGTCTAATGCAGAACCAAAGAATCCGTATCCGCTTAAAAGCTTTTGATCATCGTTTGATCGATCAATCTACTGCGGAGATCGTAGAAACAGCTAAACGTACTGGTGCACAAGTTCGTGGTCCAATTCCTTTACCAACTCGTAAAGAACGTTTCACTGTATTGATTTCTCCACACGTGAACAAAGATGCACGTGACCAATATGAAATCCGTACTCACAAACGTTTAGTTGATATCGTTGAGCCAACAGAAAAAACTGTTGATGCATTAATGCGTTTAGATTTAGCTGCCGGCGTTGACGTGCAGATCAGCCTAGGTTAATTAAGAGGTTATTACAATGATTGGTTTAGTCGGTCGTAAAGTTGGTATGACTCGCATCTTCACTGAAGAAGGCGTTTCAATTCCAGTTACCGTTATCGAAATCGAAGCCAACCGTGTGACTCAAGTTAAAACTCTTGAAAACGATGGTTATTCTGCTGTTCAAGTTACTACTGGTTCGAAAAAAGCGAGCCGTGTAACTAAGCCAGAAGCAGGTCATTTCGTGAAAGCAGGTGTTGAAGCTGGTCGCGGTTTATGGGAATTTCGTACTGAAGGTGAAGAATTCACTTTAGGTCAAGAAATTAATGTTGACATCTTTGCGGATGTTAAAAAAGTTGATGTTACCGGTACATCTAAAGGTAAAGGTTTCCAAGGTGGTGTTAAACGTTGGAATTTCCGTACTCAAGATGCAACCCACGGTAACTCTTTATCACATCGTGTACTTGGTTCTATTGGTCAAAACCAAACTCCGGGTCGCGTGTTTAAAGGCAAAAAAATGGCAGGACACTTAGGTGCCGAACGTGTAACCGTTCAGTCACTGGAAGTTGTTCGTGTTGATGCTGAACGTAAATTATTATTAGTTAAAGGTGCCGTCCCTGGTGCGACTAATAGTGATGTTATCGTGAAACCGGCAGTTAAAGCATAAGTCTAGGAGATAGAGATGGAATTACAAGTTGTAGGTGCAAACGCACTAGCTGTTTCTGAAACTACCTTCGGACGTGAGTTCAATGAAGCGTTAATCCATCAAGTAGTTGTTGCGTATGCGGCAGGTGCTCGTCAAGGTTCGCGCGCTCAAAAAACTCGTGCTGAAGTGTCTGGTTCAGGTAAAAAACCTTGGCGTCAAAAAGGTACAGGCCGTGCCCGTTCCGGTGATATTAAATCACCAATCTGGCGTTCAGGCGGTATCACTTTTGCTGCGAAACCACAAGATCACAGCCAAAAAGTGAACAAAAAAATGTACCGTGGTGCAATCAAAAGCATTCTTTCAGAATTAGTTCGTCAAGACCGTTTGGTTGTGGTGGATAAATTCGAAATTGACGCACCAAAAACTAAAGTTTTAGTTCAAAAATTAAAAGATTTAGCACTTGAAGATGTGTTAATCATCACAGCAAGTTTAGATGAAAATCTATTCTTAGCGGCGCGTAACTTATATAAAGTTGACGTTCGTGATGTTCAAGGTATCGACCCTGTAAGCTTAATTGCTTTCAATAAAGTGGTTGTTACAGTTGATGCTGTGAAACAAATTGAGGAGATGTTAGCGTGAGTCAACAAGAACGTTTGTTAAAAGTGCTTAAAGCACCGCATATCTCTGAGAAAGCAACAAATAACGCTGAGAAGTCTAACACTATCGTTTTCAAAGTAGCATTAGATGCTAATAAAGTTGAAATTGCTAATGCAGTTGCTCAATTATTTGAAGTGAAAGTGGATTCTGTTCGTACCGTTGTAGTTAAAGGTAAAACTAAACGTCACGGTGCTAAAACAGGACGTCGCAGTGACTGGAAAAAAGCTTATGTAACCCTTGCCGAAGGCCAAGAATTGGACTTCGTTGAAGGCGCTGCAGAGTAATAACGGAGGAGAAGAAATAAATGGCTATCGTTAAATGTAAGCCGACCTCCGCTGGTCGTCGTCACGTTGTTAAAATCGTGAACCCTGAATTACATAAGGGTAAACCTTACGCACCTTTATTAGATACTAAATCTAAAACTGGTGGTCGTAATAATTTAGGACGTATCACTACTCGTCATATCGGTGGTGGTCATAAACAACATTACCGTTTAATCGATTTCAAACGTAACAAGTTAGATATCCCAGCGGTTGTTGAGCGTCTTGAATATGATCCGAATCGTTCCGCAAACATTGCTTTAGTGCTTTATAAAGACGGTGAACGTCGTTATATCTTAGCACCTAAAGGTTTAAGCGCAGGCGATCAAATCCAAGCTGGTGTTAATGCGCCGATTAAAGTTGGTAATGCATTACCAATGCGCAATATCCCAGTCGGTTCGACAGTACATAATGTTGAATTAAAACCTGGTAAAGGCGGTCAAATCGCTCGTTCTGCAGGTAGTTATGTACAAATCATCGCACGTGAAGGTAACTATGTAACTTTACGTCTTCGTTCCGGTGAAATGCGTAAAGTATTAGCTGAATGTACCGCTACCATTGGTGAAGTAGGTAATTCAGAACATATGTTACGCGTACTTGGTAAAGCCGGTGCCAACCGCTGGAGAGGCGTTCGCCCTACAGTTCGCGGTACTGCGATGAACCCGGTAGATCACCCGCACGGTGGTGGTGAAGGTCGTAACTTTGGTAAACACCCGGTATCACCTTGGGGCGTTCAAACCAAAGGTAAGAAAACTCGTCACAACAAACGTACCGATAAATATATCGTACGTCGTCGTGGCAAATAATTAAATTGAATTAAGAGGATAAGCCATGCCACGTTCTCTCAAGAAAGGTCCTTTCCTTGACCTCCACTTGTTGAAGAAGGTAGAGAAGGCGGTGGAAAGCGGGGATAAAAAACCAATTAAAACTTGGTCCCGTCGTTCAATGATCATTCCATCAATGATTGGTTTGACCATCGCAGTCCATAATGGTCGTCAGCACGTTCCTGTTTATGTATCAGACGAAATGATCGGTCATAAATTAGGTGAATTTGCACCGACTCGTACATACCGCGGTCACGCTGCGGATAAGAAAGCTAAGAAGTAAGAGGTAAAAGATGGAAACTATTGCAAAACATCGTTACGCTCGCACTTCAGCTCAAAAAGCTCGCTTAGTTGCGGATTTAATCCGTGGTAAAAAAGTAGCGGCGGCATTAGAAATCTTAACTTATACAAATAAAAAAGCTGCGGCTTTAGTTAAGAAAGTACTTGAATCTGCTATTGCTAATGCGGAGCACAATGACGGTGCAGATATCGATGATCTTAAAGTAACGAAGATTTTCGTTGATGAAGGTCCTAGCATGAAACGTGTTATGCCACGTGCTAAAGGTCGTGCAGATCGTATTTTAAAACGTACAAGCCACATTACAGTGGTTGTGTCAGATCGTTAATCGTAGAGGAATAGCAATGGGTCAAAAAGTAAATCCACATGGTATTCGCCTAGGTATCGTTAAGCCTTGGAGCTCTACTTGGTTCGCGAATACACAAGATTTCGCATCTAATTTAGACGGCGATTTCAAAGTACGTAAATTCTTGAATAAAGAATTAGCGAATGCTTCAGTATCACGTATCACTATTGAACGTCCTGCTAAAAGTATTCGTGTAACAATTCACACAGCTCGTCCGGGTATCGTTATCGGTAAAAAAGGCGAAGATGTTGAAAAATTACGTAACGCAGTGGCGAAAATCGCAGGCGTTCCGGCACAAATCAACATTGCTGAAGTGAAAAAACCTGAGCTGGATGCGAAATTAGTCGCGGATAGCATCGCTTCTCAATTAGAACGTCGTGTGATGTTCCGTCGCGCAATGAAACGTGCGGTACAAAATGCAATGCGTTTAGGTGCCAAAGGTATCAAAGTTGAAGTAAGCGGTCGTTTAGGTGGTGCAGAAATTGCACGTTCTGAGTGGTATCGTGAAGGTCGCGTACCATTACATACATTACGTGCGGACATCGATTATAATACTTCTGAAGCTCATACTACATACGGTGTAATCGGCGTTAAAGTGTGGATCTTCAAAGGTGAAATTCTTGGTGGAATGGCTGCAATTGCACAACAACCAGAACAACAACCTGCTGCGCCTAAAAAGGCACCACGCGGCAAAGGTCGTAAGTAAGGAGAACTGCTAAATGTTGCAACCAAAACGTACAAAATTCCGTAAAGTTCACAAAGGTCGTAACCGCGGTATCGCTGCGGGCACCGACGTGAGTTTCGGTACTTACGGTTTAAAAGCTATTGGCCGTGGTCGTTTAACAGCTCGTCAAATCGAAGCAGCACGTCGTGCAATGACACGTGCGGTTAAACGTCAAGGTAAAATCTGGATCCGTGTATTCCCAGACAAACCAATTACTGAAAAACCATTAGAAGTCCGTATGGGTAAAGGTAAAGGTAACGTTGAGTACTGGGTAGCCTTAATCCAACCGGGTAAAGTGCTTTATGAAATGGATGGTGTTTCTGAAGAAATCGCACGCGAAGCATTTGCTTTAGCGGCAGCGAAACTTCCAATTAAAACAACATTCGTAACTAAAACGGTGATGTAATGAAAGCTCAAGAACTACGTGCAAAAACTGTTGAAGAGCTGAATGCTGAATTAGCTAACTTAGCAGGCGAGCAATTTAAATTGCGTATGCAAGCCGCTACAGGTCAGCTTCAACAAACCCATCAGTTAAAACAAGTGCGTCGTAATATTGCACAAGTTAAAACTGTACTAACCGAGAAGGCGGGTGAGTAATGACTGATAAAATTCGTACCGTGCAAGGTCGTGTAATCAGCGATAAAATGGATAAATCTTTCACAATCGCAATTGAGCGTAAAGTGAAACACCCACTTTTAGGTAAATTTATCCGTCGTACCACAAAATTACACGTGCATGACGAGAACAATGAAGCAAGAATTGGTGATACTGTCGAAATTAAAGAATGTCGTCCGGTATCAAAAACTAAATCTTGGACATTAGTTCGTGTAGTTGAAAAAGCTGTTGAAGCTTAATTAA
This sequence comes from [Mannheimia] succiniciproducens MBEL55E, assembly GCF_000007745.1. Classification (GTDB taxonomy): domain Bacteria; phylum Pseudomonadota; class Gammaproteobacteria; order Enterobacterales; family Pasteurellaceae; genus Basfia; species Basfia succiniciproducens. The sequence goes on along the minus strand of NC_006300.1, from coordinate 2,001,567 downwards.
CTATATTAAAACTCGAAAGCCCCGGTATTAACCGGGGCTTTTCTTTCTGTAAAATGCGGTAAAAGTGCGGTTAAAAAATCGCATTTTTTTAACCGCACTTTTACGTTTATTTCTTGTTAAGAGAAAGCATAATAATCCTGAAAATTCTGTTGATTTTTCCCTCTTGAATTGCTAAAATCTGCACCCTATTTACCTTAGGGTGAATAGGTTCGTCCCGAAAGGGTGTATTATTAACTTAACGGAGCACTAATATGATCCAAGAACAGACTATGCTGGATGTTGCTGATAATTCAGGCGCTCGCAGCGTAATGTGTATCAAGGTTCTAGGTGGATCGCACCGTCGTTACGCTGCTATTGGCGATATCATTAAAGTTACTGTAAAAGAAGCGATTCCACGCGGTAAAGTAAAAAAAGGTGATGTGTTAAAAGCGGTTGTTGTGCGCACCAAGAAGGGTGTTCGTCGCCCAGACGGAGCAGTTATTCGCTTCGATGGTAATGCTTGTGTTATCTTAAACAATAACTCAGAGCAACCTATCGGTACTCGTATTTTTGGACCGGTGACTCGTGAACTTCGTTCAGAGAAATTCATGAAGATCATCTCTTTAGCACCAGAAGTACTATAAGAGGAGAAGCATTAAATGGCTGCAAAAATTCGTCAAAATGATGAAGTAATCGTTCTTACCGGAAAAGACAAAGGTAAACGTGGTAAGGTAACACAAGTGTTGCCAAACGGAAAAGTGATTGTTGAAGGTGTTAAAATCATCACTAAACATGAAAAACCGGTTCCTGCATTAGGAAAAGAAGGTGGCTTAGTGAAGAAAGAAGCGGCAATTGATGTATCAAATGTTGCGATTTTTAATCCTAAAACAAATAAAGCTGACCGTGTAGGTTTTAGATTCGAAGATGGCAAAAAAGTCCGTTTCTTCAAATCTAACAATGAAATTATTTAACAAACTGGAGTAATGCGATGGCGAAACTGCATGATTACTACAGAGATCAAGTAGTGAACGAATTAAAAACTAAATTCAACTACGCATCTGTCATGCAAGTCCCACGAATCGAAAAGATTACCCTGAATATGGGTGTGGGTGAAGCATTGACCGACAAAAAACTTTTAGATAACGCAGTAGCGGATCTAACGGCAATTAGCGGTCAAAAACCTTTAATTACTAAAGCTCGCAAATCTGTTGCAGGCTTTAAAATCCGTCAGGGATATCCAATCGGTTGTAAAGTAACACTACGTGGCGAACGTATGTGGGAGTTCTTAGAACGCTTAATTACAATTGCGGTTCCTCGTATCCGTGACTTCCGCGGTTTAAGTGCGAAGTCATTTGATGGACGCGGTAACTATAGTATGGGTGTGCGCGAGCAAATCATCTTCCCTGAAATCGACTACGATAAAGTAGATCGTGTACGTGGTTTGGATATTACTATCACAACTACGGCTAAGAGTGATGAAGAAGGTCAAGCACTACTTGCTGCCTTTAATTTCCCATTCCGTAAATAAGGCAGGTTACAATGGCTAAACAATCAATGAAAGCACGCGATGTAAAACGCGTTAAATTGGCTGAAAAATTTTACGCTCAACGCGTTGAATTAAAAAGAATCATTTCTGACGTAAATTCATCCGATGAAGAGCGTTGGGATGCAGTGTTAAAGTTACAAACTTTACCACGTGATTCAAGCCCAAGCCGTCAACGTAACCGCTGCAGCCAAACCGGACGTCCTCACGGCGTTCTTCGTAAGTTTGGTTTAAGCCGTATTAAGGTTCGCGAAGCAGCAATGCGTGGCGAAATCCCTGGCCTTAAAAAAGCAAGTTGGTAATTTACCACTTTATTTTGGAATCGGAGAAAAAGCACAATGAGTATGCAAGATCCAATCGCAGATATGTTGACTCGTATTCGTAACGGTCAAGCTGCGAGCAAAGTTGCGATCAGTATGCCTTCATCCAAGCTAAAAGTGGCTATCGCCAACGTATTAGCTGCGGAAGGGTATATTGAAAGCGTTAAAGTTTTAGAAGGTGCAAAACCTGAATTGGAAATTACTTTAAAATATTTCCAAGGTAAACCTGTTGTAGAAAGTATCCAACGCGTAAGCCGTCCTGGTCTTCGTATTTACAAACGTAAAGACGAATTACCAAAAGTTATGGGTGGTTTAGGTGTTGCTGTAGTATCTACATCTAAAGGTGTAATGACTGACCGTGCAGCTCGTCAAGCTGGTTTAGGCGGTGAGATCATTTGTTATGTAGCTTAATAGAGAGGTAGGAAAATGTCTCGTGTTGCAAAAGCACCTGTTAGTGTTCCTGCCGGCGTTGAAGTAAAACTTGACGGTCAGCTACTAACAGTTAAAGGTAAAAATGGCGAGTTAACTCGTACCATTCATAACTTTGTTGAAGTTAAACAAGATAATAATGAATTAACTTTCTCTCCTCGTAATGACGGAGCTGAAGCAAATGCACAAGCTGGTACTACCCGCGCATTAGTTAATGCTATGGTTATCGGTGTTACTGAAGGCTTCACTAAGAAGTTACAATTAGTGGGTGTTGGTTACAGAGCACAAGTTAAAGGCAATGTTGTTAACTTAAGCTTAGGTTTTTCTCACCCAGTTGAGCATACTTTACCAGCAGGTATCACTGCAGAATGTCCATCTCAAACCGAAATTGTGTTGAAAGGTGCCGACAAACAATTAATTGGTCAAGTTGCAGCAGATATTCGTGCATACCGTAGCCCTGAACCTTATAAAGGTAAAGGTGTTCGTTATTCTGATGAAGTGGTTCGCACGAAAGAAGCTAAGAAAAAATAATTAAGGTAACACTATGGATAAGAAATCAGCTCGTATCCGTCGTGCAGCTCGTGCACGTCATATGATGAGAGAGAACGGAGTGACACGTTTAGTGATTCACCGTACTCCGCGTCATATTTATGCACAAGTAATTGCACCAAACGGTTCAGAAGTGCTTGCCGCAGCTTCCACAGTAGAAAAAGCAATCAGTGAGCAAGTTAAATATACCGGTAACAAAGATGCCGCGGCAGTAGTTGGTAAACTAGTTGCAGAAAGAGCATTAGCGAAAGGCATTAAAGATGTCGCTTTCGATCGTTCCGGTTTTAAATATCATGGTCGTGTCCAATCTTTAGCGGACGCTGCCCGTGAAGCTGGTCTACAGTTCTAATAGAGGTAATTTTAGATGGCAAACATCGAAAAACAAGCTGGTGAACTGCAAGAGAAGCTAATCGCGGTAAACCGTGTATCAAAAACAGTAAAAGGTGGTCGTATCATGAGTTTCACTGCTTTAACAGTAGTGGGTGATGGTAATGGTCGCGTAGGTTTTGGTTATGGTAAAGCGCGCGAAGTTCCGGCAGCGATCCAAAAAGCGATGGAAAAAGCACGTCGCAATATGATTAATGTAGCTTTACACGAAGGTACATTACAACATCCTGTTAAAGGTATTCACACTGGTTCTCGCGTATTTATGCAACCGGCTAGTGAAGGTACCGGTATCATCGCAGGCGGTGCAATGCGTGCCGTGTTAGAAGTTGCAGGTGTTCGTAACGTTCTTTCTAAAGCATATGGTTCAACCAACCCGATTAATGTTGTTCGTGCAACGATTGATGCATTAGCAAATATGAAATCACCTGAAATGGTTGCTGCAAAACGCGGTAAAACCGTTGATGAAATTTTGGGGTAATTGACAATGGCAAAAACTATCAAAGTAACACAAGTACGTAGTTCTATCGCTCGTTTACCGAAGCATAAAGCTACTTTACGTGGTCTAGGTCTTCGCCATATGCACCATACTGTTGAGTTAATCGATACTCCGGCAGTACGCGGTATGATTAACCAAGTTTCATACATGGTTAAAGTAGAGGAGTAATATAATGTATTTAAATACTCTGGCTCCGGCTGAAGGTGCAAAGCATAGCGCTAAGCGTTTAGGTCGTGGCATTGGCTCTGGTTTAGGCAAAACCGGTGGACGCGGTCATAAAGGTCAAAAATCTCGTACCGGCGGCGGTGTTCGTCGTGGTTTCGAAGGTGGTCAAATGCCTTTATACCGTCGTTTACCAAAATTTGGTTTTACATCAATGAAAGCTGCTGTAACAGCGGAAATTCGTTTGAATGATTTAACTAAAGTAGAAAATAACGTAGTAACTTTAGAATCACTAAAAGCTGCAAATATCATCACTAAAGATATCCAATTCGCTAAAGTTGTTTTAGCGGGTGAGGTTAAAGGTGCTGTAACTGTTCGCGGTCTACGTGTGACTAAAGGTGCAAAAGCAGCAATTGAAGCTGCTGGCGGTTCAGTTGAGGAATAATTAACAAATGGCTAAGCAACCAGGCTATCAAAGTAGAAGTACCCAAAGCGGTAGTAGTGAACTTAAAAGTCGATTACTTTTCGTATTAGGTGCACTAATAGTTTTCCGTGTAGGTTCTTTCATTCCGGTTCCTGGTATTGATGCAGCCGTGTTAGCTCAGTTGATTGAACAACAAAAAGGCACCATCATTGATATGTTTAACATGTTCTCTGGTGGTGCGTTAAGTCGGGCGTCTATTTTTGCATTGGGTATCATGCCGTATATCTCGGCATCGATTATTATCCAATTGCTTGCAACAGTTTATCCCGCATTAAATGAATTAAGAAAGGAAGGTGAGTCAGGTCGTCGCAAAATTAGCAAATATACTCGTTATGCGACTTTAGGACTTGCCACTTTACAGGCAATCGGTATTTCTACAGGCTTACCTAATATGTTGCCGGGTTTAGTACCTAATTTAGGTTTCGGTTTCTATTTTACCGCTGTAATCAGCCTTGTTACGGGGACTATGTTCTTGATGTGGCTAGGTGAACAAATTACAGAGCGTGGAATTGGTAACGGTATTTCTTTAATTATTTTCGCAGGGATTGTTGCCGGACTTCCTTCGGCTATCGGTCAAACTATTGAGCAGGCTCGTCAAGGGCAAATGCATCTATTAGTTCTTTTATTAATTGCCGTAATTGTTTTTGCGGTAACCTATTTCGTGGTGTTCTTCGAAAGAGGTCAAAGACGAATTAAAGTTGAATATGCTAAACGTCAACAAGGTCGTCAAATTTTAGGCGGTCATTCAACTCATTTACCATTGAAGGTGAATATGGCAGGTGTTATCCCGGCTATTTTCGCTTCAAGTATTATTTTATTCCCCGCAACATTAACACAATGGTTCGGTGAAGGATCGAGTCTTGAATGGTTAACCGATCTGTCGATGTTACTGCATCCAGGTCAGCCGTTATATTTGATTGTTTACGCTATTGCTATTATTTTCTTTAGTTTTTTCTATACAGCAATGCAATATAATCCTCGTGATACAGCAGATAATTTAAAAAAATCTGGAGCATTTATACCCGGAATTAGACCAGGTGAGCAGACATCACGTTATATTGATAAAATTATGACCCGCTTAACATTAATTGGCGGTTTATATATTACCTTTGTGTGTCTGGTTCCTTACATTATGATGTCAGCATGGAATGTACAGTTTTACTTCGGTGGTACATCTTTACTGATCGTTGTAGTGGTAATTATGGATTTCATCGTTCAGATTCAAAGTCATTTGATGTCAACTAAATATGAATCTGCGCTGAAAAAAGCAAACCTTAGAGGTTTTGGACAATAACCGTCCTAGAAATAAAAGGGATAAGCAATGAAAGTTCGTGCTTCTGTAAAGAAAATCTGTCGTAACTGTAAAATTGTTAAACGTGAAGGTGTCGTTCGTGTTTTATGCAGCGATCCTAAACATAAACAACGTCAAGGTTAATTGATAGTTTTTTCTTGCAAGAACCAGTTGAGCAGTTATACTGCTCAACTCATTTATGTCCTTGCACACTGTTTGAGTATCCTGAAAACGGGCTTTTCAAGATCAGTGTGTCAAATTAATTAGAAAATAGGAGTGCATAGTGGCCCGTATTGCAGGCATTAACATTCCTGATCATAAACATACTGTGATCGCTTTAACAGCAATTTATGGTATCGGTAAAACTCGTTCACAAGCAATTTGTGCAGCTGCAGGTATTGCCGAAAATGTTAAGATCAGCGAATTGTCTGAAGAGCAGATTGACAAACTGCGTGACGAAGTTGGTAAATTTACCGTTGAAGGTGACTTACGCCGTGAAGTAACACTTAACATCAAACGTCTTTTAGACTTAGGTTGTTATCGTGGTTTACGCCATCGTCGTGGTTTACCGGTACGTGGTCAACGTACTAAAACTAATGCGCGTACCCGTAAGGGTCCTCGTAAGCCGATCAAAAAATAGTCGGGGTAAATATTAATGGCTAAAACACCAGTTCGTGCACGTAAACGTGTAAAAAAACAAGTTGTAGATGGCGTAGCGCATATTCACGCATCTTTCAATAATACAATCGTGACTATTACTGACCGTCAGGGTAACGCTCTTGCATGGGCAACCGCAGGTGGTTCAGGTTTCCGTGGTTCTCGTAAATCAACTCCGTTCGCAGCTCAAGTAGCAGCAGAACGTTGTGCTGAAGCTGTAAAAGAATTCGGCTTAAAGAACTTGGAAGTTATGGTTAAAGGTCCGGGTCCGGGTCGTGAATCAACAATTCGCGCATTAAATGCTGCGGGTTTCCGAATCACGAATATTACTGATGTGACTCCGATTCCTCATAACGGTTGTCGTCCACCGAAAAAACGTCGTGTTTAATCTGACGTTAGGATAATTGGAGAAAGAAAATGGCAAGATATTTGGGTCCTAAACTCAAGCTAAGCCGTCGTGAAGGCACAGACTTATTCCTTAAGTCTGGCGTGCGTGCTATCGATTCTAAATGTAAAATTGATACAGCACCCGGTCAACACGGTGCTCGTAAACCGCGTTTGTCTGACTATGGTAGTCAATTACGTGAGAAACAAAAAGTTCGTCGTATCTATGGTATTTTAGAACGTCAATTCCGTAACTACTATAAAGAAGCAAACCGTTTAAAAGGTAATACCGGTGAAAACTTACTAGTATTATTAGAAGGTCGATTGGATAACGTTGTTTATCGCATGGGCTTTGCTGCAACTCGTGCTGAAGCTCGCCAATTGGTGAGTCATAAAGCGATTGTTGTAAATGGTCGTGTTGTGAATATTCCATCTTTCCAAGTTTCAGTTGACGATGTTGTTGCTGTACGTGAAAAGTCTAAAAAACAAGCTCGTATTAAGGCATCGTTAGAATTAGCAGAACAAAGAGAAAAACCAACTTGGTTAGAAGTTGATGCTGCTAAAATGGAAGGTGTGTTCAAACGTGTTCCTGAACGTTCTGATTTATCAGCAGACATTAACGAACATCTGATCGTTGAGCTTTACTCTAAATAATAGTTAAAGCTTGGAAGCAAAGAGAGGATAAAATGCAGGGTTCTGTTACAGAATTTTTAAAGCCACACTTAGTTGATATTGAGCAAGTCAGCCCAACTCATGCTAAAGTGATCTTAGAACCGTTAGAGCGTGGCTTCGGTCATACTCTGGGTAATGCATTGCGTCGTATTCTTCTATCTTCAATGCCAGGTTGTGCTGTAACTGAGGTAGAAATTGATGGCGTATTGCACGAATACAGCAGTAAAGAAGGCGTACAAGAAGATATTCTTGAAGTGCTTCTAAACTTAAAAGGCCTAGCGGTTAAAGTTCAGAATAAAGATGATGTTTTTCTGACATTAAACAAATCTGGAATCGGCCCTGTTGTTGCGGCAGACATTACCCATGACGGTGATGTTGAAATCGTAAATCCTGAGCATGTTATTTGTCACTTAACCGACGAAAACGCATCAATTAATATGCGTATTCGTGTACAACGTGGCAGAGGCTATGTACCAGCATCAGCTCGTGTACATGCTCAAGACGAAGAACGACCAATTGGTCGCTTGTTAGTGGATGCATGCTATAGTCCTGTAGACCGTATTGCTTACAATGTTGAAGCAGCACGTGTTGAGCAACGTACTGACTTGGATAAGTTGGTTATTGAGCTTGAAACAAACGGGGCTATTGATCCTGAAGAAGCGATTCGTCGTGCAGCAACAATTTTAGCAGAGCAGCTTGATGCATTCGTTGATTTGCGAGATGTTCGTCAACCTGAAGTTAAGGAAGAGAAACCAGAATTCGATCCGATTCTGTTGCGTCCTGTTGATGACTTAGAGTTGACAGTTCGTTCTGCTAACTGTTTGAAAGCAGAAACAATTCATTATATCGGTGATTTAGTACAACGTACTGAAGTCGAGTTATTAAAAACGCCTAACCTTGGTAAGAAATCCCTTACTGAGATTAAAGACGTGCTTGCTTCTCGTGGCTTGTCACTGGGTATGCGCCTTGAGAATTGGCCTCCGGCAAGTATTGCTGAAGACTAATTTCTTGGTTAGATTTTTCTGAGAAGGATAAGATCATGCGCCATCGTAAGAGTGGTCGTCAACTAAACCGTAATAGCAGCCATCGCCAAGCGATGTTCCGTAATATGGCAAGTTCTTTAGTTAGTCACGAGATCATCAAGACTACATTGCCAAAAGCTAAAGAATTACGTCGTGTAGTTGAACCGTTAATTACATTAGCAAAAGAAGACAGCGTAGCAAACCGTCGTTTAGCTTTCGCTCGTACACGCAACATTGAAACTGTTGCTAAATTATTCAATGAATTAGGTCCACGTTTTGCACAACGTGCGGGTGGTTATACTCGTATCTTAAAATGTGGTTTCCGTGCAGGTGATAACGCTCCAATGGCTTACATTGAGTTAGTAGATCGCCCAGAAACAGCAGCAGCTGTAGAAGAATAATTTTTTAATTTATTATTGAAGAGCCCGCGATAGCGGGCTTTTTTATTTGCCTAGTAAAACTTTTTAAGCGTAGAGCATGTAATTAATAGCCCGGTATTGCGGGCTATTGATACAGAATGCAAAATTAATTTTACCGGCTATTGGCCATATTTAGAAAATACGGGGCTTTCGGTATTGTATGGTTTAGTCATTTAGAGCGAATTTTTATTATTTTAATTAAAGAGGAAGATATTTTCGAATTAATTATAAAATTTTTACTTAATGAAATTTTCAAAATTTTAACCGCACTTTTGATGAAAACCGCCTTCAATTGAGGCGGCTCTTTTGCTTAAAATTAGATTTAGGATTCTAATTGAAAATACGAGTTTTCTGTTTTCACTAAAACCCCTAATTGCGGCAGTAGCTGTAATATCATTCTTAGTTGCTGCACTAGTACCTGTTCGATGCCATTGCTTTGTTTATCATATTTATTAAATCGAGCTAGATTTTCGTCAATAATTTTAATTCGTTCATTAATATTATCAGTCGAACATTTTTTATCAGTTAGACAATCCAGGATTTCTGTCGTTTGTTTACCGTATTTAAAAAATAATGCGGAAAATTCTGTATTGTGATCCAGTTCCCTGCTTGCCGCACGATAGGCCCCCATTGTGGAAATATAGCTTAATAATGTGTAGGTAATGCCAAGCAATTTAGGCGCAAATTCTAAGGCCTTTTGATATTTGCCCGGTTCCGAATACATATTAGAAATAACCGCACTAAGTGAGGAAATATTATTATGCACTTCGAGACGCACTACGCGATAAGCCAGTTGGTCGTTATAACCGAATTGTAATTGGGCAATTATGTGGCGCATATATTCCGTGCAGGCGGATAACGTACTTTTCAAATTATTATGTAGATTCAAATATTTCCAGTCCGGCCAAAGGAATGATACGGCAATCCAGGCTAATGCGGTACCGAGTAAGGTGTCAAACAATCTTGGTAAGATTCCTTCATTTGCACCTACACCAATGACATTTAAACTGACGAAAACAAGTAGAGTAATAAAAAATGTTGAGGATCCGTAGTTACTCAGACGGAAAAAGTAATATAAGCTGCCCGTTAATACGGTTAAACCTAATAACGCCTCAAGACTTGGTGATAAATACTGAAAACTGTAGCCGACGATAACACCCAACACAGTGCCGATAATCCGCTGTATTAATCTTTTTTTGGTAGCGACGTAATTCGGCTGGCAGACAAAAATTGCGGTTAAGGCAATCCAATATCCCTTGCTGTCTAAATTAAAAATCTGAACGAGCGCACTACAAATCACCATTAAAATAGAAAGCCGGACGGCATGGCGAAATAATTGAGAAGAAAAAGTGCATTGTCCGCGTATTACTCTGAACATATTTTGTATTCCGGAGACATTTTCACCGGTTAATCGAATTGATTTTACTAATTCGTTATCCGATGCCTCTACACTAATATTATCTTGTTCTATTTGGCTCAATTGGTTTTCAATATTACGGAGGTTTTCCGCAATCATCTGCCAGCGATAAGTATTTGGTAATCCTTGCTTATTGTAATAATTTAAAGAATCAAGTAAGCCCTGTAATGCTTTCTTTCCCCGAGGGCTATGAGTATAGGTTTCTCTCCGGCGAAGCGCCGTTGCTATTTTTTGACAGGCGGCGGCTTGCAATTCCATTACCCGTTGAAAACGGAACATCAGATCCGTATTGTTCAGTTCTTGAAAAAGTTCATGATATTGATAATGGCTGGAACTTGCCCTTTCAAGAATATCTTGCGCACTAAAATAATAACGCAGTAATCGGCGTGTCCTTACTTGATGATTATGCCCTTGTAATCGATAAAATAACGATACTCTTGTTTGATCAAAAGCCGGCATAACTTTACGGTTCGCTTCGGCTAAATTGATTTGTTTCGTTGCTAAATTATCGTCATCCGGATCAAAATATTCTGATTTTGCCTGTAAATATTCTCCTAACGCATCATAAGAATTGGCTAAATTTTCCTGCGTTACTCGGTTTGGGAAACATAAATACACGGTAATACTTACCAATCCGTAAATAGTTGCCCCCATGAGAATCATCGACATATTTCCGTACCAGGGCATTTCAGGGTTATAACTTAAACAGGTATAGATAGCGACTACTAACGTACCGAAAGCAATGGTACTGTAACGTTGTCCCAATGCACCAAGCATAACCAGAATAAACGCACTGACCATTACTGCCGGGATAAAAATCCAGCCGTATCCTAATGATATTTGCGCACCCAGCGAAGAAATAGCAAAGGCAATCAAGCTGAAAATCAGGTTTTTGATTCTTCCGCCGATACTGCTGTCCAAATCAACTAAACCGCCGGCAATAACGCCTAAAATCAGCGGCATTGCTAAATGAGAAATTTGTAGTTTCCAAATAACGATAGCTACTAAGTTGGATGAAATAAAAATAGGAAGTGTTTTGATAATACTTTCAGTTAGCCATTTCGAACTTATTTTTCTTAATAATCCGTTCATAGTATAAATATCCGTAAGCCTTAAACCAGTCAAAGACGATAAGAAGAGTTTAAGTTGCCCGAATAGAGATAGCAAGTTAAGTATGCGCTTGTTTTGGAAAAAATCAGCGTTATTTTTCGCTTTATTGATTTAGCTGTATTTACTCGAAAATAAAATTATCTTATGTCAAAAAAGGGTGAGAAATATAAAAAATATGGTCGCATTTTATTGGGATTTTATTTAATATAACCACACTTTTCGTTTGTGGGTCGTTAGCTTAGTGGTAGAGCAGCGGACTCTTAATCCGTCGGTCGAGCGTTCGAATCGCTCACGACCCACCAATTTCCAATAATTAATTGTTAAAAGTGCGGTTAATTTTTCTAAAGTTTTAAATGCAATATCTTATTTTGGATTATAGATCAATCGTTGTTGTTCAGCTTTTGTAAAAGCCTGTCCATCGCGCGGTATCCCAAGGCTTCCGCAATATGGCGCTGACTGATATGGAGTTCGTTGTCCAGATCGGCAATAGTGCGCGACACTTTTAGAATTCTGTGATAGGCGCGCACGGAAAGCCCTAATTTTGTTAAGGCATTTTCCAGAAATATGGAATCCTGAGTACTTAATTTACAATCTCGTTCAATTTCTTTGCCGCTTAAATGAGCATTAACTTTACCGGCTCTGGTTAATTGGATTTCCCGCACCTGCAAGATTCTCTGTCGAATCTGCGCACTGGTTTCGCCGCGGTTATCCAAACTCTGCAAAGCGCCTTTAGGTAATAGCGGTACTTCAATTGACAAGTCAAAACGATCAAGAAAAGGCCCGGATAACCGGTTTAAATAACGCATAATTTGTTGCGGGGAAGTTCTGTTATGGGTTCCCTGATAATTACCAGTAGGGCTTGGGTTCATCGCCGCAATAAGTTGGAATTTAGCCGGAAATTGAATTTTCGCCGTAGCACGGGAAATAATAATTTCCCCGCTTTCCAAAGGTTGACGCAAGGCATCCAAAACCCGCCGTTCAAATTCGGGTAATTCGTCTAAGAATAGCACACCGTTATGTGCCAGCGATATTTCTCCCGGTTTGGGAATGGTTCCTCTGTAAAAACTAGAAATAAATGTCATAATTAGCTATTCATTCAACGAAAAGATAAGGGTTTATCCTATTTTTTACGACATAAAAACCAGAAATAAATGTCATAAAAACTAGAAATAGCTGTCAAATTATTTAGAAAACAAGAAATAGGTGTCAAATTATTATGAGAAAAACACATAGTTTTCAACAGGTTAGAAAAATTAAGCCCACTTGGATGAGTGTGTCGGGTCATATTCCCTTTAAAAACGGAGTGAGTATTCCCTATGAATCGACTTTAGAGCGTGATTTTTTGATGTATTTCACTTATCTACCTTCAGTAGATAAAATCGTCTCTCAACCGACTACCCTACCTTTCGTCAAGAATGGGATCACTTATACCTATACACCAGATTTCTTCTTGTCATTTACAGACGGTCGAAAGCCGATGTTAATCGAGGTCAAACCGAAAGCAAAATGGCAGAAGCACTGGAAAGAATGGAAAGAAAAATGGAAAGCTGCAATATGTTTTTGCCAAGAAAACGGCTATGTATTCCATGTGTATGATGAAGATCGGATTCGACATCTAGCACTTTTCAATCTCAACTATGTCCAGCGTTATAAGCGAATACAGCATGAACAAGAAGATATAAATGTCATTTTAGCCCAAGTAAAACTGATGGGAAATACCACGATTGACTATTTACTCTCTCGATTTTTTGCAGGTTCTCTATATCGCATGAAAGGCCTACAAATCATCTATCACTTACTGGCAACGAAACAACTACATTGCAATTGGTTTCTACCACTTAATGAATTTACCGAGGTATGGGGGAATAATGATGAGTAACTCTGGATTTACAGAAAAGCGCTATCATCACCGATTAGATCGGGGACGTATTATTTTGCAAAAAGGTAATATTTACCTAAATAGAGAAGATGGAGAACAGTATGAATTGGTTGATTATATGGATGAACCCTCCCAACTGCTCGTCCGAAATCTCAACACTCGTACAACCAAAGTCGTCAGTATTCATCAGCTTGAGAATTTCAAAATGAACGAGCGAACGGATCTGTCTGTGGATTTAACCGCTATTAGTAATGAATATTGGGAGAAAGCCCAACAAAAATATGAAGCAATTAAACCGTTATTAGGGATGGATCAACATCGGCCTTACGCAGTTAAGGCTCGTGCAGAAGATGTTGGGGTGAACCCTCGTACATTATACCGTTGGTTACAAGCCTATAATTCCATAGGATCTATCGCAGGTTTAGTCGATCAAAAACGTGGATGGCAACAAGGAAATTCCCGCTTAACGCCAGAGCAAGACAAGCTGATCGTGCAGGTAATCAATGAGTTTTACCTGCATAAACAACGCCCAACTACTGAGCAAACCATTAGAGAAATTCGCCGCCGATGCAAAATTGAAAAAGTGGAAAGCCCAAGCAAAGAAACCATCCGTATACGCATTTTGCATATTTCAGAGGAAGAGCGATTACGGAAACGCGGGCAACGAGAAAAGGCACGCAACAAATTTAAGCCGAAGCCAAATAGCTTTCCTGATGCGGATTATCCATTGAGTGTGGTACAAATTGATCATACACCAGTTGACCTAATTATTGTGGATAGTAAGTATCGTAAACCGATTGGCCGACCGTTTTTGACGGTTGCGATAGATATATACAGCAGAATGATTGTTGGTTATTACCTTTCACTTGATGCGCCTTCTGTAACTTCGGTGGCGATGTGTATTGCACGTGGCATTTTGCCGAAAGAACGCCTACTGCTTGATTTAGGTTTGCAAGGCTCAGAATGGAATGCTTTTGGCTACCCAGTGAAAGTGCATGTGGATAATGGCCCAGATTTTCAGGCTTTGGATTTATCTAAATCTTGTTCTGCACACGGAATCCATCTTGAATTTAGGCCGATGGGGCGACCTGAATATGGCGGACATATTGAGCGTGTTATCGGTACATTTATGAAAGAAGTTCACAGTTTAGCGGGAACAACATTCTCCAACATCAAAGAGCGTGACTCTTACGATTCGGAAAAAGAGGCCATTATGACTCTCGATGAGTTTGAAAAATGGTTGGTACATTACATTGTGAATGTTTACCACAAACGTGTGCATTCTGCTTTAGGCATTTCTCCTGAACAAAAATGGAAGATTGGTATTTTTGGAGATGAAAATGAAGTGGGATGTGGTTATCCGCAACTTCCTGTTGATGAACAAACACTACTACTTGATTTCTTGCCAAGTATCACTCGTACCATTCAGCATAATGGTGTAACAATTGACGGACTTCGTTATTACGATGTTGCACTAAATATGTATATCAGTGATTCAGATGAAAGCGGTAAATCTAAGGAATTTCTGTTTCGCCGAGACCCGCGAAATATCAGCAAAATTTGGTTTTATGATCCGAAATTAAAACGTTACTTCCCAATTCCATTTGCAAATCAGGCAATGCCCGAAATGAGCATTTGGGAATATAGAGAGGTTCGTAGCCGAATTGCGAATAAAGGTGATAAATATATCAACGAGCAACAAGTTTTAGATGGTTTAACCGAGATGCGTGAAATGGTTGCTGAATCGGCTCAACGGACGAAAAAAGCACGCCGTCAGGCTGAACGACAAAAAATGCACAAAGCAAGTAAGCCAATTATTGAAACGAAAGTGGAAACTAAGGCTGTTGTACCAGTCGTAGTAACATCGAATTTGCTTGCTTTAGATGATGAGAGCTTATCTTTTGGTGAGGTAGACTAATGCAATACGAACATATTCATGAAAAATTCCGCCATCTTGTGACAGCGGACAATCAGGAGAGGATTGCGTTCTTGGACGAGCCAAGATGGTTAGGTTATGGCGTCGCCAAAGACATTATGGATAATTTGGTTTCTTTAATGAATAAACCAAAACGCCCACGAATGTTGAATTTGTTGATTGTCGGCGATTCCAATAATGGAAAAACCACACTGATCCGCCGCTTCTTCGACTTGTACGGTCAGGCGTATATCGACAGTGATTCTAATGCGATTTACCCTATTCTTCTTGCCGAAGCCCCACCAAGTGCGAATGAAAAAGAATTGTACATCTCATTATTAGAGCGGTTCTACGTACCATATAAGCCGACAGATACGATAGCAAAACTTCGTTATCAGACTATCCATTTGTTCCGAGAATTTCGTGTCAAAATGTTGATTATTGACGAGTTTCATTCTCTGTTGGTTGGTACACCACGTTTGCAACGTCAGGTTATGAATGCGATTAAAATGTTATGTAATGAACTGCAAATTCCTATTGTCGGTGTAGGTACAAGAGATGCAATTCGTGTACTACACACTGACCCACAACACGCCAGCCGTTTTGATGTTGCTGAATTGCCAACATGGAAATTGGATAAGGATTTTCAAAAGCTACTCTTCCAATTTCAAGGTATTTTGCCATTGAAGAAATGTTCTAATCTGCACTCGCCAGAGTTGGCAACGAAAATTCATACAATTTCAGGTGGTAACTTAGGCAATGTACATCGCTTATTAACGGTGTGTGCCGTTGAAGCGATTACATCAGGTACTGAGCAAATTACGTTAGACATCATCGAGAAAAATTCATGGGTACAACCAACGCAGGGCTTCCGAAAAATTATCGGATAAAATTAGGTGTTATCAAAACACCGCTCTACTCGAATGAAAGTATTAGTTCATGGCTTATTCGTGCTGCCCTAGATTGTGGTACAGAGCCGATTACGTTTACAGGGTTTTATTGGAATAAATGGCGACTATGGACGTATGATTTAGATAGAGGGTTTGAACCAATTGCACAGCATATTTATGCTGATATTACCGAATTATCGCTTAATCAGCAGGTAAACTTAGTGAATCATTCGCTTTATTCCGTATTGAGACCGATTAACGGCAAAAATACTCTCATTAAAGGTCAAGCTAAGTGGGTGCTTTCAAGAGGTTCACGTAATCGTTCATTTCGTGTCGGTCAATCTTATTGTCCTTGCTGCTTAGAAGAAACTCCTTATTTGCGTAATGAATGGCGTTTTGCCTGGCACTTTGGTTGTTTGAAACATAAGGTTCTATTTGGATCTAAATGCTCTTGTTGTGGCGGACTGTATCAACCGCATTTGCTTTCAGCAGAGAAGCGACAGCTAAACTACTGTCATCAATGCGGTGAGAAATTACAGGTCATTACTACACCGCTTAATGAAGTAGAAATTGCAACGATGGAAACGCTTGATAAGGTATTTACAACTAATTCAGGTGAATGTTTTGGAAAACGTGTGGACGCTCAAGTGTATTTTGCTGTATTGCGTTACTTCATCAATCTTGTTCGGCGTACTGCGGTCGCAAAATCCACTCACGCTTTTGCTAGATTTGTGGAAGAATGCGGCATTTCTCAAGCAGAAATATGCCAGACAAGAACAGCCCTTGCGTTTGAACAACTTCCTGTTGAAGAACGTAAAAACTTACTGGTAAACGCGATTAAAATCCTAAATTTATCAAGTAAGGATTTCATTCAAGCTACTCAACAAAGCGCTATAACACAAAAGGCGTTTGCCTTTGAAAACTACCCTATGGAGCTTGATACACTCTTTAAATATGCATCCAAAGGCAAAACCGTAAGCCGTAAAACAGTAACCAATAAGCCTAAAACCGATTCTGTTTTAAGTATGAACCGTCAATGGGAACGCTTGAAACGACAGTTAAAAATCGCAGCATGAAAATCACTAAGATCCGCCCTCAAAAGAGAAATAGTTGCTCTATTTGTGGCAAAGCTCAAGTAACACGCAAATTCCAAGAGGAATATTATTGCGCGAATTGCTACGCCCAATGGTTTAAGAAAAAGACTTGTAAGCAATGCGGACAACTCAAGCGTATTCACCGCGAGGGCGAACTTTGCCTTGAGTGTGAAAAATTAACAGATTGCGTACGCTGTGGTAAAACCTCAGGTACATTTGAAATCGGTATGATAAGTCGTTACGGTGCGGTATGTAGTTCTTGCACTCGTTATTTCCGAGAGGAAATAGAATGCTCAGAATGTGGTAAAATGACACGCGATAGATACCGTTCACTAGTAACGAATGAATCGGTCTGTTTGCAGTGTTATCGCCGATATACCTTTGCTACTTGCAAGAATTGTCGCCGTTATCGTAAGGTTCACAACCAAGAGAAGCAATTATGCAAGAAATGTGACGAAAAGTTACTTTCCACTTGCTCGAAATGCAAAGGTGAAATGCCGTCTGGTTACGGTAATGTTTGCCCTGATTGCGCAAGACGAAGTTTATTGTTCAATATGATTCGTCTGAATGGACATATTTTGCGTAATAAGGCGGTTAAAACCGCCTACAAGAAATTCATTTTCTGGTATATGCGAAAATGTGGTATCAGCGTTGTTTTGCATAAAGGCTCGGATTTTATGCGTTTCTTCATTGATTGCGATGATATTTGGCAGAAAATTCCTGATTATGCGGAGTTGGTTACGCACTTCAAGCCAAACGGCTTGCGTGCAAATTTAACTGTATTACGCTGGTTACTTGATACGAATCAAGTAGTTGTAGATGAAGCTTTAAAAGACGACTTAGCTGAAATGCAACGCATACAATCCCTTTTTAATAAACTTAAAGAATCTATACCTTGTATAGCAAGTTACTATAAACTTTTACAAAGACGATATGATGATGGTAAAACTTCACTAAAATCTGTTCGGTTAGCTTTGCAACCAGCTATCGACTTAATCAGTTCTCAAGCGGTTACAGACTATCCTACACAGGAACAGTTAAATAACTACTTGAGTGAAAAAACAGGTCAAATTGCGGCAATTACAGGCTTTATTAATCACCTGAAATCGGCATATCGTCGTGAGTTAAAGATTGACCGTAAACTCATCCAACAGATGAAAGCGAAACAGCTTAAAAAGCATTATTCGAAACGTTTAGTTGAACTCTACAAGCAAACAGAATTAACTACTGCTGAACAGATGGATCTGCTTTCAGTTGTGTTATATAGTTTGCACGGTATCGAAATCAAAAAGCCAAAATTTGATGCCATTGTACTGATAGATGGTGTGGCTTATTACCGTGACAACACGAAGGATTATTTCCTTCCACAAGACATCTATCTGCGCATAAAACCGCAGTTTTGACGAGAAAAAATGTTATTTTTGCGATCTTGCTCGAAAAATTGAAACTCATTTCTCGACAGAAATCGCTTAATTGTTAAAGTGCTGTCCAGTTATTAACCATCAAACTAATTGGAGCTTATATGAAATTACCGTCGCCGCCGCCGGAAACGTGCAACACGTCCGCGCCCGCCTCGGCAAAGCGTTTCGCAACAGAAACGCCGTATTCGGCCGGAAAACCGTTATCGCTGTATTCTTGAGCGGAAATGCGCACCAACAACGGCATTTCGGCCGGCATTACCGCTTTTGCCGCTTGAATCACTTCTATACCGAACAGGCATTTGTCTTGTCCGTATTTGTCGGTACGAATATTCATTTTCGGCGAATAAAACTGATGGATTAAATAGCCGTGTGCGGCATGGATTTCAACGGCATCGAAACCGATTGCTACCGCTCTTCGCACCGCACTTTGAAATTGCAGCACCACTTGTTCCGCTTCTTCAGTGGTTAAAGCCCGCGGCATTTTGTACGACCAGCGGCTTTTATCGCTGGTTACGCTTTCATCGCAAATAATGGCGGAAGGCGCAACCACATCGTCCCAGCCTAAGGCTTTACGCCCCGCGTGTCCGATTTGCACCGCAATTTTCGCCCCTTGCGCGTGGCATTCGTCCACGATTTTTTTCAGTGCCTGTGCCTGCTCGTCGTTCCACAAGCCCAAACAGTCGGGCGAAATACGGGCGTTGTCGGCGACATTGGTCATCTCCACGATAATCAACCCCACCCCGCCCACGGCGCGGCTGACGTAATGCACAAAATGCCAATTATTGGCAATACCGTCTTCTTTCGCCACATACATACACATCGGCGGCATGACTACACGGTTTTTTAACTGTAAATTTTTGATTTGAAAAGGTTCGGTTAAATAACGGAATTTAGCCATTTGAAAA